>NZ_NEVM01000005.1:307264-614529 GCF_002261225.1 Bordetella genomosp. 10
GGGCGGCGCGGCCGGCATCGGCACGCGCCTGCTGGCGCGCGAGGATGCGCGCGAACTGGGCATCATCGGCTCCGGCGGCATGGCCCGGACCTTCCTGGAAGCCATCCTGGCGGTGCGCGACATCCGCCGCGTGCGCGTCCACAGCCGCAATGCCGAGAATCGCGAACGCTTCGCGAGGGAAAGCGCGCAACGCCACGGCATCGAGGTCGTCGCGGTGGACGACCCGCGCGACGCCGTGCGCGGCGCCGACATCGTCGCCACCTGCACCGACAGCATGACGCCGGTGCTTCAGCCCGACTGGCTGGAGCCGGGCATGCACGTGGTGGTGCTCACGCCGCGCGAAATCGATCCGGCCATCGTGCGACGCTTCGACGTCGCCGTGCAGCAGGGCCGCGAGGAAATGCCCATGGCCGAGACGGAGCGGTTTCGCAAAGGAATCTCTGGAAGCCCGCAAGCCTATGTCGCGGGCAGCGCCGAGGAGCAGTCGCGCCTGCCCCGGCCCAAGCCGGCGCGCCTGCCCACGCAGGACTGGCCGGTCTATACCGACGTCATCTCCGGCAAGGCGCCGGGCCGCACGCGCGAGGACCAGATCACCTTCTACTACACGGTGGGCAATTGGGGCGTGCAATTCTCGTCGGTGGGCGGACTGGTCTATCGCAAAGCCAAGGCCCAGGGCCTGGGCCATGCCTTGCCGCTGGAATGGTTCATCCAGGACATCCGCAATTAGGACGACGGCGAAGCGCGCGGCGGGCGCCGCCGTCCCGCATCCTGTCATGCCAGTGTCGCGTCCCCGTTCCGGGATGCGACGCTAGGCTGAAAAATTCTCGTCTATCCAGGTGCGCGCCCACTGCTCCGCGCCCTGGCGCGCCATGCCTGGCGTGCCGATGCGCACGCCGGGAAAAGGCGGAAACTCGAAGCCGTTGACCGGCGCCCCACCTTCCAGCAGCGAAATGAAGATGCGGGCTTGGTATTGGCCGCTATGCGCCGGCACGGCCTCGACCGCGCATTCGATGATGAAATCCTTGTACTGGATCATGGGACCGCTCCGGTGGTGACGGTTTTTCCGCGAGCTTGGCCGCGCCCGCCGTGCCTCACCACTATCGCACTGCAAAAGCCTTACGCCTAGGCGTGGAGGCATTGCAATTGCAAGGACAATTGTCGCGCCGCGTCATGGTCGGAAAAGGGCCTGGAAGAGCACGTTTTGCCGATGGATGGTATCCATCTACGTAGAAATGTCGGAGAACGTCTCCCTCTTTGTCCGGTATATAAGCCATTGGTATTAATCCCGCCACCACTGGCGTTATCGGACTTACGCCCTACCGGTCTTCATACCGTCGCCGCACTACTCATGCACAAGCATGAGGAACGGCGCGGGGGCGCCGGCGGACTGTCCTACAGCACATTCCCGATGGCGCGCGCCGTGCGATGAATGCTGGTCCCCGCCGGCGCAGCGCCGTCAATCCTTGCCGATCTCGTGGCCGATCACCCCGCCGACCACCGCGCCGCCGACCGTCCCTGCCGTGCTGCCGTGCGTGGCTTCGTGGCCGATGACGCCGCCGGCCGCCGCGCCGCCCAGCGTGCAGCCCGTCATGAAAGGCATGCCCAGGGCAAGCGCCGCCACCGCGAGGTATTTGATGATGTGCCGCATTTTTTGTCTCCCTTGGGAATTGGGTACGGAAGACTTAGCAAGGGGTGTACCCGCCCCGGCCGCCGCTCACGCTCAAGCCGTGCGCCGCACGGTCCGCGCAAGCGCCTCGAAGGCCTGTTCCAGATCGGCGATAAGATCCTCCGGATGCTCCAGGCCGATGTGCAGGCGCACGACGGGGCCGCGGCCGTCCCAATAGCTGTGCTCCGACAGCCGTTCCGGCGCGGCTTCGAGCGCCAGGCTTTCATAGCCGCCCCAGGACGCGCCGATGGCGAAATGGCGCAGGCCGTCGATGAAATCGGCGGCGTTGCGCGCCGCGCCGTCGCGGAACGCAAAGGACACCAATCCGCTGGCGCCGCTGAAGTCGCGCCGCCACAAGGCATGGCCCGGGTCCTCGGGCAAGGCGGGGTAATAGACGCGCGCCACCTCCGCATGCCGCGCAAGATAGCGCGCCACCTCGGTCGCGTTGCGCTGGTGCCGCGCCAGGCGCACGTCCAGCGTGCGCAGGCCACGCAGCACCAGATACGCCTCGTCCGCGCTCACGGACAATCCCAGCGCGTCGTGGATGGCGCCGACGCGCCGCGCCAGCTCGGGACTGTCCACCGTCACCACGCCCAGCATCGCGTCCGAATGGCCGCCCAGGTACTTGGTCGCGGCCTGCACCGAGATATTGGCGCCCAGCGCCAGGGGCTGGTAGTACAGCCCGCCGCTCCAGGTATTGTCGACCGCCACCACCACGCCATGGCGCCGCGCGATGGCCGCCAGCGCCGGCAGGTCGAGCACTTCGTACAGCAGCGAACTGGGCGATTCCAGGTACAGCAGCCGCGTGTTCGGGCGTATGCGGGCTTCGAGATCGTCGCGCGCGGGCGAGAAATATTCGACGTCGACGCCATAGCGCTGCAAGAGCGTGCGGTCGACCTTGCGCAGCGGCGCATACACGCTGTCGGACACCAGCGCATGGTCGCCGGCCGCCAGCGTCGCCAGCAGCACCAGGGTGATGGCGGACAGCCCCGAGGGCGCCAGCAAGGCGCGATGCCCGCCTTCCAGGGTCGCCACCGCCGCCTCCAGCGCGCGGTGCGTGTCCATGCCATGCCGGCCATAGGTCGCCACCGGGACGCCGGCGGCGCGGCTGGCGCCCAGGGCGGCCTGCGTCGCGGTATTCGGGAAGCGGACCGTGCTGGTCCGGACCACGGGCACGTTGACGGGCCCGGCGCGTCCGTCGACCGGCGCGGGCGCGCCGGCATGCAGCAGCCGGGTTTCGATATGAAGGCCGTCGGCCCGCGTCGGACGGCCTTCCTGCACGGGTTCGTTGCTCATGCCCGCACCGCCTGGCTGTCGCGCAGGTGGTTCTTGTTGTAGTTGATGATCTCGCCCGTCTCCAGGTTCACGCCGATGCGGTCGGAGAGCGTTTCCAACGGCCGGCCGTACAGATGGAAATGCAAGGTGGGCTCCTGGCCGGTGACGTGGATGCTGTGGATGTCGTCCGGCAGGAAGGCGATCGACTGGCCGGGGCGCACCACGACCTCGCGCGCCTGCTCCAGGCTGGCGCGCGCCGGATCGGAGCCGTCGTCGGTGCGGCGATAGACGCGGTTCAGCTCGTCGCCCGCGACCGCGACGATGACCGCCCAGGTGGTGTGGTTGTGCGGCACGGTGGTCTTGCCGGGGTTGATGGAATTCAGGTACAGCGCCACGTCGTCGTCGCTGTCTTCCGGATTCAACCGATAGCGGGTGGACGCCCCCGCCTCGCCGCCGCTCGCCGGCGGCGGGAAGTCCGCGCGGGTGAACAGATGGGCGGCGGCCGCCAATTGCTCCAGGCGGTGGGTCACCCGGTCCAGGACCTCGCGGTCGGGCGCGCCGCCCGCCAGCAGCGCGCGCACGTCGGCCAGCGCGGCCTTGACCTGTTGTTGCCGCTCGGCGGCGATCGAAGAAGCTTGGGTCATGCGTATCTCCAGGAAAAAATGACGGGAACGGCGTCGTTCAGTACGCCAGCGCGTCAAGCGGCAGCGCGGAAAAAAGCGGGCGCGGCGCGGGCGCGCGATCGTCGCGCCCCGCATGCGACGCCCGTTGCAGGAAGGCGCGCGTGCGCGGGTTGGCGGGCGCGCCGAACAGGCGCGCCGGCGGTCCGGCCTCGACGATGCGGCCGGCCTCGGTGAAGTACACCGTGTCGCTCACCTCTTCCGCGAACCGCATTTCATGGGTCACGAGCAGGCAGGTCAGCCCGTCCTGCACCAGGTCGCGGATGACGGTGAGCACCTCGCCGACCATTTCCGGGTCCAGGGCCGAGGTCACTTCGTCGAAGAGGATGAGCTTGGGACGCATCGCCAGGGCCCGCGCGATCGCCACCCGCTGCTGCTGGCCGCCGGACAGCTCGCCCGGATAGGCGTTCTCCTTGTGCTCCATGCGCACCTTGGCCAGCAGTTCCCGCGCATGGGCGATGGCCTGGGCGCGCGGCAGGCCGCCCACGCGCACCGGCGCGATGACCAGGTTCTCCAGCACGCTGAGGTGGGGGAACAGGTTGTACTGCTGGAAGACGAAGCCCACCTGCTTGCGCAGCGCGATGAACTGCGCCTCCGCGTTCAGCGCGTGGACCGCCACGCCGTCCACGTCGATGGCCCCTTGCTGCGGACGCAGGAGGCCCGTGATGCAGCGCAGGATGGTGGACTTGCCGGAACCCGACGGGCCGATGATGGACACCGCCTGCCCCTGGCCGACCTCGACGTCTATGCCCTTGAGCACCTCGGTCGCGCCGAAGGCGAGATGCACGCCGCGCAGGCTGACCAGCGGCCGCGACGGCGAGGACGACGGCGCGGGACGGATATCAATGACGGACATGGCGAGCCTCCAGCCGGCGCGTCCAGCGCGAAATGGGATAGCAGTATGCGAAGAACAAGGCGAGCATCGTGAAGTAGACGCAGATGGTGAAGTCGGTGCGGGCCACGGTATTGCTGGCGACGGTGGCGGTGTCGACCAGGTCGTGCACGCCCACCAGCGACGCCAGCGCGGTGCTCATGGTGATGCTGGCGTAGAGATTCATCCACGGCGGCAGCATGCGGCGCACGCACTGCGGCAGCACGATCATGCGGAAGATCTGCCAGCGCCGGAACGCGAGCGACTGCGCGGCCTCCCACTGCGCGGCGGGAATGGACTGGACCGCGCCGCGAAAGATCTCCGCCACGTTGGCGCTGGCCGGCAAGGCCAGGCCGACCACCACCTTGATCCAGTCCGGGAATTCCACCGACCATGAGAACAGCCGCAACTCGAAGGGAAAGACGTAGGTGGTGAAGTAGATCAGCACCAGGATGGGCGCGTTGCGGAACACCTGGACGTAGCCCCGCGCCAGCGCGCGCACCGCGCGCAGCGGCGACAGCGACAGGGCCCCGACGAACAGCCCCAGGACGGTACCCAGGGCCATGGCCAGGGCGCTGAGTCCGATGTTCACGCCCAGGCCCAGCAGCAGCGCCGGCGACCAGCGCCAGAGATAGCGCAGCACGTCGGGCAGCGCGCCGGCCGCGTCCAGCGCCGCGCCGGCGCCGGCCAGCAGCGCCAGCACGCACAAGGGCAGCAGCGACCCGCGCAACACGCGCCGCGCGAGGCCGGCGCCGCCGGGCCCCTGCCCCGCTCGCGCGGAATCGCCGGAGAAGGTCAGGTCATTGGCCATAACCGGGCATCCTCAAACGCTGCTCCAGGAAACGGCCCAGCACGCTGACCAGCCAGGTCAACAGGCCGAAATACGCCAGGATGAGCAACAGCAGCTCCAGCACGTTGTCCCGATGCGACCAGATCATGATCGACTCGTACGTCACGTCGCCCACCGCGATCGCCGAGGCGATCGCGGTCATCTTCACCAGGTCGACCAGGTTGTTCACCAGCGCCGGCAGCGCGAAGCGCAGGGCCAGCGGCAATTGCACGCGCACCAGCGTCTGACCGCGCGTGAACGCCAGCGAACGCGCGGACTCCAGCATGACGGGCGGCACGGCCTCGATGCCGGCGCGCAAGGCTTCGGCATGGAAAACGGCCTTGTGCAGGCCGATCACCAGCACCACCCACATGAAGGGCGTGATGGGGTTGGCCTCGCCCAGGCGCTGCGTGATCAGCATGTTCAACACCAGGAAGGCGCAGTAAAGCTGCACCAGCGTCGGCGTATTGCGCGTCAGCTCGACGAAGCCGCGCAAGGGGCGGCGCAGCCACGCCGGCCCGTTCGACAGGCCGGCGGCGATGAGCACGCCGAACAGCAGGCTGACCGGCATGGTCCAGGCGCACAGCTCCAGCGTCACCCAAAGCCCGTGCAGGAAGGAGGCCCGCTCGGCGCCGTCCAGCACGAAGCCGTAGTTCAGGCCCAGGGGCTTGAAGAAGCCGACCCAGGCCTGCAATGCCGTATCGATCATGCCGCGGCCTCCACGGCCGGCGTCGTCGCCAAGGTGTCGACCGCGCGGCCGATGCGGACGATGGCCTCTTCGATATGCGCGTCCGAGGCGGCGAACGACAGGCGGAAATACGGCGACAGCCCATAGGCGGCCCCGCGCACCACGGCGACGCCCTCGGCTTCCAGCAGCCAGTCGACGACGTCGCCGTCGGTCTGGAGGGGACGGCCGTCGGGGCGCACCCGGCCCAGCAGGCCGGCCACGCCCACCCAGGCGAAGAAGGAACCGCGCGGCTCCGTCACGGCCAGCCCCGGCACCCCTCCCAATCCCTCAACCACCTTGCGGGCGCGGCGGGCATAGGCGCCGCGCGCATGCTGCACGAAGCCCTCGGACTGTCCTTGCAGCCCGGCCAGGGCGGCCGCCTGCCCGACCGAGCTCGGCCCGGAGGACACCTGCGACTGCACCGCTTCGAAGGCATGGATCAGCGGCGCGGGACCGATGCCCCAGCCGATGCGCCAACCCGTCATGGCGAAGGTCTTGGAGACGCCGCCGACGATCAGGGTGCGGTCGCGCAGGTCCGGCGCCACCTTCAGCAAATGCGCCGGCGGCTCGGCGCCGAACCAGATCTGCTCGTACAACTCGTCCCACAGCACCAGCACGTGCGGCGCCGCGCGCAGCACCTCGGCCAGCGCCGCCAGTTCGCCGGCGTCGTAGACCGCGCCGGTGGGATTGCCCGGCGAATTCAGGACCAGCCACTTGGTGCGCGGCGTAATGGCGCGGCGCAAGGCCTCCGCGGTCAGCTTGAAGCCGTCGGCCGCCCGGGTCTCGACCACCACCGGCACGCCGCCGTTGACCCGCACGCTGTCGGGAAAGGTCGGCCAGTAAGGCGCCGGCACGATGACCTCGTCGCCGTCGTCCAGCACGGCGGCGAAGGCCAGGTAGATCACCTGCTTGCCGCCATTGGACACGATGACGTTGGCCGATTCGTAGTCCAGGCCGTGGCGGTTTGCGTAATCCTCGGCCACCGCGCGGCGCAGGGCCGCGGTGCCGGCGGTGGGCGTGTACTTGGTCTGGCCCGCCGCCAGCGCGGCGAACGCCGCGTCCTTGATCGCCTGCGGCGTGTCGAAGTCCGGCTCGCCCGAGGTCAGGGCGATGATGGAACGGCCCTCGGCCGCCAGCCGCGCGGCCCGCTGGCCGGCCGCGGCGATGGGGGAAAGCGCCACGCCGAGCGAACGGCGCGACAGCACTTCGGGGAACAACAACGTGCTCATGTTCAATTCTCCTGTATTTCCGGGGGCGCCTTGTCGAAGCTACCCTGCCGCGCCTTGTCCGTGGCCTTGCGGATATAGTCGTCCGGCACGCCGAACTTCCCGGCCTGGGCCAGCAGATAGCCGCTCTTGAGCCAGTCATGGATGACGCCGTCGACGAAGGCGCGCGTATCGGCTTCGTTGCGCCGCGTCCAGATCACCGTGGGCGAGGGAATCAGCAGGTCGGACGTGGCCAGCGTGTACCCTTCCCACTCCTTGGCGTGCGGCCCATGCAGCAGCTCGTACAGGGCCGGCTGGACGTGTACCGACGCCGCGCAGGTGCCGCCCTTGAGGGCCAGCAGCGATTCGGGAATGCCGCGCAGCCCCTTCACCACCGCGCCGTAGGTCTTGTCCAGGGGCTCGGCGTAATTGCTGCCTTGGGAGACGCAGGCGACCTTGCCCTTCAGGTCTTCCCAGCGCGTGATGCCGCTCTGCCGCGAAACCAGCGCCGCGCCGCCGACCTCGTTATAGGGCGTGGGCGCGTAGCTGAGGCTGGCGCTACGCTCGCGCGTCCACTGGATGTTGGCCACCAGCAGGTCCACTTTGCCCGACTGCAGGAATTGCACGCGCGTGGACGCCGTGACGCTCACGGTCTCCAGCTTGACGCCGAGACGGCGCGCGATGTCCTCGCCCAGCTCGGCCTGGAAGCCCCCCACCTTGCCGGTGGCGGGGTCCATGATGCCGAAGGGCGGGCTGACGCCGTCGATGCCGACCACCAGCTTGCCGCGCTGCTTGATCCTGTCCAGCGTGGCGTCGGCGCGGGCTTGCGGCGCGAACGCCAGGGACGCGATGGCCGCGGCGATCGCGAGGGACACGGCGACGCCGGCGCGCCGATGCGGCGCGGCGGGGATGCGAGGTTTCATGTTGCGCGCTCCCTCGCTCATTTGCCGGCCGCCGGTTTAGCCGATTCTGCTTGTGTTGCCGCCTGCGCGACCACGGGCGGCCAGCCCTCCTGCTCCGCCCGCCGGTGCAGGTCTTGCAACAGGGGCAGCGCGGGTTCGATGCCCAGGCGCTTCTCGGTGTCGATCAGCCAACCGCTGCGGTGCCAGCCGCGCACGATCCTGTCGACGGCCGCGATGGTGTCCGTCTCGCCCTTGCGCGTCCAGACCACCGAGTCGGCCGGCAGTATGGTGCCGGCAATGGGCGCCTCGTAGCCGCTCCATTCCGGGTTGGACTTCAACAAGGGATAGATCAGCGTGGAGTCGTGGACCGCCGCCACGCACTGGCCGCCGCGCAGCGCCAGCAGCGAATCGGAAGAACTCTTGTAGCCCTTGACCTGCGCGCCGTACTGCCTGGACAAGGGGTCGGCGAAGCTGCTGCCTTGCGACACGCACACCGGCTTGCCGCGCAGGTCCTCCCACTCATGGATGCCGCTGCCCTTGCGTATGGCGGCCGCGCCGCCCACGCGATAGAAAGGCGTGGGCGCATATCCCAGTATCTGGGCGCGCTCCGGATTCAACTCCATGGACGCCACCAGCAGGTCGACCTTGCCGGAGATCAGGAACTGCACGCGGGTCGCCGTCTGCACCGGCACCAGGTCCACCTGCGCGCCCAGGCCCTGGGCCAGCGCGCGCGCCAGTTCGGGATTCCAGCCCACCAGTTGCTGCGTGGCGGGATCGATGGAGCCGAAGACGCCGCCGTTGACCAGCACGCCGACGGCCACCTTGCCGCGCTCGTGGATCCTGTCCAGCGTGGCGTCGGCATGGGCGGCGCCGGCCGCCGCGAGCATCGCCCATGCCGCGGTCATATTGAAAATCTTGCGCAATGCCATGTGCTTTGAGACCTTGTCGAAATAACAAGGCCACATGCTGCAGGCGCGCCGCGCGCATGGCAAAGAATGCTTTCAGATATTCATATGACCGGCCGCGCAAGCACTCGCGCGCCAGAGGGAGCGCCCCGCTTTCCGGTTCTATCGTTATGCGTGTTTCACCGCGTCGCGGCCGCCACGGCGCTGGCGTATGCCGCGATCCACGGGGGCGATCTGCTCCAGCAATTGCGTGAAGGCCAGCGCCATCGGGCTGAGCGCCGCCCGTTTTCGGAACAGCACGCCTATCGTGCGCCGGCACGCGCGGCCGGGCAGCGCTTCGGCGCGCAGGTCGGCCATGTTCACGCCCTTCAAACCGCTGCTGGGCAGGATGGTGACGCCCAGGCCGTTGCGCACCATGCTCACCGCCGTTCCCATGTAGGCGACCTCCAGGGCGGGCACCAGGCTGGGGCGATTCTGGCGCAAGGCCCTGTCGGACGATCCTTGCGCCAGGGTGATCAGCGGATGCGACTCCAGCTTCTGCCAGCTCACCGGGCCATCGAACACCGGATGTCCGATGGGCGCGACGGCCACCAACTGGTCGCGGAACAGCGGCTTGAACTCGACTTCCGGATCGCCGCTCAACTCCGAGCCGACGCCGAGTTCGACGTCCCCGCGCTTGACGGCCTCGATGACGGCGACGTTCAACTCCTCCCGCAGCAGCACGCGCACGCCCGGATAACGGGAACGGAATTGCCCCAGCACTTCCGTCAGGAGCCCGAAGGCCAGCGACGGCAGGGCCGACAACTGAAGCTGGCCGGCGACGCCGGCGCCCACGTCGGTGATCCGCGCATAGACGTCGCGCAGCGATTTCAGGATAGGCGCGACCTCGCGATAGAAGCTCTGGCCCGCCGCGGTCAGGCGGCAGGTTCGGGTGGTGCGCTCGAACAGGTGGATGCCGATATCGTCTTCCAGTTGGCGTATCTGCACCGAGAACGAGGGTTGCGTCACGCACAGCTCCGCCGCCGCCTTGGCGAACGACCCCGAACGCGCCGCCAGGACAAAGGCCTGCAACTGCCGATATTTGATGTTCATGCACTCCGCCTTGCGCGTATGTACGCCCCGCGTGCGCTCCGCCTTGAATAATTAGTTTTTTACTAATAATGCTTGCATATTATCGAATAGCGGTTCGTCCCACAATCAGCGCAAACTACAGTTCCTTTCACATCGCGTGGGAAGAACCGATGATGACGTCCCAGAATGCGGATACGCCGTTGTCCCCGCTTTTCTCGCTGTTGGCCGAAGATGCGGGACTGCATGAGATCGCCGCCCGGTACCGGCAGGATCTCTACTTCGCCGTCCAGTCCGCCATGCAGTTGCGCAATGCCCTGCTCGCGCTGGACGACGTCGCCGCCGAACCCTGGCCGCCCATGCGGACCAGGAGCGCCGCATGAACGACACCCACGTGAACGACACCCACATGAACGACATCCATTGGATGAGCGCGGCCGACCTGGGCCGCGCCTACCGGGCGGGCACGCTGACGCCCGAGGTGGTGGTCGACAGGCTGCTCGAACGCATCGCGCGATTCGACGGCGCCATCAACGCCTTCGTTTCCGTGGACGCGGAGCAAGCCCGCGCCCAGGCCCGCGCCGCCACCCGCGACATGGCGATGGGCATCTGGCGGTCGCCCCTGCATGGCGTGCCGGTGGGCATCAAGGACCTCATCGATATCGCGGGCCAGGTGACGAGCTGTCATTCGCGCCTGATGCTGGACCGCGTGGCCACGCGCGACGCGACGGTGGTGACGCGCCTGCGCGACGCCGGCGCCATCCTCCTGGGCAAGCTGGCGCTGCATGAATTCGCCATCGGCGGCCCCAGCGACGACGCCGCCTACCCGCCCGCGCGCAACCCCTGGGATACGCGGCACCAGACGGGCGGCTCGTCCTCCGGTTCCGGCGCGGCCGTGGCGGCCGGGTTCGTGCCGCTCGCGCTGGGGACGGATACGGGCGGATCGATACGCAACCCCGCGGGGCATTGCGGCGTCGCGGGCCTGAAGCCCACCTACGGCGCGGTCTCCCGCCATGGGGTTTTCCCGCTGTGTTTCACGCTGGACCACGTCGGCCCGATGGCGCGCTGCGTCGAGGACCTGGCATTGGCGATGAACGTGCTGGCGGCCCACGATCCGGCCGACCCCGGCAGCGCGCCGGACCCCGCCCGCGATCACCTCTCGGAGATGGACGCCGGGCTGGCGGGACTGCGCTTCGGCATCGTCCGCCATTTCCACGAGCACGACGCGCGCGCCAGCGACGAGGTGATAAACGCCATAGACCGTTGCGGCGAGACGCTGGCCCGGGCCGGCGCGCGGGTCACGGACGTGCGCCTGCCGCCATTGGGCCACTTCACCATGGCGCAGCGCGTCATCTTCCATTCCGAATCCTGGGCGGTGCATGCGCAGTGGCTGCGCACGCGGCCGGCGGACTATTCGTACATCGCACGCCGGAAACTGATGGTGGGCGCCTTCCTGGGCGCCGGCGACTATGTCCAGGCGGAACGCTGGCGCAAGCAGTTGATCGAGGCCACGGACCAGGCCTTGCAGGACGTCGACGTCCTGGTGGTGGCGAATTCCTTCGAGTCCGCCTCGGCGCTGGGCAACGAGGCGGAATTCACGCGCACCTACAGCCGGCACGCCCGCTCCCCCTTCAACCTGACCGGACACCCGGCCCTGGCGCTGATGTGCGGACTTTCCGCCAACGGCCTGCCCCTGTCCGTGCAGTTCGTCGGCCGCAGCGGCGCCGACCCTGTCCTGCTGCGCGCCGGCGCCGGCTTCGAGCGCCACTCCGACTGGTCCCGCAGCCACCCGCCCATGCCGTTTCCGCAAGCCGCCTGATCCGATTCCGGAGCGCACCCGACACCACGACAAGCTGCACCACCGATAACCATACAGTTCAAGGGAAAATCATGCTCAAAAGCATCAAGACACTGTTGTTCGCGGCCGCCATGCTCGTTGTTTCCGCCAGCCATGCGCAGGAGGAACTGAAGATCGGCGCCATCGGCCCGCTGTCCGGCGGCGGCACGGCCTGGGGCCTGGCCCTGCAGCGCGGCATCCAGATGGCGTTCGACGAAGTCAAGGCGCAGGGCGGGATCAAGATCGGCGACAAGGTCTACATGCCCAAGCTGATCATGTACGACGACAAGTACACCGCGGCCGGCGGCCGTTCCGCCGCCGACCGCCTCATCAACGCCGACAACGTGAAGTTCATCATCGGCCCGATCGGCTCGCCCTCGGTGCTCGCCACCGTCGCCGTGACCACGCCGGCCAAGGTGGTCCTGCTGTCGGACGGCTTCGCGCCGGGCATCTTGAAGAACGACGCCAAGTCGCCCTACAACTTCCGCGCCATGAACAGCACCGTGGAATTCGGTCCGCCCATGGTCAAGTGGTTCCACGACAACTTCCCCAACGTCAAGAAGGTGGCCCTGATCGCGCCGAACGACGCCGTGGGCCAGGCGGTGGTCCCGCAACTGGAGGCCTACTACAAGGCCAACGGCATGGCGGTGTGGACCGAGCTGTACGACCGCGGCACCAAGGAATTCACGCCGCTGATGGCGCGCATGATGGCGCAGAACGTCGACGCGCTGGATCTCAACAGCAACGCGCCGGGCGAAGGCGCCCTGCTGCTGAAGCAGGCGCGCCAGAGCGGCTTCAAGAAACCGATATGGCAGATCGGCGGCCCGGCCGTGGATGAAATGATGGAGATCGCCGGACCGATGGCCGACGGCTTCATCTCCCTGAACGTCTTCAACTTCGACACGCCGGACGCCGGGAAATTCATCGAGACCTACCGCAAGGACTACGGCGACGGCGTGATCAACGCGCAGGCGCCGGGCTGGTACAACGCCGCCAAGATCATGCTGGAAGCCATCCGCCGCGCCGGCACCACGACGGACACTACGGCCGTGCGCGACGCGCTGGAGAAGCTCGAAGGCTATGAAACCAACCTCTACGGCCCGGTGCGCTGGGGCGGCATGAGCGACTACGGCGTGAACCACCAGTTGCTGATGAAGTTCTGGATGGTCAAGGTGGAAGGCGGAAAGATAAAGGTCATCGAGGCGCTGGACCCGGAAAAACGCTAGGCGGCGCCGCCCGCCGGAAGTCCGGCCGGCCCGCCCTCGCGGGGCCGACCGGCATCCCGTCCGTGCCTATCCGGAGCGAAGTCGATGTTCACCCTACCGATCCTGAGCCAGGTTTTCGTCAACGGGCTCAGCCTGAGCTCGATCTACATCCTGGTTGCCCTGGGCTTCACGCTGCTTTTCGGCATCATGCGCGTCGTCAACTTCGCCCATGGCGCTTTCGCGATGCTGGGCGGCTATGCGCTGTTCTATCTCTACGGCGTCTACAAACTGCCTTATCCCATCGCCATCCTGGGCGGTTCGGCCATCGTCGCCGGACTGTCGCTGGTGCTCGAACGCCTGGTGTTCCGCTGGTTCTACCACAAGATGTTCCAGAGCATGATCGCGCTGCTGGGACTGAACCTGGCGCTGGTCTATGCCGCCGTGCTGGTGTGGGACGTCAATGAACGATCCCTGCCCTCGGTGTCCGACAGCATGGTGGAGGTCGCCGGCATGCAGGTGCCCGCGGACCGGCTGGTCATCATCGCCATGGCCGCCGTGGTGCTGGCGCTGTTCTGGCTGTTCGTGACCCGCACCCGCCAGGGACTGGCGATGCGCGCCGCGGCGCTGGACCCGGAGATCGCGGCGACGCAGGGCATCGACACCCGCCGCATCTACATGCTGGCCTTCGTCATCGCGATATTCATGACGGCCCTGGCCGGCGGCCTCTATGCCCAGACCTATGCCCTGTCCCCCTTCATGGGCGAGCGCCCGCTGATGGTCGCCTTCATCGTGGTCATCCTCGGCGGCATGGGCAGCGTGCCCGGCGCCGCCCTGGGCGGCCTGCTGCTCGGCTTCACCGAGAGCTTTCTTTCCACGTTCTACGGCTCGTCGATCTCCTCGTTCGTCTCGTTCGGCGTGGTCATCGCCCTGCTCGTATTGCGGCCTTGGGGGCTGCTGGGGAAACCGGAATGACGCAGTCGCAAGCAGGCCTCGCCCCTACCCTCCGCACGGAGTCCCATATGTCCACCGTTGCCCGCCGCCCGCGCGCGATACGCGCCTGGGCCGTGGCGGCGGCGCTGCTGCTGGCCATCGCCTGGCCGCTGGCGAGCCCGAACGCCTTCTACGTCAACATCGGCATCCTGGTGGTCCTGGGGGCCATCGGCGCGGTGACGCTGAACCTGATCATCCGCACCGGGCACGTGTCGCTGGCCCATGGCGCGTTCATGGGCGTGGCGGCCTACACCTGCGTCTTGCTGCAAACCCGCGCCGGCGTTCCCTTCCTGGCGGCCATGGCGATCGGATGCCTGGCGTCCGGCGCCCTGGCGCTGGTCATCGGCCCCATCATCCTGCGGCTCACGGGCAAGTATTTCGTGCTCGTCACCTTCCTGCTCGGCGAAATCGTGCGCCTGGTGTTCCTGGAATGGCAGTCCGTGACCGGCGGCGCCAACGGCATCGACCAGATACCGGCGGGGCTGGACCTGTTCAAGTCGCCCGTCGGCTTCTACTACTTCTGCCTCGCCGTCTCCGTGCTCTGCATCGGCATCGTCTGGCGCATCCTCTGCTCCGACCTGGGCCGCGCCATCGACGCCATCCGCGAGGCCGACCGCGTCGCCGAAAGCTCGGGCGTTCCCGTCATCCGCATCAAGGTCATGGTGTTCGTCATCGCCTGCATGCTGGTGGGGCTGCAAGGCGCCCTCCAGGCCCAGATGGTCCACGCCATCGAGCCGGCATCGTTCAACATGGACGTGTCGCTGGGCATGGTGGTGATGAACGTGCTGGGCGGCATGTACTACCTGGCCGGCCCGCTCCTGGGCGCGGTGTTCATGGTGGCGCTGCCGGAATTGCTGCGCGGCTACGTCGAGCTGCAACAGATCATCTTCGGCATCATCCTCATCGTCGTCATGGCGGCGCTGCCCGGCGGCATGATAGGCGCATGGAAGCTGGCGCGCGGCGCGCTCGCCCGCGTCATCCGCAGGGACCGCCCCGGGCCCGGAGCCCCGGGCGGCGACGGGAGGGCGCGCCGATGAACGCGCTGCTCGAAGTCTCCCATCTTTCCCGGCGCTTCGGCGGACTGGTGGCCGTCAACGACCTGAGCTTCCAGGTGGGCGAAGGCGAGATCGTCGGCCTCATCGGTCCCAACGGCGCCGGCAAGACGACCGTCGTCAACCTGGTCAGCGGCATGATCGGGGCCTCGGCGGGCCGCGTCGAGTTCGCGGGCCAGGACATCACCGCGCTGCCGGCGCATTCGCGGGCGCGCCTCGGGCTGGTGCGCACCTTCCAGTCGACGGCGGTCTATCGCGACTGCAGCGTGCGCGAGAATGCGGAAAGAGGCACCTACCTGCAATGCTTTCCCAGCCCGCTGGCCGCCTTCCTCGGCACGCCGCGCGCCCGGGCCATGCACCGGGCCGGCCGCGAACAGGCGGCCGAGCTGCTGGCATGGCTGGGCCTGGAGCACCTGGCCGACCTGCGCGCCGACACCCTGCCCTACGGGCACCAGAAGACGCTGGGCATCGTCATCGCGCTGGCCGCGCGGCCGCGCCTGATCCTGCTGGACGAGCCCGTGGCCGGCCTCAGCGCGGAGGAAACCGACCACGTGCGCGACACCATCCGGCGCGTGCGCGAACGCGGCATTTCGGTGATGGTGATCGATCACAACATGCGCTTCATCTCGGGACTGTGCGACCGGCTGTACATCTGCGCGCAAGGCGCCAGGATCGCCGACGGCAAGCCGGCCGAGGTCCTGGCGGACCCGAACGTCGTCGAAGCCTACCTGGGGAAGGCCTATGCCGCTGCTGACCATCGATAACCTCCAAGTGGGCTATGGCCACATCCAGGGCACGCGCGACGTCTCGCTGGACATCGAGGCCGGCGAGACCGTGGCCTTGATCGGCGCCAACGGCGCCGGCAAGAGCAGCACGCTGAAGGCCGTCCTGGGCCTGGTGCGCTGGCGCGCGGGCGACATCCATTGGGAAGGCCGCAGCCTGAAAGGCCGGGCGCCGCACGACATACTGAAGGCCGGCATCGGCTTTTCGCCCGAGGGCCGGCGCGTCTTCGCGCAGCTCAGCGTGCAGGAGAACCTGCGCGTGGGCGGCTATACCCGGCCGCCGGACCAGGTGCGCGCGCGCATGGAGCAGATCTACGGCTACTTCCCGCGCCTGAAGGAGCGCCACCGGCAGGACGCGGGCAGCCTGAGCGGCGGCGAGCAGCAGATGCTGGCGATCGGCCGCGCCCTGATGTCCTATCCGCGGCTGTTCCTGCTGGACGAGCCCTCGCTGGGCCTGGCGCCCATCATCGTCGAGCGCATCGGCGACATCCTGCGCGAAATACAGCAGGCCGAGAACCTGGCCATCATGCTGGCGGAGCAGAACGCCACCTGGGCCCTGAGCATCGCGCATCGCGGCGTCATCCTGGAGATGGGCCGCGACGTCGATACGGGGAGTTCGCAAAGCCTGCGCGAGAGCCCGAAAATCCGTAGCGCCTACCTGGGACTGTAGACATGATCGAACAGAAATTGCGCGGCAAGGTCGCCGTCGTCACGGGCGCGGCCTCCGGCATCGGCGCCGCCACGGCGCGGCTGTTTGCCCGGCACGGCGCGCGGGTCGCGCTGGTGGATATCGACGAAGCCGGGCTGGCGCGGGTCGCGGACGAAATCGCCGCCGACGGCGGCGCGTGCAGCGCCGACGTGTGCGACGTCACGAGCAGCGCGCAGGTGAACGAGCGGGCCCGGCGCATCATCGGGCAATGGGGCGGCGTCGACGTGATCATGCCGTGCTCCGGCGTCTCCGTCGGCGGCACGGTGGTGACGATAGACGAGGCCTTGTGGGACCGCGTCTTCGACATCAACGTCAAGGGCAGCTATCTCTGGCTGCACGCGGTGTTGCCGTAGATGATCGAGCGCGGCGGCGGCTCGGTCATCCTGCTGGGATCGCAACTGGTGGCCTCCAGCGGCGGCAACAACGCGGCCTACATCGCCTCGAAGGGCGCGATCGCCACGCTGGCCAGGACCATGGCGGTGGACCACGCCGCCCAGGGCATACGCGTCAACGCCCTGATGCCGGGCGTGACGGACACCGCGATGGTGCGCAAATCGCTGCAACGCTATCCGGATCCCGAACAGACACGGCGGCAATGGATGGCGCGCCATGCGATGGGCCGCCTGGGACACCCCGACGAGGTCGCGCGCGCGGCGCTGTTCCTGGCCAGCGACGATTCGTCCTTCACGACCGGCAGCCACCTCTACGTCGACGGCGGCTGGGCGGCCAAATGAGCGCGCCCCGGCACGGGCATGCATCGATCCTTCCGTCCGCTTGCGCGGGCTTCGGGCATCCCATGGCGGCCGCCGCTTTCATCTTCATCATCCTCGGAGAATCCACATGGGCAAGAAGCTTACGCAGGACATGATCGAACAGTACCGGGAGAAGGGCTACGTCTCGCCCGTCGATGTCTTCAGCAGGGAACAGGCGGCCGCCTATCTCGGCAAGCTGGAATCCTTCGAGGCCTCGCAGGGCCGGCAGCTCACCAAGGGCTTCAACTTCAAGCCCCACCTGCTGTTTCCCTGGGTCGCCGAAATCGCGCGCCACCCGGCCGTGCTGGATGCCGTCGAAGACCTGATCGGCCCCGACATCCTGCTTTTCCACCTGTCGGTGTGGCCCAAGAACCCGCACGACTCGGCCTTCATCAACTGGCACCAGGACGCCACCTACTTCGGCCTGGATCCCTCGACGCAGGTCACCGCCTGGGTCGCCCTCTCCGACGCCTCCATCGAGGCGGGCTGCATGGAAGTGGTGCCCGGGTCGCAAAAGCTGGGACAACTGCACCACGGGCAGAACCACAAGGACAACATCCTGCTGTCCAAGGGCCAGACCGTGGACGTTCCCTTCGACCGCTCCCACACGGAATTCATGCCCGTGTCGGCGGGCCAGATGTCCCTGCACGACACCTTCCTGGTCCACGCGTCCGGCCCCAACAATACCGACCGCCGCCGCGTCGGCCTCGGATTCAGCTACATCCCCGCCAGTTCGCGCTGTGTCAGCAAGACGCGGTTGACGGCGTCGCTGGTGCGCGGCCGGGACTATGGCCACTTCGACCTCGAACCGGCGCCGGCGGTGGACAACGGCGAGGCCGAGCGCGCCATCCACGAGGACGCGGTGCGGCGCTTCCGTACCGCCAACGACGAACTGGCCGCCACCTACTGATACGCACAGGGAGAAAGACATCATGCTGGAACTGCCCCACCACGGACGCTACCCCTATTCCGCCATCACGCGCCGGCCCGACTATAGCTGGCCGGAGGGCAAGCGCCTCGCCGTGTACCTGGCCCTGAACATCGAACACTTCGCCTACGGCGAAGGGCTGGGCCACGCGATGACCAATACCCTGCCCGGGCCGGATCCTCGCACCTTCGCATGGCGGGACTACGGCAACCGGGTCGGCGTCTGGCGGCTGTACGAACTGCTGGACGAGCTGCGGGCGCCGGCCTGCCATCTGGTCAACACCGCCGTCATGGACTACTGCCCGGAAGTGATAGAGCCCATCGTGGCGCGCGGCGACGAGATCATCGGGCACGGCCGGACCAACGCAGAACGGCAGGGCCAGTGGTGGGAGGCGGACGAGAAGCGCGTCATCGAGGAAGTCCGCGACACCATCGCCCGCCATGCCGGGCGCGCGCCGCGCGGCTGGATGGGTCCGTGGATGTCGCAAAGCCGGGTGACACCGGACCTGCTGCAGGAAGCCGGCTTCGCCTTCGAAATGGATTGGCCCGGCGACGACCAGCCGGTCTGGATGCGCACGCGCAACGGGCGTCTCATGTCCATGCCCTATTCCCTGGAGATCAACGACTCGCCGCAGATCCTGGTGCGCCACCATACCGGCGAGGAATTCGCGACGATGATCGTCCACCAGTTCGAGGAAATGCTGCGCCAGTCCGAACGCCAGCCGCTCGTCCTGGGCATCGCGCTGCACACCATGATCGTCGGCCAGCCCTATCGGCTGTACGCGCTGCGCAAGGCGCTGCAACATATCGTGAATCACCCGCGCGCCGACAAGGTCTGGCTTACCCGGCCCGGCGAGATCTACGATCATCTGCTGTCGCTGCCCGAAGGCACGGTGGTGTGACAGATCTGTTCCCGCTTTCTCGATGAAAGGACCCGTATCTTGCAAATCGATATCCAGACCCTGGCGCCGGCGGACCAATACCGCCTGATTTCATCGACGGTGGTGCCCCGGCCCATCGCGCTGGTCACCAGCTATTCGGAACGGACCGGCCACAACGCCGCGCCCTTCAGTTTCTTCAACGTGATGGGGGAAGCGCCGCCGGTGCTGGCGATCGGCCTGGAAGACAAGCGGGACAGCGGCGAGCTGAAGGACACGACCGTCAACATCAAGGAAACGGGGGAGTTCGTGGTGCACATGGTGGACGAGGCGATGGCCGCCGCCATGAACGTCTGCGCCATTGTCTTCCCCCCGGACGTGAGCGAAATCGAACAGGCCGGCCTGACCCTGACGCCCAGCGCCAAGGTGCGCCCGCAACGCATCGCCCAGGCCCCGGTCGCCTTCGAATGCCGCAAGATCGCCATGCTGGAAATCAACCCGCACCGCCACATCACGCTGGGCGAAGTCGTCTGCATGCACGTGCGGGACGGCCTGTTCGACGCCGACATGCGCTACATCGACCCCGACAAATACCACCCCATCGGACGCATGTTCGGACGGCTCTACACGCAGACGCGCCAGCACTTCGAAATGGAAGTCCCCACCTACGAAGCCTGGCTGTCCGGCGCCGGACGATAAGCCCCCGCCGCCCGCGCTACCTGACGGCGGGGTCCCGGCGGCGGGTTCCTACTTTCAGGCCGCGTCCACCGCGGCCCGGGACAGGACCTGGCGCGCGCGGGCCAGGACGGGGGCGTCGACCATTTTGCCCTCGAAACGGAAGGCGCCGGCGCCGTTTTCCCGGGCGGCGGCCAGGACGCGCTGGGCCCAGTCGATGTCGGCCTGCGCCGGCCGCAGCGCGGCGTGCACGGTTTCCACCTGCGAAGGATGGATGCACAGCATGCCGGAGAAACCCATCTCGCCGGCGCGCGCGGCCATGGCGCGCAGGCCGTCGGCGTCGCCGATGTCCGGGTGGACGCCGTCCAGCGGCGCGGGCAGGCCGGCCGCCCGGCTGTGCAGCAGCACCTGGCCGCGCGCCTGGTCCAGCAGCACGGCCGCGGCCTCGGAGCCGGGCGTCAGTCCCAGGTCCACGCCATAGTCCAGGCTGCCGTAGGCCAGCAAGGCGACGCCGGGCGCGGCCGCGACCTCGGCCAGGTTGACCATGCCGCGCGCGGTTTCGACGATGGGCACCACCGGGACGCCCTGCCCCGCGTGCTCGACCTGCGCGGCGGACTCGGCCTTGGGCAGCATGATGGCCGCCACGCCGGGCTTGCCGCGCAGCGCGGCCAGGTCGTCCTCGTGCCAGGCGGTCGTGGCGTCGTTGACGCGGACCCAGACGCGCGCCTCGGGATGCGCGTCCAGGAATTCCACCAGCGCCTGGCGCGCCGCCGGCTTGGCCGCCGGTTCGACGGCATCCTCCAGATCGACGATGACGGCATCCGCGCCGCTGGCGAGCGCCTTGGGAATGCGGTCCGAACGCGAACCGGGAACGAAGAGTGCGGAACGGACTGCCATCACACGGCTCCCACTGCGTGCAGCTTGCTGACCTCGGCCGCGCCGTAGCCCAGCGAGGCCAGCACCGCGTCGGTGTGCTGCCCGACGTCCGGCACCGCGTCCATGCGCGGCTCGAAGGCATTGTTAGAACCCGGCGGCAGCAGCGCGGGCAGGCTGCCCTTGGGGCTGCCCACTTCGCGCCAGCGGTCGCGCGCGCGCAGTTGCGGATGCGCCCACACGCCCGCCATGTCGTTGACGCTGGCGTTGGCGATGCCGGCGGTCTCCAGCTTCTCGGCGACTTCGCCCAGCGTCATTTTCGCGAAGGCGTCGACGATGTAGGCGCGCAGGGCTTCGCGATTGGCGTTGCGCAGGGAATTGGAGGAGAACCGTTCGTCGCCGGCCAGCGCCGCCTGGCCCAGGACCTGGGCGCAGAACACCTGCCACTCGCGCTCGTTCTGCAATCCCAGCATGATGGTGCCGCCGTCGCCCACCGGGAACGGCCCGTAGGGATAGATCGTGGCGTGCGCCGCGCCGGCCCGCGCCGGCGGCGGCGCGCCGTCGAAGGCGTAGTACATCGGGTAGCCCATCCACTCCACCGTGCTTTCCAGCATGGAGACGTCGACGCGGCTGCCCTTGCCCGTCTTCTGGCGCAACAGCAGCGCGTTCAGGATGCCCGAATAGGCGTACATGCCGGCGGCGATGTCCGAGATCGAGCAGCCCGCCTTGGCCGGCGCGTCGGGCGAACCCGTGACCGACACGAAGCCGCTCTCGCTCTGGATCAACAGGTCGTAGGCCTTCTTGTTCTGGTACGGGCCGCCTTCGCCGTAGCCGGAGATGTCGCAGACGATCAAGGACGGATGATCGGCGTGCAGCGCGTCGAAGGACAGGCCCTGGCGCGCCGCCGCGCCCGGCGCCAGGTTCTGCACCAGCACGTCGGCCTGCGCCAGCAGGCGCTCGAGCACGTCGCGCGCGGCGGGATGCTTCAGGTCCAGCGTGAGGCTTTCCTTGGAGCGGTTGGTCCAGACGAAGTGCGAGGCCAGGCCGTGCACGCGCTCGTCGTAGTTGCGGGCGAAGTCGCCGACGCCGGGACGCTCGATCTTGATGACGCGCGCGCCCATGTCCGCCAGTTGGCGGGTGCAGAAAGGCGCGGCGATGGCGTGTTCGAAACTGACGACGGTGATGCCGTCCAGGGGACGCGGCGAAGTAGCGGCGGTCATGCGGAGAACCTCAGTTGCGCTTGGTGGGCCAGGGTGCCGTTCTGCTCGGCCCACAGGTCGGCCGTGCCGGGCGCCGCGATGCGGCCGGCGACGTCGAAGGGCGTGGGCGCGATCAGCGGACGCAGGCCGCGGTAGGACAGGTGTTCGAGCTGCTTGCCCGGGTTGGCGCGGCGGAAGGCCGCCACCATCAGCGTGGCGATCATCGGGCCGTGCACGACCAGGCCGGGATAGCCTTCCGTGCCCGTCACGTAGGGATGATCGTAGTGGATGCGATGGCCGTTGAAGGTCACCGCCGAATAGCGGAACAGCAGCACCGGCGTGGGATCGATCTTCTCCCGCCAGGCCGAGGACGGCGCCGGCTCCGTGCCCTCGAGCTTGGGCGGCGACGGCTGGCGGTAGACGATGTCCTGTTCCTCGGCGATGGCGATGGCGCCCTCCTGCCAGTATTCGTGGCGCACCGTCACGAACAGCAGGGAGCCCGTGCGGCCGGTCTTTTCCTTGACGTCGGCGATGGTGGAACGGCGCTCGGCGGGCACGCCCACCTTCAGCGGCGCGCGGAAATCCACGCGGCCACCCGCCCACATGCGGTTGCGGTCGGCCGCGGGCGGCAGGAAGCCGCCGCGCGCCGGATGGCCGTCCTCGCCCAGGCCGTCCATGGGCGCGGTCTGGATGAAGAAGGCCCATTGCCACAGCGGCGGCAACGGATCGCCGACGCCCGGCGCGGGTTCGCCCAGGGTGGCGGCCACGCGGCCGGCCAGCGTCGGATCCAGGCCGTCGGCCACCGTTTCGCCACGGCCGATCCAGGCTGTCGGATCGGGATTGTTCATTGTTGGTCTCCCTTCATGATCGTGTCGTAGTGCGCTTCTTGTAACATGGCCGGCCCCCGGCGCGGAATCCGTGCGGGGGGCCGGCCATGCCGCGCGGCTCAGCGTCCGGTGAACCGCGGCGGCCGCTTTTCGGCGAAGGCCTTCATGCCTTCGAGGTAGTCCTCGGTATAACCCATGTCGCGCTGCAGATCGGCCTCCAGGTCGAACTGCTGCATCAGGGTATTGTCCGCCGAGACGCGCAGTTCCTGCTTGGCGGCGGCCAGCGCCCGGGTCGGCGCCTGCGCCAGCGTGCTCGCCACCTCGTCCAGCGTCTTCGCCAGATCCGCGTCGGGCACGCAGCGCCAGATCAGGCCCCAGTCGGCGGCCTGGCGCGCCGTCAGCGTTTCGCCGAACAGCGCGATGCCCATGGCGCGGCTCTGGCCCACCAGGCGCGGCAGGACCCAGCTACCGCCCATGTCCGGCACCAGGCCGATCTTGTTGAAGGCGGGCACGAACTTGGCGGACTCCACCGCGAACACCACGTCGCACGCCAGCGCGAAACTCATGCCCGCGCCGGCCGCGACGCCGTTGACCACGGCCACCACCGGCACCGTCATGGCGTGCAGGCGCTCCATGAGCGGCCGGTAGCTGACGCGCAGGCCTTCGGACAGGTCGCGCCGCTGCCCTTCCGGCAGCGGCTGGCGATCGGCCAGGTCCTGCCCGGCGCAGAAGCCGCGCCCCGCGCCCGTGATCACCACGCCGCGCAGGCCCTCGCTGGCGTTCGCCTCGTCCAGCGCGCGCGAGATTTCGGCGCGCATGACGTCGGTGAAGCTGTTGAGCCGGTCGGGCCGGTTCAGGGTGATGCGCGCCACGCCGTCGGCGAGCGAAAAAGCGATTTGCTCGTAAGCCGCGCTCACTGAACTACCCTCCTGTCGCTTCGCGACCGCCTCCCCGAGGGAGGATTCGCGCTTGGGGCGGCCCGGCGCGCTCATGCCGTCTCCTCCATGATGGCCAGTTGCTCGGCGGTGTCGCCGAACAGCAGCTCGATGACGGTCAGGCGCTTGAAGAAGTCGCCGACCTCCAGTTCGTCGGTCATGCCCATGCCGCCGTGCAATTGCACCGCCTTCTGGCTGACGAAGCGGCCGGCCTGGGCCACCTCGATCTTGGCCGCGGCGATCATGCGGCGCCGCGCGCGGGCGTCCGGTTCGGCCAGGGCGGCCGCGGCCACGTAGGCCATGGACAGGGCCATCTCCCTGGCCACCACCATTTCCGCCATGGCGTGCTGCAAGGCCTGGAAGGCGGCCAGGGGCTGGCCGAACTGCTTGCGCGTCTTCAGGTAGTCGACCGTGATGTCCAGCAGCCGGGCGATCGCGCCCGCCGCGTGGGCGCACAGGGCCGTCGTGCCCCACGCCAGCGCCAGGTCCAGGGCGGCGCGGGCGGCGTCGCCGCGCGCCAGCACGTGCTCCGGCGCGAGCTTCACCTTGTCGAAATCGATGCGCGCGCAGCGCGACCGGTCCAGGGTGTCGGTTTCAGCGACCGAGACGCCCTGCGTGCCGGCCGGCACCAGCAGCAGCACCGGTTCGCCGGCGGCCTCGTCGCGCGCCGACACGATCCAGGCGTGCGCGGCCGCGCCATGCCACACCAGGTGCTTGCTGCCTTCGAGCACCATGCCGGACAGGCGGCAGGTTTCCGGCGCCACGGCATAGCGCCGGCCCGGCTCCTGGTAGGCTATCGTCACGATGGCCTCGCCGGACGCGATGGCCGGCAGCCAGCGTTGCGCCGCCTCGGCGTTGCCGCTGGCGCCGATGGCCGTCGCGCTCATCACGCCGCTGGCGATGACCGGTTCGTCGACCAGACCGCGGCCCAGCTCCAGGTGCACGGGCAGCAGGCTGGCCGGCGCTTCCCCGAAACCGCCGTGGTCGGCGTCTATCGTCAATCCCAGCACGCCCAGTTCGGCGAGGGAATTCCAGGCCGCCGGGTCGAGCGCGCCCTGCCGGGCGCGGCGCCGCGCCATGGTCCAATTGTCCGCCACCAGGCGCGCCAGGCTGTCGGCCAGCATGCGCTGTTCTGTACTGTATTCGAAGTCCATGATCTATTCCGTGGATGGGCGAACGTCTCAAACGCCGAGAATCATGCGGGCGATGATGCCCTTCTGCACTTCCGTCGTGCCGCCGTAGATGGAGGTCTTGCGCATGTCGGCGTAGCCCGCGCCCGCGGCCGCCGTCATGTCGCCGCCCGGTCCGTGGTAAGCCGCGTCGGCTTCCATCCACGCCGGATCGTAGGGCCAGGCGTCGGGACCGGCGATCTCCATCTGCAGCATCGCCAGGTCCTGCTGGATCTCGGAGCCGCGGATCTTGAGCACGGAGGCCTCGGGCCCCGGCGGCGCGTCGCCGCGGGCGGCGGCGACGCGGTACAGCAGCATCTCCAGGGCCATGATGGCGGCCTCGATGCGCGAAATGCGGTCGCGCATGCGGCTGTCCTCCAGTATCGGCCGACCCGACGACGCGCGGGTGCGCGCGGCCAGGTCCTTGAGGATGCGCAGCTCCCGGTGGCAATGCCCCAGGCCGGCGATGCCCGTGCGCTCGTGGCCCAGCAGGTACTTGGCGTAGGTCCAGCCCTTGCCTTCCTCGCCCACGATGTCCTCGACCGGCACCTTCACGTTGTCCAGCCAGACTTCGTTGACGTCGTGGCCGCCGTCCAGCGTCTTGATCGGCCGCACCGTCACGCCCGGCTGGCGCATGTCGATGAGCAGCATGGAGATGCCCGCCTGCGGCTTGACGTCCGGATCGGTGCGCGCCAGGCAGAACATGTGGTCGGCGTATTGCGCCAGCGTGGTCCAGGTCTTCTGCCCGTTGACCAGGTAATAGTCGCCGGCCGGGTCGCTGACCCGCTCGGCGCGGGTCTTCAGCGAGGCCAGGTCCGAGCCCGATCCCGGTTCGGAATAGCCCTGGCACCACCAGTCGTCGACCCGCACCATGCGCGGCAGCAGCTCCTGCTGCTGTTTCTTCGAGCCGTACTTCATGATGACCGGCCCGATCATGGACAGGCCGAAGGGCAGCAGGCGTGGCGCGCCGCCCGCGAAGCATTCGATCTCGAACAGCAGCCGCTGGATGGGATTCCAGCCGGTGCCGCCGAATTCCTTGGGCCAGGTGGGCGCGCCCCAGCCGTGCGCGTCGAGCGCGCGGTGCCAGCGGACATAGTCGTCGCGGTGCAGGCGCTGGTGGCGCATCACCTTATCGCGGATGTCGGCGGGAAGGTTCGCGGTCACGAAGGCGCGAACCTCCTCCCGGAAGCGGCGCTCTTCGGGTGTCCACGTCAATTGCATGGTTTGTCTACTCCGTGGTTGGTCTTTTTCCGCGGCTAGAGTACCCACCCCCCACCCAACGGACAATCTTCCTCTGCGAAAGCCCCGCTTTCGCTCAAGCGAAGCGGGCCGCTTGCGCTGAACCGAAGCCCTGCTTCAGCAATGAAAAATGGTCAAGCCCACGGCGCCCGTACACACTGCGGCAAGGCTGCCCGCAACGGCGCAGCGCATGACGAAACCTGGTGGAGACCATGACCCAGCCCAGCCCCGGCCAGCAGACCGGCGCCGACCTGCATTACCAGCAGGCGCTCGCCCAAGGCCAATTCCTCATCCAGCGCTGCGAGGCCTGCTCGCGCGCGGTGTTCTACCCCCGCATGATCTGTCCGCACTGCGGCAGCGACAAACTGGCCTGGCAGGCGCCCAGCGGCCGCGGCACCGTGTACTCGACCACTGTCGTGCGCCGCAAGCCCGAGGCCGGCGGCGACTACAACGTCGCCCTTGTCGACCTGGAGGAAGGCGTGCGCCTGATGAGCCGCGTCGAGGACGCCGCCCCCGGCGACGTGCATATCGGCATGCCGGTGCAGGCCAAGGTGCTGGTCCGCGACAGCGGCGGGCTGCTGGTGTTCGTGGCGCGCAAGGAGCAAGCATGAATCTGAAGGATCTGCGCGGCTCGGCCGCCATCGTGGGCGTGGGCCACGCCGGGCTCGGCCAGGCCAACGGCTATACCGAAATGGAAATCCTGGTGCAGGCGGCGCATCGCGCCGTCGCCGACGCCGGTCTCACCATGCAGGACATCGACGGCATCTGCACGGCCAGCGTCGCCGCCACCATGTGGGCCATGCCGGTCATCGAGCACCTGGGCATCCGTCCCAGCTTCATCGATTCCACCATGCTGGGCGGCTCCAGCTTCGTCGCCCACCTGCTGCCGGCCATCCACGCCCTGTCGACGGGACAGTGCAATGCCGTGCTGGTCTGCTACGGCAGCACGCAGCGCACCTCCACCCTGTCGCGCGCCGAGATCGGCCGGGTGCGCAAGAACTTCGACCCGCAGCCCTACGAGACGCCCTACGATCCGCTGAGCCCACTGAGTTCCTACGCCCTGGCCGCCGCGCGCCACATGCACCAATACGGCACCACGCGCGAACAACTGGCCGAAGTGGCGCTGGCCGCCAGCAAATGGGCCCAGCTCAACCCCGAAGCGCAGCGCCGCAAGCCCATCACCCTGGAAGAAATCCTGGCCGCGCCCATGGTGTCGGACCCGCTCACCGTGCGCGACTGCTGCCTGGTGACCGACGGCGCCGGCGCCTACGTCCTGGTGCGCGCCGACCGCGCCAGGAACCTGCGCCAGAAGCCGGTCTACGTGCTGGGCAACGCCACCGCCGTGTGGAACCGGCAGATCTCGTCCATGCACGACGTCACCGTCACCGCCGCCCAGGAATCCGGCCGCCGCGCCTTCGAGATGGCCGGCGTGAAGCCGTCGGACATCGACGTGCTCGAACTCTACGACGCCTTCACCATCAACCCGATCCTCTTCCTGGAAGACCTGGGATTCTGCGCGAAGGGCGAAGGCGGCGCCTTCGTGTCGGGCGGGCGCATCGCCCCGGGCGGCGAACTGCCGATGAACACCAACGGCGGCGGCCTGTGCTGCGTGCACCCCGGCATGTACGGCATCTTCATCACCATCGAAGCCGTGCGCCAACTGCGCGGCGACACCGGCGAGCGCCAGGTGCAAGGGGCCCAGTTGGCCCTGGTGCACGGCAACGGGGGCACGCTGTCGAGCCAGTCGACGGCCATCCTGGGCACGGCCGACACGCTGTAAAGACGATGCGGCGGGGGCAGGCGCCCCCGCCCTCCCCCAAGCAGTACCGACCCACAAACCCATAAATAGAACCGGAGACAAGAAGTCCATGAAACTGAAGACACTGTTCGCGGCCGCCTGCGCCGTCCTCGCCTGGACCCAGACGGCGGCGCCCGCCCAGGCCGCCTACCCCGACCGTCCGATCCGCCTGCTGATCGGCTACGCGCCCGGCGGCCCGGTCGACACCAGCGCGCGCATCTTCGCCAAGTACCTGTCCGACAAGCTCGGCCAGTCCGTGGTGGTGGAGAACCGCTCGGGCGCCAGCGGCATGATCGCCCTGGACGCCACCGCCAAGGCGGCCCCCGACGGCTACATCCTCGGCTTCGTGGCCAGCCCGCCGCTGACCATGTCACCCCACGTGCAGCACAGCAACCTGTTCGACCCGCGCAAGGACTTCACGCCCATCGGGCTCATCGCCGACTACACCAACGTATTGCTGGTGGGACCGCAGGCGCCGGTCAAGAGCGTCGGCGAGCTGATCAGCTACGCCAAGGAACATCCCACCGCCGTCACTTTCGGCTCGGCGGGCAACGGCGCCTCCAACCACCTGTCGGCGGAACTGCTCAAGCAGCAGTCCGGCGCGCCCATGATGCACATCCCCTACCGCGGCAACGCGCCCGCCATGGTGGACGTGATCAGCGGCAAGATCACCTTCATGTTCGACATCACCAGCACCGCCATCCCCTTCGTCAAGAGCGGCAAGGCGCGGGCGCTGGCCGTCACCTCGAAGACGCGCAATCCCGAGCTGCCGGACGTGCCCACCATGATCGAATCCGGCCTGAAGGACTATGAAGTCGTGGGCTGGTACTCGCTGATGGGCCCGCCCAAATTGCCGGCCGACGTCAACGCGCGGCTGGTCAAGGCGCTCAACGACGTCGAGGCCGATCCGGCCTTCCGCAAGGCCATGGTCGACGGCGGCTACACGCTGAACAACGGCGACGCCAAGACACTGCAGCAACGCATCGACCGCGAGTACGAGCTGTGGGGCGAAGTCGTCAAGAAGGCCAACATCACGGTCAACTGAATCGGAGCCGCAATCCGCCATGAACGCCTTGCAACGCCTGCGCGAGCAGACCCGCCTGCCGGTGATCGCCGCACCCATGTTTCTCGTTTCCGGCCCGGACCTGGTCATCGCGCAGTGCGCCGCGGGCGTGATCGGCACCTTCCCGACGCTGAACGCGCGGCCGCAGGAACAACTGCCCGAATGGCTGGCGCGCATCGAGCGCGGCCTGGCCGAGGCGCGGCGGGCGCAGCCCGGCCGTCCCGTCGCGCCGTACGGCGTGAACCTCATCGTGCACGACTCCAACCCGCGCTGGCGCGGCGACCTCGAGATCTGCGTCGCGCACCGCGTGCCGCTGGTCATCACCTCGCTGCACGCGCCCGACGAGGTGGTGCCGGCGGTGCATGCCTATGGCGGCCTGGTGCTGCACGACGTCACCACCGTGCGCCATGCGCGCAGGGCGCTGGAAGCGGGCGTGGACGGGCTGATCCTGGTGGCCGCGGGCGCCGGCGGCCACGCCGGGCGCCTGAACCCGATCGCGCTGGTCAACGAGATCCGCGCCTTCTACGACGGTCCCCTGGTTCTTTCCGGCTGCATCAGCCACGGCAAGGACATCCTCGCGGCCCGGGTCCTGGGCTGCGATTTCGCCTACGTCGGCACGCAGTTCATCGCCACCGGCGAGTCGCTGGCGTCCGAGCGCTATCGCAACATGGTGATCGAGGCCACGGTGGACGACGTGGTCTACACCCCGTATTTCTCGGGCGTGCCGGCCAACTACCTGGCGCCCAGCATCCGCGCCGCCGGCCTGGACCCGTCCGCCCTGGACGCCCAGCCCGCCAACGCCGTCAACATGGACAAGAGCACCCGGCCCAAGGCCTGGAAGGACGTCTGGAGCGCCGGCCAGGGGGTGGGCGCCGTCCAGGAAGTGCTGCCCACTGCGGTGCTGGTGGAACAGCTCATCGGCGAGTACGAAGCGGCTCGCCGGGCCCTGGCCTAGTTCTTCATGGATCCCGGCCCAGGTCTTGGCCCGGGCCCGGGTCCGGATTTCGGCGCGGACCCCGGGCCAGGCCGGGGACCGCACCGGCGGCCCCCTCCCCATACACCCGCGATCAACTTCCCTCTTCGACCACGATGTGCGCCTTGGTGATGACCTGGTGCCATTTGGCGAGCTCGGAAGCCAGGAAGGCGCCGAACTGTTCCGGCGTGCCCGGCATGGGCTCGGCGCCGGCGGCCAGCATGCTCTTGGCCGTGTCGGCATCGGTGAGCACCTTCACCAGGTCGGCATTGACCCGCTTGATCACCTCCGGCGGCGTGCCGTGCGGCGCCAGCAGGCCGCTCCACGAATAGGCCTCGTACCCCGCCACGCCCGACTCCGCGATGGTGGGCACCTCGGGGAACATCGCCGACCGCTTCAGGTTGCCGACGCCCAGCGCGCGCACGGCGCCGCTCTTCATGTGCGGCACCGCCGAGGGGCCGTCGGCGAACATGACCTGCACCTGTCCGGCCAGCACGTCCTGCATGGCGGGCGCGCTGCCGCGGTAGGGGATGTGCTTCATGGTGGTGCCCGTCATGCTGTTGAACAGCTCGCCGGCCAGGTGCGTGCCGCCGCCGGTGCCCGAGGAAGCGAAGGACAGCTCGCCCGGATGCGCCTTGTCGTAGGCGATCAGGTCGGCCACCGTCTTCACCGGCAGCTTGGGATTGACCACCAGCACGATGGGGAACACCGCCGCCATGCCGACCGGGTCGAAATCCTTCTGGATGTCGTAGCGCAGGCTGGAGCGCAGGCTCGGCAGCACCGAGTGGTGGATCGACGCGAAGAAGAAGTGATAGCCGTCCGGATCCTGCTTGGCGGCGGTCTGCGCGCCCACGATGCCGCCCGCGCCCGCGCGGTTGTCGACGATGGTGGGCTGGGACCATAGCTGGCCCAGCGGCCGGGTGACGAAGCGCGCCGTCGTGTCGACGGGGCCGCCCGGGGGGAAAGGCACGATGAAGTTCACGGCGCGGCTGGGCCACGCGGCGGCGTGGGACAGGGAAGGCAGCCAGGGCGCCGCCAGGGATGCGCCCAGGCCGGCGAGGATGCGGCGGCGTTGCGGGTTCTGCATGATTTCGTCTCCGGATAGTTTTTTGTCGCCGGGCCGCGAGGGGAGGCCCACCCCCTACCCGCTTCGCGGGCCGCGGCGCAGCCGGCATTATTGGCCCGACGGCCGCCGTTGCCGCTTCATTTTTTCCTAACCCGGGGTTCAGCGGGGCCGTGCCGATGCTGGCTCGGCGCCGCGTCGGCGCATCAGCTCTCGCGGGCGGCGCGCAAGAGGTGCTCGATGAATTGTTCGGCGAAGCGCGGCAGGTCGCGCCCGCGCTGGCGGCACAGCAGCCGCTCGCGCTGGGCCCAGGGATCTTCCAGCTTGAGGATGTGCAGGGCGCTCGGCTGGTTGTGGTGGCGCATGCAGCCGCGCGGCACCACCGCCACGCCCACGCCGGCCGCCACCATGCGGCAGACGGCCTCGAAACTGTTCACGTGCACGCGCTGTATGATGCTCTTGCCCAGGCCGGAGGCGATATCCTCCAGGAAGATCTGGATGGCGCTGTCGGGGTGGATGCCGACGAAAGGATAGGTGTCGAGCAGGTCGATGAAGCGCACGGAGGTCTGCTCGACCAGGGGATTCTTGACCGAGACCACCACCACCAGCTCGTCGCGGAACAGGGGCATGACGTCCAGCCCCTCGACGTCCACGTTGCCGGCCACCAGGCCCAGGTCGCCCGCCCCGCCGCGGATGGCCATGGCGATGTCGCCCGAGATCTTCTCCTGCAACTCGATGTCGACCTCGGGATACTCGGCCAGGAAGCTGGACAGGGCGTCGGCCAGGAAGGAGTTGGTCGAGGTGGTGTTGGCCAGGAGCCGCAGCCGCCCCTTGATGCCGTGCGAATAAGGCTGCAGGTCGGCGTTCAGGCATTCGAGCTGTCCCAGCACCAGCCGGGCGTGCTTGAGCAGCACCTCGCCGGCGGAGGTCAGCGAGACGCCCGTGGCCTGGCGCACCAGCAGGCGCGTCTTGAAGGCTTCCTCCATATGCTTGATGCGGGCGCTCGCCGCCGGCAGGGAAAGAAAAGTCCGCTCAGCCGCGCGGGTCAGGCTGAAGGTGTCGCCCACGTTCACGAACAATCGCAGGTCTGTAAGGTCATGTCTCATTGCTGGAACCGTTCCGCCACGCAAAAGGGGGGTGTCTTGAATATTGAATTCTGTTGCCGTCGCCGGGAATCTACCATGCGAAGACCGTCCGGATCAGGAAGGCCCGGCCATGCACGGCGCGGCGCCCGATGAGAAGGCCCCCAGGGAAAACCCTAAGGTAAATAGTGGAGAGACACATGAGTGGAATGGTTTCCGGCAAAGTCGTCGTGGTGACCGGCGCCGGCGGCGGCGTGGGCCGTGGTATCGCCCTGGCCATGGCCAAGGCAGGCGCCAAGGTCGTGGTCAACGACCTCGATCTGAAGAAAGACGGCTCGGGCGGCCCCGCGGCGGCGGTGGTCAAGGAAATCCTCGACGCCGGCGGCCAGGCCGTGGCCTGCACCGAAAGCGTCAGCACCTACGAGGGCGCCACCAGCAACATCAAGACCGCCGTCGACGTCTTCGGCCGCATCGACGCCGTGGTCAACAACGCCGGCAACCTGCGCGACCGCGTCTTCCACAAGATGAACGAGGAAGAATGGCGCCAGGTGCAGGACGTACACCTGAACGGCTCCTTCTTCATGAGCCGCGCCGCCGCCCCCTACTTCCGCGAACAGGAATCGGGCGCCTTCGTGCACATGACGTCCACCTCGGGCCTGATCGGCAACTTCGGCCAGGCCAACTATTCGGCCGCCAAGATGGGCATCGTCGGCCTGTCCAAGTCCATCGCCCTGGACATGTCGCGCTACAACGTGCGCTCCAACTGCATCGCGCCCTTCGCCTGGACCGCCATGACCAGCTCCATCCCGGCCGATACGCCCGAGGAAAAGGCGCGCGTCGAAAAGCTGAAGAAAATGGAAGCGGGCAAGATCGCCCCCCTGGCCATCTACCTCGTCAGCGACGCCGCCGCGCAGGCCGGCATCACCGCGCAGATCTTCTCGGTGCGCGCCAATGAAATCATGCTGTTCTCCCAGCCGCGCCCGCTGCGCACGGTGCACTACTCCGAAGGCTGGACGCCCGAACTGATCGGCGAGATCGCCATCCCCGCCATGCGCAAGCACTTCTACGCCCTGGAGCGCTCGCCCGACGTCATCGACTGGGATCCGATCTGAGGCCGCCGACATGCCCTTGAACTACGACACCATCAAGAACTGGCATTTCGACGAGATCCGGCATACCTACACCGAGAAGGACACCATGCTGTACGCCCTGGGCATCGGCCTGGGCGAGGATCCCGTCGACGCCAGCCAGTTGCGCTACGTGTACGAGCGGGACCTGCAGGCCTTCCCCACCATGAGCGTGGTGCTGGGGTATCCGGGCTTCTGGATGCGCGACCCGCGCGCCGGCATCGACTGGGTGCGCCTGGTGCACGGCGAGCAGCGCCTGACCCTGCACGGCACGCTGCCGGCCCAGGGCACGGTGATCGCCCGGAGCCGCATCACCCACGTCATCGACAAGGGCGCCGACAAGGGCGCGCTGGTGGTCACCGAGCGCACGCTGCACGGCCTGGACGGCCAGCACCTGGCCACCCTGGCGCAGACCTCGTTCTGCCGCGGGGACGGCGGCTTCGGCCAGGGCGACGCGCCGCCCGCCGCGCTGCCCGCCCCGCCCGAGCGCGCGCCGGACCGCCAGGTGACGCTGCGGGTGTCGCCGCGCGCGGCGCTGATCTACCGCCTGAGCGCGGACATGAATCCCCTGCATGCCGACCCCGAGGTGGCCCGCAAGGCCGGCTTCGAGCGCCCCATCCTGCACGGCCTGTGCACGTATGGCATGGCCGCCCGCGCCGTCGTCCAGGCCTGGGCCGAGGGCGACGCCAGCCGCCTCGCGCAACTGGACGTGCGTTTCTCCTCGCCGGTGATCCCGGGCGAGACCCTGGCCTTCGACATGTGGCGCGAAGGCGATGAAATCCGCTACACGGCGCGCAGCGTCGAACGCAACGTACTGACGCTGAATTGCGGCGTCGCCAAGGTGAAATAAGTCTATGAGCAGCAATCGTCCCCCGCCCCTCGACGGCATCCGCGTGCTGGATCTCAGCCGCATCCTGGCCGGCCCCTGGTGCACCCAGAACCTGGCCGACCTCGGCGCGGACGTCATCAAGGTCGAGCGCCCCGGCGCCGGCGATGACACGCGCGGCTGGGGCCCGCCGTACATGAAGGGCCCCGACGGCAAGGACACCTCCGAGGCCGCCTACTATCTTTCGTGCAACCGCAACAAGCGCTCCATCACCGTCGACTACGCCACGCCCGAGGGCGCCGAGCTGATCCGCGAACTGGCCGCCAAGAGCGACATCCTGGTGGAGAACTTCAAGGTGGGCGGCCTGAAGAAATACGGGCTGGACTACGAAAGCCTGCGCGCCGTCAACCCGCGGCTCATCTACTGCTCGGTCACCGGCTTCGGCCAGACCGGTCCCTTCGCCGAACGCCCCGGCTACGACTTCATGATCCAGGGCATGGGCGGGCTGATGAGCATCACCGGCGAACGCGACGACCTGCCCGGCGGCGGCCCGCAGAAGGCCGGCGTGGCGGTGACCGACATCATCACGGGCATGTACGCCACCGTCGCCGTGCTGGCCGCCTTGCAGGAACGCCATCGCAGCGGCCTGGGCCAGCAACTGGACATCGCGCTGTTCGACTGCCACGTCGCGATGCTGGCCAACCAGAACTCGAACTTCTTCACCTCCGGCAAGGCGCCCCGGCGCGCGGGCAACGCGCACCAGAACGTGGTGCCCTACCAGGTGTTCGCCACCAGCGACGGCCACATGATCGTGGCCACCGGCAACGACTCGCAGTACCGCGCCTATTGCAAGGCGATCGGCGCCCCGGAACTGGCCGAGGATCCGCGCTTTCTCACCAACAGCGGCCGCGTGACCCATCGCGACGCGCTCATCCCCCAACTGGCGGAGATCATGAAGACCGGCCGCCGCGACGACTGGATCGCCAAACTGGAAGCCGTGGGCGTGCCTTGCGGTCCGATCAACGACATCTCCCAGGCCTTCGGCCATCCGCAGGCGCAGGCGCGCGAACTGCGGCGCGAGATCCCGCACCCGCTGGGCGGCACCGCGCCGGTCACGGCCAGCCCGCTGCGCTTTTCCGGCTCGCCGGTGCAGTACCGCTACGCGCCGCCCATGCTGGGCCAGCACACCGAAGAAGTGCTGCGCGACGTGCTGGGCAGAAGCTAGATATTCCGGGGCGCGGCTTTGCGGCCGCGCGGTATCCGTGTAAAAGAAACCCGTCATCCACCTTCATTCATTCCATGTCCGACGCCTCCAACGATTTCCAAGACATCCGCGAAGCGGTGCGCGACCTTTGCGCCCAATTCCCGGCCGAGTATTTCCGCAAGATCGACGCGGCCCAGGGCTATCCCGAGGAATTCGTCGACGCGCTCACCAAGGCCGGCTGGCTGGCCGCGCTGATCCCGCAGGAATACGGCGGCTCCGGCCTGGGCCTGACCGAAGCCTCCGTGATCATGGAGGAGATCAACCGCGCCGGCGGCAACTCGGGCGCCTGCCACGGCCAGATGTACAACATGGGCACCCTGTTGCGCCACGGTTCGGCCGAGCAGAAGCAGCGCTACCTGCCGCGCATCGCCAGCGGCGAACTGCGCCTGCAGTCCATGGGCGTGACCGAACCCACCACGGGCACCGACACCACCAAGCTCAAGACCACCGCCGTCAAGAAGGGCGACCGCTACGTGGTCAACGGCCAGAAGGTGTGGATCTCGCGCGTGCAGCACTCCGACCTGATGATCCTGCTGGCGCGCACCACGCCCATCGACCAGGTCAAGCGCAAGTCCGAGGGCATGTCCATCTTCCTCGTCGACCTGCACCAGGCCATCGGCCACGGCATGGAAGTGCGCCCCATCCCCAACATGGTCAACCACGAGACCAACGAGCTCTTCTTCGACAACCTGGAAATTCCGGCCGAGAACCTCATCGGCGAGGAAGGCAAGGGCTTCAAGTACATCCTGGACGGCCTGAACGCCGAACGCACCCTGATCGCCGCCGAGTGCATCGGCGACGGCTACTGGTTCGTCGACAAGGTCTCCGCCTACGTGAAGGAGCGCGTGGTGTTCGGCCGCCCCATCGGCCAGAACCAGGGCGTGCAGTTCCCCATCGCCCGCTCCTTCGTCAACGTGGAGGCGGCCAGCCTGATGCGCTACGAAGCCGCCCGCCGCTTCGACGCCGGCCTGCCCTGCGGCACCCAGGCCAACATGGCCAAGCTGCTGGCCGCCGACGCCTCGTGGGAAGCCGCCAACGCCTGCCTGCAGTTCCACGGCGGCTTCGGCTTCGCGCACGAATACGACGTCGAACGCAAGTTCCGCGAGACGCGCCTCTACCAGGTCGCGCCTATTTCGACCAACCTGATCCTGTCCTACGTGGCCGAACACGTGCTGGGTCTTCCCAGGTCCTTCTGATCATGACGACGACATCCCATCCCAGCGCCGAGCTCGCCGCTTTCGCCAGCTCCCTGCGCTACGAAGACATCCCCGCGCCCGTGCTGCGCCGCTGCGAAGACCTGCTGCTGGACACGCTGGGCTCGATCCTGGCCGGCGCGCGCTCGCGGCCGGTGCTGTCCATCGACAAGTTCGCCCGCGCCATGGGCCCGGCCGACGGCCCCGCCGAAGTACTGGTCTCGCGCCGCCGCACCACGCCGCTGTTCGCGGCCATGGTCAACGCCGCCGCCGCCCACATGGTGGAACAGGACGACGTGCATAACGGCTCGGTATTCCACCCCGCCGCCGTCATCTTCCCGCCCGTGCTGGCCGTGGGACAGGCGATCGGCGCCTCGGGCCGCGAACTGCTCGCCGCCGCCGTGGCCGGCTACGAAGTGGGCATCCGCATCGGCGAATTCCTGGGCCGCTCGCACTACAAGATTTTCCACACCACCGGCACGGCCGGCACGGTGGCCGCCGCGGCCGCGGTGGGCCGCCTGCTCAAGCTCGATGCCGGGCAGATGCTCAACGCCTTCGGCTCGGCGGGCACGCAGGCCGCCGGCCTGTGGGAGTTCCTGCGCGACGCCGCCGATTCCAAGCAGTTGCACACGGCCAAGGCCGCGGCCGACGGCATCACGGCGGCCTACCTGGCGCAGGACGGCTTCACCGGCGCCAGGCATATCCTGGAAGGCCCGCAGGGTATGGCCGCGGGCATGTCCACGGACGCCGACCCGGCCAAGCTCACCGACCGCCTGGGCACGCGCTGGGCGCTGGCCGAAACCTCCTTCAAGTACCACGCTTCCTGCCGCCACACCCATCCCGCGGCCGACGCGCTGCTACAGGTGGTGCGCGAGCACAAGCTGGAAGCGGCCGACATCGACCGCGTGGTCACCCACGTCCACCAGGGCGCCATCGACGTGCTCGGCCCCGTGGTCGATCCCCGCACCGTGCACCAGTCGAAATTCTCCATGGGCTCGGTGCTGGCCCTGATCGCGCTGCGCGGCTACGCCGGCCTGACCGAATTCGACATGGGCCTGGCGGACAAGGACGTCGCGGCCTTCCGCGACAAGGTGAGCATGCAGCTCGACCGGGAAGTCGACGAGGCCTATCCTGCCCGCTGGATCGGCAAGGTCACCGTCTACACCCGCGACGGACGCGAACTACAGGGACGCGTGGACGAACCCAAGGGCGATCCGGGCAACACCCTCTCGCGTCCCGAAATCGAGGACAAGGCGGTGCGCCTGGGCACCTATGCCGGCGCGGCGACCGAGGCCGAAGTCCGCTCGCTGATCGGCTGGGCCTGGAAGCTGGCCGACCTGGAGCGCGTGGGCGCGCTGCTGCCGGCCTGAGGCGCCGCTCAACCGTCGAAAGACGGGGCCGGCGGCGCGGCCTGGCCGATGACGGCGAACACGCCGTTGGCCTTGAGCACCAGCCGGCCCGCCACCTCCAGCAGGCAGGCGGCGTGGATCAGCCGCTTGCCCGGCTTGTCGATCTGCACGCGCGCCTCCAGCCAATCCCCTTCCCTGACCGCGTTGAGATATTCGACGCTCAGTTGCACCGTGACGACCGCGAGGCCGCTGCGGCGCACGATCACGTGTCCCAGCACGCAGTCCGCGATGGTGGCCAGGAAGCCCCCGTGCGCGATGCCCACATTGTTGCCATGGTCCTGCGTCACGCGCACGCCGAACGTGTCGTCCGACTCGCGCCGGTAGATGGTGCCCAGCCGGTTGAGGTTGGTCATGTAAGGGCTGGCGGGCTGCCACGGCGTGTAGCCGTCGGGAATAAGGTCGCTGCTCATCGTCGCTCGGTCTTGGAAAATCTTGTGTCGTCTTGGATCGTTTCTCGGGGGATGCCCGCGCGCCTGACGGCGCGCGTCGGGCTTATCTTAGCGCCACTGTCCGGCCCTCGCCTTCTCGCCCACCGAAGCCCGCGTTCCGCAATCACGAATAGACGCTGGCGCCGGGCGCCTCGGATACTCATGCCACATTGAAAAATCAAGGCCGGCGCAAGGCCCGGCACAAGGAGACAATCATGGCATCGACCCGCGGACGCTGGCTCGCAGGCGCCGTACTGCTGGGCGCGGCGCACCTGGCGCAGGCCGCCTGGCCCAACGACCACCCCATCACGATCATCGTCCCGGCCGCGCCCGGCGGCACCACCGACATCGCCGCGCGCCTGCTGGCCGAGAAAATGACCGCCGCGCTGGGGCAATCGATCATCGTCGAGAACCGCGCCGGCGCCGCTGGCATCATCGGCACGCAGACCGCGGCGCGCGCCGCGCCCGACGGCTACACGCTGATCATGGGCAACATCGGTCCCAACGCCATCAACTACAGCTTGTACAAGACGCTGCCCTACAAGGCGAGCGATTTCGCGCCCGTCACGCTGGTGATCTCGGTGCCCAACGTGCTGGAGGTCAACGCCGCCCAGCCCGTGAAGACCGCCGCCGAACTGGTGACGCTGCTCAAGCAGGATCCGTCCAAGCGCTCGTTCGGCTCCTCGGGCACGGGCCAGTCGCCGCACATGTCGGGCGAACTCTTCAAGCAGCGCACCGGCGTGGAGGCCACCCACGTGCCCTACAAGGGCGCGGGCCCGGCCGTCGCGGCGCTGCTGGCCAACCAGTTCACCTTCATGATCGACAACCTGCCCAGCTCCATGCCTTCCATCAAGGCGGGCAAGCTGCGCGCGCTGGCCGTCACGGGCGAGAAGCGTTCGCCCGAACTACCCGACGTTCCCACCATGAAGGAAGCCGGCATCGACAACATGGTGGTCACGGCGTGGTTCGGCCTGCTGGCGCCCGCCGGCACGCCCGCGCCGGTGATCGACAAGCTCTACCAGGCCGCGCGGCAGGGACTGAGCTCGCCCGACATCGTCAAGAAATTCCACGAGCTGGGCGGCGAGCCCGGCGGCAATACGCCCGCTGAGTTCGGCGCCTTCATCGACCAGCAGCGCACGCTGTGGGAACAGACCGTCAAAGCCGCCGGCATGTACAAGGAGCAGTAAGCGTGATTGACAAGATCCAGCCTTCGATCGTGGAGGCGTTGCAGGTCATCCCCGACGGGGCATCCATCCTGGTGGGAGGTTTCGGCGAGGCCGGCGTGCCCTTCGAGTTGCTGCACGCCCTGCGCGACCTGGGACGGCGCGACCTCACCGTCATCAGCAACAACGCGGGCACCCACGAGGCCGGCATCGCGGCGCTGATCGTGGCCAAGCTGGTGCGCAAGGTCATCTGCTCGCATCCGCGTCCGCCCCATTCCGAGACCTTCGCCGCCGCCTACCGCGCCGGCCAGGTCGAGCTGGAAGTGGTGCCGCAGGGCACGCTGGCCGAGCGCCTGCGCGCCGCCGGCGCCGGCCTGGGCGCTTTCTTCACGCCCACGGGATATGGCACGCGCCTGGCCGAAGGCAAGGAAACACGCGTGGTCGACGGCGTGGGCTACGTGCTGGAACAGCCGCTGTTCGCCGATTTCGCCCTGGTCAAGGCCGACCGCGGCGACCGCTGGGGCAACCTCACCTATCGCTGGGCGGCGCGCAACTTCAATCCCGTGATGTGCATGGCGGCCCGCCACGCCATTGCCCAGGTCAACCAGGTGGTGGCGCTGGGCGAACTGCCGCCCGAGCACATCATGACCCCCGGCGTTTTCGTCAAGGCCGTGGTTCCGGTTCACGCCAATGACGCGGCCACGGAGGCACAAGCATGAGCACGACTATGCACGCAGAAACCCGTCCCCGCCTGACGCGCCAGCAGATCGCCCAACTGGTCGCGAACGACATCCCCGACGGATCGATCGCCAACCTGGGCATAGGCATCCCCACGCTGGTGTCCGACTACCTGTCCGGCGACCGCGAAATCATCATGCACAGCGAGAACGGCATCCTGGGCATGGGCGGCCTGGCCGCCGAGGGACAGGGCGACCCGGACCTCATCAACGCCAGCCGGCAGCTCATCACCCTGCTGCCCGGCGCCTCGATTTCCGAGCACACGGTGTCCTTCGCCATGATGCGCGGCGGCCACCTGGACTACACGGTGCTGGGCGGCTTCCAGGTCGCGGAGAACGGCGACCTGGCGAACTGGATCACCAACGCCGAGGACACCATTCCCGCCGTGGGCGGCGCCATGGATCTGGCCGTGGGCGCGCGCAAGGTCTACGTCACCATGGAGCACGTGGCGCGCGACGGTTCGCCCAAGCTGCTGCACCGCTGCACCTATCCCCTGACGGCGGCCGGCGCGGTCGACCGCGTCTATACCGACCTGGCCGTGCTGGACGTCGGCCCGCAAGGGTTCGAGGTGTACGCGATGATCGAGGGAATGCGGCTGGATGCATTGCAGGCCTTGAGCGAAGCGCGGCTGCATACGCCGCGCGCGCCGCTGGTGATCCGCGTCGGCGAAACGGGCCGCGCCCAGTACTTCGAAAAGTGAAGTGAAGCGATGCGGCCGCTCCCTTTCGGGGCGGCCGTCCGTTCAGGTAAGCAGGTAATCCACACACAACGATAAGCCGACAGGAGACAACCCCATGCGTCCTTTTCTGCGTAGCGCCGCGCTCGCCCTGTGCCTTGCCGCGACGGCAACGGCCCTTCCCGCGAGCGCCGGCAGCGCCTATCCCGACAAGCCGGTCACGCTGCTGATCCCCTACCCGCCCGGCGGCAGCGCCGACATGCTGGCGCGGCCGCTGTCGGCCCTGTTGCAGAAACGCTGGGGCCAGCCGCTCGTGCTCGAATACAAGGCCGGCGCCGGCGGCACCATCGCCACCTCGCAACTGGCGCGCTCCAAGCCCGACGGCTACACGCTGATCATGGTGCTGGCGGCGCATGCCATCAACCCGTCCCTGTACGCCAAGCTGCCCTACGACACGCGCAAGGACTTCGCGCCGGTCTCGCTGACGGCCACCTTGCCCATGCTGGTGTCGGCGCCCTTGTCCACGCCCGCCAACAATATGCCGGAGCTGGTCGCCTACGCCAAGAAGCATCCCGGCGAGCTGACCTTCGCCTCGGCCGGCCCGGGCAACACCAGCCACCTGGCCGGCGAGATGTTCAAGGCGGCCACGGGCATCAATATGCTGCACGTGCCCTACAAGGGCAGCGGCCCGGCCGTCGTGGCCTTGCTGGGCGGCGAAGTCTCGCTGATGTTCGACAGCTTCTCCACCTCGTATCCGCAAGTGCAATCGGGCAAGCTGAAGGCGCTGGCCGTCACGGGCGCGAAGCGCTCGCCGCTGCTGCCCAACGTTCCCACCGTGGCGGAATCCGGCGTGCCCGGCTTCGTCGTCAACGGCTGGTACGGCATCCTGGCCCCGGCCGGCACGCCGTCGGACGTCGTCAACAAGATCAGCCGCGACGTCGCCGAGGCGCTGAAGGACCCGACCCTGAGCAAGCAGCTCGCGTCCTATGGCTACGAGCCGGTCGGCTCCACGCCCGAGGAATTCGGCAAGTACATCGACGAGGAAATCGACCGCTGGGGCGCCGCCGTCAAGGCCGCCGGCGTGAAGCTCAACGAATAGCCGGGAATCGCGGGGGCTGCCCCGGCGGCCTCGTGCAGGCCATCGACGTTCCGCGTGACCAGCGGGGTGTAGCGTCCTTGCCGAGGTCCGGGCCGCAAGGCCGATCGAAACGCATTGCTGCTAAGATCAAGGCCATCGGAAACGGGAGACCATCCATGGCCTTGCTCGAACGCCGGCCGGGCATCCTCCGCCAATCGGCCGCGCTCGTGTTGGCGCTGACGGCAATGTCCGCGGCCGCCCAGCCTACGCCGGCGTCCACGGCGATGGACGAGACTCGGACCTGGCACCTCACCGGCGCCGAACTCGCCGAGGCCCTGCAGGGCAAGGGCAAGCTGCCGAACCCGCCTCAGGACGAATCGCAGAAACGCCTGTTTTCCAGCGCCTATGGGCAAGCCTATATCGCTGGCATCGCGGACCAGTCGCAGGGCAAGATCTGGTGCACGCGGACCGGCGTCCTGCCGCACGAACTGAGCGATCGCGTATACACGTATCTGTCGAGCCTGCCCGCAACCCGGTTGCGCGGAAATGCAGGACCCTTGGTCGGCGAAGCGCTCGCCCGCTCGTTCCCGTGCAAGAGAAGACGCTAGTGTTGCCAGCGCACTTGCATGGGGTGCAAGGGGTCGCAAGATCGGTTATTTGGTGCGCTCTAATAAGCTTCACTCACGTCCGGGCGATGTCGAGGAAGCGGCGGGCGGCTTCGCTCAGGCCTTCCGGGCGGTATGCGGCGCATAGCCGCACTTCCAGCAGGCGCGGGTCGGCCAGGATGGGGCGGCAGATGACGCCGGCCGGGATCAGGGTGGCGACGGCGCCGGGCAGCAGGGAGATGCCGACGCCGCCGGCCACCAGGCCCATCACCGTCGAGATCTGCACCGCCTCCTGCGCGATGCGCGGTTCGAATCCGGCCTGGCGGCAGAGCGCCGCGATGCGCGATGACAGCGTCGGCACGCCCTGCGCCGAGAACATGACGAAGGGTTCGCCCGCCAGCGCCTCCAGGCGCACCGCCGCCTGGCTGCCCAGCCTGTGTCCGGCCGGCAAGACCACGGTCAACACGTCCGTCACCAAGGTATCGACGGCGATGCCGTCGTCGAGCTCCGCCGGCGGAACCAGGAAACCGACGTCGACGGTGCCGCCGAGCAGCATGGCCGTCACCTGCATCGAACTGCCCTCGTGCAGCGTCAGCTCCACCTCCGGAAACTGCTCGCGAAACGTCCGGATGACCTTGGGCAGCAGCGCGAACATGGCCGGCCCGATGAAACCGACGTGCACGCTGCCCAGTTCGCCGCGGGCGGCGCGCCGGGTCCTCTCCATGGCGCGCTCCGCCTGGCTCAACAGCCGGCGCGCCTCGTCCCGGAAAACCTCGCCGGCGGGCGTCAGGCGCACCCCGCGCGCGGACCGCTCGAACAGGCGCGCCTCCAGCAAGCCCTCCAGGCGCTTGATCGCCTGGCTCAAGGGAGGCTGGGCCATGTGCATCTGCTCGGCCGCCTTGCGGAAGCTGAGCGTATTCGCCACGGTGAGGAATTGCTGGACCATGCGCAGGTCCAGGCTGGAGGCACGCGTCGTCATGAAATCCCGGCAGTGATATCCGGCGACGACATGCCGGCGGTGAAACCGGCAACGTATCGCCCAGGACGATTTTGGTATTAGACCATCCGGGCCGATCTGCCTACCATCCTCCCGAAACCATCGAAACGGACGCGCGGCTCCGGTCCCGCGACGCCCGCAAGGAGACAACACCATGCGCCGCCTGCTCATCGCCCTCGCCTGTCTTTCCGCGCTGCCCGCGGCCGCCCTGGCGGCCGGGCCCGCCTACCCCGATCACGCAATCACCCTCGTCGTCTCGTCGCCCGCGGGATCGACGCCGGACACCGGCGCCCGGGCCATCGCGCAGTCCATGGCGCACACCCTGGGCCAGCCGGTGGTCGTGGAAAACCGTCCCGGCGCGAACGGGCAGATCGCCGCGCAGGAGGTGCTGAAGAATCCCGCCGACGGCTACACCATCCTGGTCGCCGCCGGCAGCACCATGGCCATCAATCCGCACATCTATCCGAACCAGGCCGTCAACGTCCTCAAGGACCTGACGGCGGTCGGAAAAATCTATTCGACGGACTTCTTCCTGATTGTGCGCAGCAACAGTGGCATCGACTCCATGGCGGCGCTCGTCGCCAAGGCGAAGCAGAAGCCGGGCGCGCTGGTCGCCGCCAACAGCGGCCCCGGCAGCGCCGCGCAACTGGCCACCGAAGTCCTGAAGGAGAAAACCGGCACGGACATCTACCAGGTGCCGTTCAACGGCAGCCCCGCCGCGGCGCTGGGCGTGGCGGCGGGCAATGCCGACATGCTGATAGAAACCCAGGCGGTGACCGAGCCCTTCGTCGCCTCGGGCAAGGTGCGCCGCCTGGCCACCACCGGCCGCGAGCGCAATCCCGCCTATCCGGACATCCCCACCATGGCGCAGGCCGGCATCCCCGGCATGGAAATCTCGTCCTGGGGCGGCGTCTTCGCCCGGGCCCAGGTGCCGAAGGACCGTATCGACCGCCTGAACGCGGCCATGAACCAGGCGCTGGCCGAACCGGACGTGCGCAAGATCCTGCAAGGGGCGGGCCTGGCGCCCGGCGGCGGATCGAGCGCGGATTTCCAGGAGGAATGGCAGGCGCAGTCCCGCCTGTGGGCCGAAGTCGTGGCGCGCTCGCCCGGCCTGACCAATCATTGAGCGACCGATCGCCCCGCATACGCTACACACCGCATCATGACCGCTTCCCACATCGCCCGTATCGACGCCTACGTCCTGCAAGACGACAACCCCGCCGCCGTGCGCGCCTCCTTCGGCACCTTCACACAACGGACCACCCTCCTGCTGAAAGTCCAGGACCAGTTCGGCCACCATGGCTGGGGAGAGATATGGAGCGGCTATCCGGCCTTCGGCGCCTACCACCGCGCCGCCATGGTCGAACAACTGGTCGGCCCGATGGCCCTGGGCCGCGCGCTGGACGACATTCCCGCGCTGCAGGACGAATGGGAGACCGCCCTGCTGCCCATGTTGCGGCTCGCCGGCGAGCCCGGCCCCATCGCGCAGGTGCTGGCGGGCCTGGATTGCGCGCTCTGGGACCTCGCGGCCCGCGCACAGGGAGTGCCGCTGTATCAGATGCTGGGCGGCACGGCGCGGCCGCTGCGTGCCTATGCCAGCGGCGTCTCGCCCAGCCTCTCGCCGGCGCAGCTCGACGGCCTGCGCGCCCTGGGCTTCCGCGCCTTCAAGTTCAAGGCGGGTTTCCAGGAAGACAGCGCGCTGGACGACCTGGAACGCACCGTCTCCATGCTGGCCGGCGATGAAATCGCCATGATCGACGCCAACTGCGGATGGGATCCGGCCGCGGCGCATCGCGCCCTCGCCCGCATCCGCTCCCTGCCGCTGCAATGGACGGAAGAACCCATCGGCTGCGAACGCGCGCCGGAAGAATGGCGCGCCCTGCGCGCCGCCTCGGCCCATCCTTTCGCGGGCGGCGAAAACCTGCTCGGCCTCGACGCCTTCCGCGCCGCCTTCGACTGGCTGGACGTCATCCAGCCCGACCTCGGCAAATGGGGCGGCGTCAGCCGGGTGCTGCCCTTGGCCAGGGAGGTGCTGGAGCGCGGCCTGCGCTACTGCCCGCACGCCTTCGGCTCCAACGTCGGGCTGGCGCTGGCCGCGCACGTCCTGTGCGCCGCGGGCGGCGACGGGCTGCTCGAAATGGACGCCAACCCCAATCCGCTGCGCACCCTCAGCGGCGCCTTCGCCCTGCCGGAGGATGGCTATCTCACCCCGTCCGGCAAGCCCGGCATAGGCGTGGATCCGGACGAACAGGCCATGGGAAGCTACCTGCGCCGCCATGCCGTCGTGGCCCTCGGGGCTTGATGCGGCGCAGCGCCCCACGGCCAGGCTGGCCCATGCGCCGCCATCCACGGACACGGCGCCGGCGCGGCCCGGTCTCCTAGGCCACGGCCGCGGACCACACGGTCTGCCGCGCCAAGGCCGCCGCATCCGGCGCGTAGCCCAGCCCCGGCGCATCGGACAGCGTCATCGCGCCGCTGCGTGAATCGAAGGCGGGGTTCACCTCCGGCGCCTCCAGGGCGATGTAGGGCGTTTCCAGCAGCATCGGCCGCGCATCGGCGGCGATCAGATGCGCCGTCGCCAGATACCCCGGTCCCCAGAAATAACAGTGCGGGGCCACGCGCACGCCGTAGCTTTCGGCCAGCGCGTAGACCTTGCGCATGGCGGTGATGCCGCCGGCCTTGACCACGCTGGGTTGCACCACGTCGACCGCGCGCGATTCGAACAACCGCTTGAAATCGTGCAGCGTGGTGACGTTTTCGCCGGCCGCGACCGGCACGCCTTCCTGCCGCACGCGCGCCATGCCGTCGTAGTCCTCGGGCGGCCAGACGGGCTCCTCCAGCCACTCGAAATCCTCGGGCGCGATCCGGCGCGCCATCGCGCGCGCCTCCTCTATCGTCCACGGGCAATTCACGTCCAGCGCCACCCTGGCCCGCTCGCCGGCCGCCGCGCGCGCGGCCAGGAAGGCCGGCAAGGTGGCTTCGTGCAGCTTGACCATGGCGAAGCCCGCCTCCACCGCCGCCGCCGTGTTGGCGGCGACGACCTCCGGATCGCCGCCATAGCGCGCGAAGCTGGCGTAGCGCCGGATGCCGGGCCGGTTGCCGCCCAGCAGGCGGTACAGGGGCAGCCCGGCGCGCTGCCCGGCGATGTCCCACAAGGCAATGTCGATGGCCGACAAGGCATAGCGCACCGGCCCGTTGCGGCCGAAACCATAGAACGCGCGCTCCGCCTGCTCCATCGAGGCGCCGATCGCGCTGGCGTCCTTGCCGATGAACCAGGGCGCGACCAGGGTTTCGAGGATGGCGGCGGTGCCGGCATTGGCGAAGTGGCCGAAGGCCTCGCCCCAGCCGCTGGCGCCGTCGCGGCAATGGACGCGGACGATCAGCGATTCCATCCGCGTCCACGGCGCCAGGCCGGGCCTGAGCCCGTTGCGCGGACCGTTGATTTCGAACGGAACCGAAACGCGGGCAAGCTCGATGCGTTCGATGGCGTGTGACATGGCGGCGGCTTTCCGAATGAGCGTTGAGACAGGCGATGACGGGTTTACTGAAGATGGATGCCGGCGTCGTGGATCACCTTGCGCCACTTCGCGTTTTCGCTACGGATCATCTCGGCGAAATGGGCGCGCGACATGCCGTCCGGGATGAACGCCATGGCCTTGAGCTGGGCGCTGACCTCCGGATCCTCCAGGGCGGCGCGCACTTTTTCATTGAGGTAGTCGAGCACCGGCGCCGGCGTGCCGGCCGGCGCGGCCAACCCCATCCAGCCCACGGCGTCGAAACCGGGCAGGCCGGACTCGGCCACGGTCGGCACCTCCGGCAGGAAGGGCGAGCGTTGCGCGGACGAAATCGCCAGCGCGGTGTACTTGCCGGACTTGACGTTGGCCAGCACGGCCGGGATCGCGTCGAACATCACGGTGACGGTGCCGGCGAGCAAGGCCGAGGCCGACTCGGCGCCCCCTTTGTAGGGAATGTGCACGAGATCGATGCCGGCGCGCGATTTGAACAATTCCATCGTGATGTGCTGGTTCGAGCCGGCGCCGGCCGAGGCGAAGTTGATGGTGCCGGGCGCCGCCTTGGCCTTGGCGATCAGGTCCTGCATGGAACGGTAGCCGGCCGCGGGGTTGGCGACCAGCACGGTCGGCGTCAGCGCAAGATCGGTGATCGGCGCCAGATCCTTGACCGGCGAATAGCCGAGATTCGGATACAGGTAAGGCGCCTGCGACAAGGGGCCGATGGTCGCCACCACCAGCGTATAGCCGTCGGGCGGCGCCTTGGCCGCCATGGCCACGCCCAGCGTCCCGCCGGCGCCGGGCCGGTTCTCGACCACGAAGTTGCCGCCGGTCGCCTTGTTCAACTTCTCCGCGAGCACCCGCGCGACCAGGTCCGAGGCCTGCCCCGGCGCGAACGGCACGATCACGCGGACCGGCTTGCTGGGATATCCGGCGGCGCGCGCCGGCACGCAAAGCAGCGCCAACGCCGCCAATCCCGACAGGGCCGCGACGGCGGCAAGTTTCCGCAGGCGGATGAACATGGAGCCTCCTCGATATCGTGGACCGCCGGTTCTCGACTGACCGGCTGCCTGCACTGTAGCGGCGGCGGACGGGCGCCGTATATCGAATTGTCGGGCGCGGAGTTGAGCAAATGCTCAACCCTGGCCGGGCGACGCGCGGTGGCGGCGCACCAGCTCGGCGAGCAGGGCCTGGGTATCGTCACGGGCCGCCTCGGCGCGCCGGATCAAGCCGATCGGCGCTTCCAGCATGGCGGTATCCAAAGGCAGGATATGCAAGGGGCCGACCAGTTCGCGCGCCAGCAGGAAGCTGCGCGACGCGATCCACACGGCCTTGTGGCGCAGCGTGAACGCGCTGGCGAAGTTGAGGTCCAGGATCTCGATGACGCGCGGCGGCTCGCCGATGCCCTTGGCCAGGAACAACCGCCGCACCTCGTCCCAGACCACGGTCTGCCTGGGCGGGGTGACCAGCGTATAGGCCATCAAGTCCTGCATGGACAAGCGCTTGCGCCGGGCCAGCGGATGGTTCCTGGCGACGGCGAACACGTACTGGTCCAGCATGATCTGTTCGAACGACAGGCCGGCCATGTCCTCGAACGGCGGCAGGCGGCCGATGATGACGTCGACCTTGCCCTGGCGCAGGTCATCGAGCAGCGCATCCTTGGGGCCGACGGCGACCTCGACCAGGCAACGGGGAAAGCGCTCGACGAAATCCTGCAGCACGGGCGGCAGATAGATCGCCGAAGCGATGGGCATGGCGCCCATCCTCAGGGTGGCCGGACGCCGGCTGCCGCCGTTGGCGGCCTGGTCGGCGGCGGACTGCAGCCGCTGCAGGATTTCACGGGCCTGCTGTCCGAACCCGGCGCCGATAGCGGTCGGACGCATGCCCTTGCGCAGGCGTTCGAACAGTTGCGCGCCGAGGATGTCCTCCAGTTCGCCGATGGTCTTGGAGACCGCGGATTCGGTGACGTGCAGCCGGGCCGCCGCCGCCCCCAGGCTGCCGCCTTCGGCGACTTCGAGGAAACATGACAGATGGCGCAACTTCAAGCGGGCGGTCAGCGTGGGCGACAACAGCGGGCGGCCGGCGCCGTGGGAGTCGCCGCGGACGGGAGGACGAGTGGGCATGGCCTTGCTATCCATCGGAAACGTGGTCACACCGGCAAGTGTGACGCATTGCCCGGCGATTCGCCCGACATTCCGCGCGGCGCGGGTGAAGACACCGCCGCGCCGCGCGCGACGCATTGCCATCCACGGCCATGGCGGCGGCGCCGCCGGCGGCAGTCAGCTTGACGACAGCCAGGCTCGCGGTCGCGGCATGGGCTTGACGTAAACTCCAGCCGGTGCGCGGGCCGCCGCGCCTTGGCCAAGGATTCCGCCGAACATGGATTTGCATTTTCTACAGATATTGATCCTGGCCATCGTCCAGGGCGCCGCCGAGCTGCTGCCGGTTTCCAGTTCGGCCCACGTGATCCTGGCCGAAAAACTGATGGGGCTGGACCCCACCACGCCGGAGATGACCATGCTGCTGGTCATGCTGCACACCGGCACCATGTTCGCGGCCATCGTCTACTTCTGGAAGGCCTGGATCGCCACCTACTTTTCTTCCTTTTCGGCCTTCCGCACCAACGCGCTGCGCATCGTGGCCGCCACCGCCGCCACCGGCGTGATCGGCCTGGCGCTGCTGTTCATCATCAAGCGCCTGGTCTTCGGACACGCGTCCAGCTTCGAGATCGAACACCTGTTCGGCAATGCCGTCCTGATGGCCGTGGCGCTGGCCGCGGCGGGCGTGCTCATCATTCTGAGCGCGCGCATCCCCGAACGCGACGGCGACCTCACGCTGGGCCGCAGCGTCGTGATCGGCGCCGTACAGGGGCTGTGCCTGCCCTTCCGCGGATTCTCGCGCTCGGGGGCGACGATCTCCACCGGCCTGGCCCTGGGCGTCTCGCGCCGCCGCGCCGAGGAATTCAGCTTCGCCCTGGCCGTCGTGCTCACGCCGCCGGTCATCGCCAAGGAAGCCTGGCGCCTGTACCAGGCCGCGCACGCCAATGCGGCGGCCGGCGGCCAGGCCGTGAGCTATATGCACCTGCTGGGCCCCAGCCTGCTGGGCATGGTGTTCAGCTTCCTGGCCGGACTGCTGGCGCTGCGCTGGCTGTCGAAATGGCTGGAACAGGGCCGCTGGCACTTCTTCGGCATCTACTGCCTGGCGGCGGCCTGCGTGGTGCTGGCGGTGGGATAGGCCTCGGGCCACTGTTCCTCCGGCGCCCGCATGCGCTGCGTCAGGTAGTCCAGGAAAGCGCGCACCCGCGGCGCCAGGTGCTTGCGGTGAGGATAGACGGCATGCAGGGGCGCCGCCGGCACCGGATGATCGGCCAGCAGGCGCACCAGCCGTCCCGACGCCAGGTCGGCCGCCACGTCCATATACGATTTCATCGCGATGCCGTGGCCGTCCAGCGCCCACTGATGCACGACGTCGCCGTCATTGGACACCAGCCGCGCCGCGATCTTCACCGTCAACGGCGGCGTGCCCTCGAACCGCCATTCCACCATGGCCTGCTGGCCGATCTGGATGCAGCGATGCGCCGGCAGTTCGGACGGGTGACGGGGCATGCCGTAGCGAGAGACGTAGGCGGGCGAGGCGCACAGCACGCGGTAGTTTTGCGCGATGGGCTTGGAAACATAGGACGAGTCGTGCACACGGCCGAAGCGGATGGCGAGGTCCATGCCGGCCTCCACCAGATCCAGCACGGCGTCCGTCAGGTACAGTTGCACCGTCAGGTCCGGGTGTTCCCTGTGGAAGTCCGCCAGCAGGGGCGCGATGCGGCGCCTGCCCACCGCTACCGGCGCGGTCACGCGGATATGGCCGGAGACCGCGCGCCGCTGCGGCGTCATCCGTTCCTGGATCTCGCCCATCTGCGCGAGGATCTGCACGGCGTGCCGATAGAGGAACTCGCCTTCCGGCGTCATCGCCAGCCGCCGGGTCGTGCGCTGCAGCAGGCGCGCGCCCAGCGTGTTCTCCAGGCGCTGCAAACGGCGGCTGGCCAGGGACAAGGTGATGCCCAGCTCCTGCGCGGCCGCCGACAGGCTGCCGCTGTCGACGATGCGCACGTAGAGATGCAGTAAAGCGAGATCCAGGGCTTGCATGGGATTCTTGTGCAAAGCGGAAACAGTATATTGATCTTAGCGCCAATTATTGCTTCCCTTGCAAGGAATAGACTGGGCGCCATGAATCCCGCTTCCGACCGCCGCAATCTGACGGCCCTGCTGGTCGCCGCCGTGTTCTTCATGGAGAACCTGGACGCCACCGTCATCTCCACCTCGATGCCCGCCATGGCGCGCGACTTCGGCGTCGCGCCGGAACATCTGTCGGTAGGCGTCTCCGCCTATCTCGTGGCGCTCACCGTCTTCATTCCCATCAGCGGATGGGCCGCGGACCGGTGCGGGGCGCGCCGCATCTTCGCGGCGGCGATCGGCGTGTTCACCATCGCCTCCCTGCTTTGCGCGCTGAGCCAGGGCTTGTGGTCCTTCACGGCGGCGCGGACGCTGCAAGGCATAGGCGGCGCGATGATGGTGCCGGTGGGACGCCTGGTGGTCCTGCGCGACACGCCCAAGAGCGACATGGTGCGGGTGATCGCCATCCTCACCTGGCCCGCCCTGGTCGCGCCGGTGCTGGGGCCGCCGGTGGGCGGATGGATAAGCACCGCCTGGAGCTGGCACTGGATCTTCCTGCTCAACCTGCCCCTGGGCCTGCTGGCCCTGGCCGCCTGCCTGCTGCTGGTCCGCAACGGCGGCCATGCCGCCGGCCGTTTCGACATGCGCGGCTTCATCCTCAGCGGGCTGGGCTTCGCCCTGTTCATGACCGGCCTGGAACTGGCCAGCCGCGCAGACCTGCCGGGCTGGTGGTGGGTCTGCGCCCTGCTGCTGGGCGTGGCGCTGCTGCTGGCCGCCGCGCGCCACCTGCTGCGCACGCCGAATCCCTTGCTGGGCCTGGCGCCGCTGCGCGTGGCCACCTTCCGCGTCTGCGCGGTCGGAGGATCCCTGTTTCGCTGCGCCATCGGCAGCGCTCCCTTCCTGGTGCCGCTGATGTTCCAGGTCGGCTTCGGCTGGGACGCCGTGCAGGCCGGCACGCTGCTGCTGTGGCTGTTCGCCGGCAACCTGCTGATGAAGCCGACGACGAGCTGGATCATGAACCGCTACGGTTTTCGCCGCACCTTGACGGTGAACGGACTGCTGGTGGCGGCGGGCTTCGCGCTCTGCGCCCTGCTCCAGGAGAGCACGCCCCTGCCCCTCATCGCCCTGCTGCTCTTCTTCACCGGCATGACGCGTTCATTGCAGTTCACCGCCTACAACACCATCGGTTTCGCCGACGTGCCGCAGGACCACATGCGCGACGCGACCACGCTGTTCTCCGTGCTGCAACAGATGAACGCCGGCATGGGCATCGCGCTGGGCGCGCTGGCGCTGAGCCTGGCCCGCCTGCTGCACGGCAGCGAGGCCGGCCAGGCCGGCGCCGGCGACTTCCGCCTCGCCTTCTGGCTCATCGCCGCGCTGGCGCTGGCGGGCACGGTGGATAGCTGGCGCTTGCCCAAGGACGCCGGCCAGCGCGTGCTGAAACGCAAGGCGGCGTAGGCGCGGGCCAGGACCTCGCGCCGCGCCGTTCGCCGCGTCAGAAGCGCCAGCGCACGTTCACCGCCCCGCTGTTCTGGCGGTTGCCGCCGCCGAACTGGCCGCTGTAGGCCAGGCCGATGGTGGTGGCGCGGGTGATGGACAGGTCCGCGCCCAGGGACAGCACGGCCGCATCGCGGGCGATGGGAGCGCCGGCCACGGTGAAGGACTGGCTGCCGTCGAAGGCCATCGTGGTGGTCGGATCCAGGTCGCCATAGGAATGGCGCCAGCCGGCCGTCGCGAACAGGCGGCCCTGCGAGCTGCCGCTCTCGAACGTGGTCTGTACGCGCAAGCCCAGGGTGTTGCTGCCGACCCGGTTATGGCTGCTCTTGCCCGTCAGCGCGGCGTCGCCGCCGGACTCGCCGAAGCCGCGCGTGCGCTGGTCGCTGTAGTCGGCGCCGACGAAGGGTTCCAGCGTGATGCGTTCGGTCATCGGCAGCGCGTAGCCCAGTTCGGTGAAGACCTGCGTGGTATTGACGCTGTAGGAAGCCTTCAGTTGCTGGCCCACGCCGGCCGCGTCGACGTCGCGCTTGGTGTCGATGTCGTGCCAGGTATAGCTGGCGCCCAGGGTCAGGTTGAGCTTGCCGGGACCGGCTTCGAAAGCCTTGCCGCCATAGATCACGCCGCTATAGCTGTCGATGTCTGCGCGCGAGGACTGGCCCTTGATGCTGCTGTGGCTGCCGGTGTAGCCCAGCGCGCCGCCGGCGCGCCAGCCGCCGCCCACGGCCTGGTCGCCGCCGACGAACAGGCCGCCGTCGGATTGGCGAACCTCGGCGGCATCGTCGCGGCTGCCCAAGGTGCGCCAATTGCCGAAGACCTGGGCCCACACGGGCTGGGCCGCGGACTGGGGCAGCGCGGAGGCGTCGCCGCGTCCGAGTTGCGCGGTGGGACGGCCGGGGGTCATGCCGGCGGCCAGGTTGGCGCGCAGGTAGGTCATGGGCAGGCTCACGACGTTGGAGGCCACGCCGTTGAGCATATTGCTGGCGGAGGCGTGGGCCTCCCCGCTGAGGCTTTGGAAGACGGCCGCCGGCGTGCCGTTGGGCAGGTTCAGGACGCGGGAATACAGGGCGCTGCTGGCCGGCAGCGATTGCAGGGCATTGGCGACCGAGCGCTGGTTGCGGTTGTCGGCGAGGTCGGCGAAGCGGATGGGACGCGTCGCGCCGCCGCCGGTGTTGCCGCTACCGCTGCCGCCGCCGGTGTTGCCGGTATTGCCGCCGGTGTCGCCGCCCGAGCCGCCCTGGCCAGGATCCACCGGCACGCTCTTGCGCTGCACGGTCAGGTCGACCGCGTTCGCCTCATAAGCCAGCGACGGCTCCAGGAAGGCCAGGTCGGACGCCACGGTCGTGAACTTGCCGCTTACGCCGCCGGTGGCTTCCAGCACCCTGTAGGTGGTCGACTCGGCATACAGGCCGTTGCCGAGCCCCGCCATCTGGAACCGGGCGCCGTCGAGTACCGTCGCCGCGCCGTTGACCGCGACCTTGCTGGCGGTGCCATCGGGCAGCGCGGCGATGCGCAGCGTGGCGCCGGAAGCGAATTGCAGCATGTTGTTCACGGTCAGCGTGCCGGTGGGCTGCGCCCTGCTGCCGGGCGACAGAATGCCGTCGCGGCTGATCTGCGCGATGCCGATCTCGCCCGTGCCGGACAGCGTGCCGCCCAGCAGCGTGCCGACGAAACCGCCCAGCTTGCCGTTCACCTCCAGCGTGCCCTGCTGGACCACGGTGCCGCCGAGGAAGCCGCTGCTATCGCCGGTGAGCGACAGCGTGCCGGCGCCGGCCTGGACGATCAGGTTGGTATTGCCGCCGCTGATCTTGCCGGCGTAGGTCGCGTCATCGGAGCGGAAAAAGCCGAGGGTGCCGCCCTGCATCGTTATGTCGCCGGCGATGCTGCCCGTCGTGCCGCCGTTGCCGATGACGAGCGTGCCCTGGGTTTGCACGGTCGTGCCGCCGGTGTGCGTGGCGTTGCCGGTCAGCGTGATGCCGGCGCCGTTCTGCACGACGAGTTGGCCGCTGCCGGAAATATTGCCGCCATAGGTGTAGGGCGAGTCGCTCGATTGCTTGCGGTCGATGGCCAGCGTCGCGCTTTCGCCCAGCTTCACGTCGCCGACGATGGCGCCGGTGGTGCCGCCGTTGCCGATCTGCAGCGTGCCGGCGGCGACTTTCGTCAGGCCGGTGTAGGTGTTTTCTCCGGTCAGGGTGAGCTTGTTGTTGCCCTCTTTGGTAAAGCCGCCCGCGCCGCTGATGACGCCGCCGAAGGCTTGGTCGTCGCTGCGGTTGAAAGCCAGGACGCCGCTGCTGGCGACGTCCACGTCGCCCACGATGGAGCCGGCGGTGTGGCCGTCGCCCACGATCAGCGTGCCCTGCGACACGCGCGTGCCTCCGGTGTAGGTATTGGCGCCGGTCAGCGTCAGCTTGCCCATGCCGCGTTTGTCGAGCGTGCCGCCGCCGTCGATGGCGTCGCTGTAGACGACGGCGTCGGCGCGATTGAAGGCCAGGGTGGCGCCGGCGGACGTCGTCACCTTGCCGACGATGCTGCCCGTGGTGCCGCCATCGCCGATCTGCAGCGTGCCGGCCAGCACCTTGGTGCCGCCGGTATAGGTGTTCTCGCCGATGAAGGTCAGCGTGCCGGCGCCGCGCTGCTCCACGGAACCGATAGCCGAGGGGGCGCCGCCGTAGTTGGGATCGTCCGAGATGACGCCGGCGTAGGTAACGTCGTCGGATCGGTTGAAGGCCAGCGAACCGCCCATCGTCTGGACATTGGAAGCGATGCTGCCCGCGGTGCTGCCATTGCCGACCTGCACCGTGCCGGAAGCGATCTTCAGGTCGCCGGTATGGGTGCTTGCGCCGGTCAGGGTCAGCGTGCCGTCGCCGCTCATGAGGATCTGGCCCGTGCCGGACATGACGCCGCCGTAGGTGTAGTCGCCGAGGCGGGCGAACTCCGCTCCCGCGTAGGCATCCACGTCCAGGCCGCCGGCGAGGTTGCCGGTGTTGCTGGTATTGTGGGGATCGCCGATCCGCACCGTGCCTTCCACGACATGCGTGGTGCCGGTATAGGTGTTGTCCGCGTCGAGGACGAGGACCCCATAACCGGTCTTGGTCAGGCCGCCGGGGCCGGTGACGACGCCGGCAATGTGCACCGTCTTGCCGGTCCTGGTTTCAAGGGTGCCGCCATTCGCGCCCAGCGTGACGGCGCGCGCGGCGTCGATCGTCATGTCGGAGGCAACGAACAGCCCGCCGCCGTTCAAGGTAAGCCCCCCGCTGGTCGCGCCGAGGTTGCCGTCGTTGTCGATCGAGAGCGAGCCTCCCGTGACGGTCCAGGGCGTGACCGCGGCGGTCGTGCCGGAGAGGGCCAGGGTGCCATCGCCCGATTTCACATAGTTGGAGAAGCCGCTGATCTTCGCCTGGAGGGTGGATGTATCGAACAACGTCGGCTCGACCGTCACGATGTTCGAGACCGTCAAGCTGTTGGAGCCGTTGTATTCCAGCGTGTTGTTGGCGCCGCGAGCGACGACATTGCCCCAAAAAGTTCCATTCTCCTGCTGCACCAGCCGGCTGTTGTCTCCATTGATTTCCACGGCGTTGCCGCGCATGGGGTCGTTGTAAAGCGTGCCCCCGACGAAGCTCTGGCCGCCGCTGATGAGACCGTTGTTGTAGATGGTGGTGTTGCTGCCGGCGAGCACGCCGACGCCGCCAGGCAGGTTGCCCGCGATGTTGTTGAATCCCGGCGAACCGGAGTCGCCGCCATGGATCTCCCCTACCGCTCCGCTATCGAAGTCTTGCTGGTTGACGAGGGTCGCGCCGTTGCCCAGGCTGACGCCGGCGCCGCCGTAGCCGCTCCGGCCGCCGGCGAAGCCGTAGCCATCGCCGCCATCGCCACCATTGCCGCCTTGGATGTAGCCGGCATTGGTCAAGATGCCGTTACTGTCAAACTGCACGCCATTGCCGCCGTCGCCGCCATTGGCCCCACCGGAAACTTGGCCCATGCCGCCGGCGCCCCCTCCTCCGCCGCTGATATGGGCATCCTGGCCTATCGTCACGCTGCCGCCGGTTGCATGCACGCCGTAGCCCCCGGCGCCACCGCCGCCGGAAGCGCTGCCGAAACTAAAGCCGCTGGCTCCGCCCTGCCCCCCTTTACCGCCGGCATAGGAGTCCGTCAAAGTCACATCGGTGGATGAGTCCAGGGCGCTTCCTCCGCCTCCGCCGCCTCCTGCGCCATTAGGAGATGGATCGATGTTGTCTCCGCCTGGCTGGCCGGCGCCACCGGTAAGAATGCCGCCTATCAACGTAACGCCGACGCCCGCACTGCCGCCAGCGTTCTGGGGAAAGGAAGAACCCGCGTTAACGCCGCCGGCGCCGCCATCGGCGCCGGAGCCTCCTCCGCCGCCCCCGCCCGTCGCTGGACCACCGAGGCCCTCGCCCCCCATCTGACCTGGCTGCCCACCAGCGCCTCCGAACCCTGTAAAGCCGCCCCCCGTTCCGCCGACACTGCCGGCGAGGGTGAAAGTGCTGGCGCTTTGCGCATGACTGCCGGCCGGCACGCCAGCCAGGGCAGCCATGACGAGCGCGCCGGTAACGGACAGGGCAAGGCGCCTGGACCCCGAGCGATGCGCGGAGGCATTTTCGGAGGCCACTTGGTAAACGCCCAGGGCACGATTGAAGACGATGCGATAGATGTGATTCATACCGGGTTCGACGAGAGTCGCTGTGTGCGCTGGTAATGGGTGTTGAAACGTCGCGCCAGCAGCCGTGACCGCGCCGAACCCTTGTTCATGTCGGATAAATATTTGACATTTGAAACAAGGAGTTTCTATGCAATCGGCAAGTATGTCTTCGGAGAATAAGCGGCCTAATTTGCCGTTATTCAAAACTTTGAATAGCGATAAAAGTTAAATTAAGCAGAAATTAACAATACATTGACAATTGATGAGCAATTGAATGCCCACTATTGTTTGTTTATGAAATGCACCTGGGCAGCCTTGGAGAAAATGCTCATCCATGTCTCCACTAAAAATAACAAACGATTCTAATTGTTTCTTTAAAGGTGGCGGTTTATAGACATGAAGGGCAACGCGGGCAATCGCCGGCGGAAAGGAGCGACAGATCGCCCCCGGCGCCACGACGTGGCCTCCGGAATCCGGCAACTGCTTTACCATCCGACTTTCATAGTCGTGCCGGCCACGCCGCCAGGAAAATCAGGAAGCCGCCCTTCATGAATCACGTCGCAATCAAGCCGGCAAGGAAACCAGCCTCCCCAACGTTCATTGCATGCCTGCTGGTGATGACCCTGTTCGCCTTCGCGGCGGCCGTCAGCGCGTTCAATCCGAACGTTGGTAGCTACCTGCAAACCACGCACTGGACGATCGGTCACCTTGCGCTTTTTCTGGGCACGCTTGCGCTGGCGAGCGGCATTGCGGGAATAACGGCACGGTTTCTGGCGCGCGGCGCGTGGGCCTGGCTGCTGGCCTGCGTGGCGTGGCTGCTGGTGGTCGCGGTCATGCTGCTGTTCGTGTTCCGCTATCCGGCCGAGTTTTACGTGAGATACAGTAAAAACGTCGTCGAAGATCATGTTCCCGACGTCCTCGAACAACAGGCCCTGTCATTCGACAATTCTGCTCGCCGAAATCTCTGGGGAACCAGCACGACCTATCGCTTGACGTGGGTGGGACCGATCACTAGCTGCATTACGCCAGGCACGGCCGCGCCCGGCCAATGCAAATTGATGGAATGCGTGAGGGCCAGATCCTCGTGGCTGGCCGGCGGCGACTTTCAGCATTTCTGGGGCATAGAGCCCTACACCGAATCGGCCGATGGGCTTCGCAACGCGCAATGCCATGAAGTCGACCCAAGCGCCATCAAGGCGGCGGACTATGACGAACAAGGGCAGCGTATCGTGCAGTGACCTGCCCTAAGGACTTTCATCGATCGAACCAGGCCGGCGCGGTGCGCCACCCGCGGCTTCGATGATGGACGACGGATACGCCATCCGCTTGCCGAGCATGGAAGCGGCCTGCGTCTCCCCATCGGCGACCGGCGGACCGTTTTCTTCCATATAGCGTCGGATATGCTCCCAAAGCATCCATAGCGGCTCGTCGTTCAGAACATGATCGTGGCCTATGGCCACGGTGCACGACACGAGGCGTGGATCGTTGCCTTCGCCGCCCCAAAGAAGCATCAGCCTGCAATATCGTCCGGACGTCCGCCAATCGACGATCTCTTCGAATCTATAGCTGCGCACCCGCGCCCGATCCCAGTCGGCAGCACGATATTGCGGATCGGCGCGCCCAAACAAAGATTTCCAACGAGGAGAACAGCTCGCCGATGGATAGCTGACCGTCCGGTCTTTCCGATTGAAGATCACGGGCCAGTCAGACGGGGCGCATAACCAGTTCTTCCAGGAGCGGATCTGCATGATCAGGAGCCATGCAGCGAGCAGCAGGAAAACCCAGGTAATGGGATAGAAGTTTCCATGCAGAAGCAAACCCACGCCGAACGATGCAAGCATGACCGTGACCGGCGTCATCAGCATGGCCCACCGCAACTCGGTCCGTTGTGCCCTGCCGGTGGGAGAAGCGATCGCTATCGCATCGGGAAATACGTCGACCAGCGATCGCCCGGCGCCGGCCAGCACATGCACCGCTCGCGTCTTGTCTTCCGGAGCAACACGCCAAGGCCGCACAAGAAATCCGCCAGCATTTTGCGAATCGGGAAACCGGAAATAAGGCTCGTCCTTATTCCAGACGCCAATCAGCACATCGTATTGACTCGGCATCAGGATCGCGGACTTGGGCGGCATGAGTTTGGATGGATACCTAGCGAATCGCCTCGGTAATCTTGCGCCTTAGCGCCGATTCTTCCTGTAGCGAAGGAATTTGATCGTTTGCCACGGTGGTCAACCGGGCCAGATCCTGCTTCGGAATCGTCGTCATATCGGAATAGACGATCAAACTGCGAAAGTCGAAGTCATGCTGGATCAAATACTGGATGACGATCGTCGCCAATCGTGCGCGCCCACTGCTCGGAACGCCGAATATCAAGAGAGGCCGGCCGCTCTCTCCTCGTATCGCGAAGTCCGAACGATAACGGTCCGCGTCAGGCACATCCGGCGCCGCATAGTCGGTCATCAACGCATCGGGGCCGACGATGCGTTCCAGTTCTTCCGCCAGGTCATCGAAAAACGTGCTCTCGACCTGGATTCGATTCAAGAACCGAATGTCATGGATGCGCGTCAACGCTTGCCCGAAGCGGAAAACCCCTTCGCCAAGCCTGGTTGACGGGGCCTCGAGAAAGAGATCGCCGTTATCGTCCTCTATGCCCATTTCGGCGACGATTTGTTCGAACACCCGCGCCCGCGTGCCGTCTCTCAGCTTTTCGATGTCTTGCTCATAGCTAAGCCGCATCAAGGTATTGCCCATGTCGCTGAGCCGCCAACCTCCCGTTGCGGTACGCCTGAGATAGATCGTGTACCCATCGCCGTCGGGAAACGTGAAGGGGGTCGAAACGACGATGTATCCCTCTTTCGTCTCACGCAGAGACACCTCCGCGCACATCGAGCGGCACAACTGATCTTGCAGGTCTCTAAGCGAATCCATGATGGGTATTTATTGCTTATATCAAGCCTAGCTGTTCGGAATCCCTGCTCGTGGACAGCCCGGTTATGGCCCAGTCCGTCAGCAGGCAATGCAAGGCCCCTTCCATGTCGGAGTAACGGTCGGTCGGCGCCGCATAGTGCTCCGCCTTCCTGCTCGCAGCAATATAGCGTTCGCTCGCCAGGTGAATGTGACACTGCGATTCAAACGCATCGCCTTCCAAGGGATTTCTGTGCGAATGGTCGGACCCGTTATAACGAGTCAGCACGACGGGAGCATCGCTTGGGGGCAACCACAGAAGGCCACAACTGAAGCTTTCTGAAATCAGGGTACTCTGGCGCGTAATCAGACGAAAGCGATGTTCGCGATCGGCCGAGACGACATCGTAGTTTTTCTCCAGATGCCTGGCCTTGGGCATCTCCCGCGCACGAGGATTCTCGACAATTTTGGACATCCTTCGCAAGTGGAAAATGAAGGCATCAGACAGCGAAGCACTGATCGACATAGGGCATGATTCCGCAAGGTTGCTATTCCTCGCTGCCCCTCACTCCCTGCAAATTGTGAAGTCCCAGCTCGGAAAACTACGCTTTCTGCGGAGATACACGGCAATGCCAACTTGCTGATACGACATCGGCCCACGGTACATATCAACGCGAGCAGGCCAAAGCGGGCTCACTCATCGGGCTTGCTGAAATACTACCTCCGCCGGCCTTAGTTGCGAAGCCACAAAAAGAGTTCTCTCTCCGTGCGATTCAAGGCTGGCGCAAAACCGCGGCGCACCGTCACGCCCTATGGCGGCAGAAAGACTGCTGCTGACTTTTCAGCGGGTCACCCAAAATGAAAAAGGCCGTCAGTGTTTCCACTGACGGCCTTTTGAACTGCTGGTCGGGACGGCGGGATTCGAACTCGCGACCCCTTGCACCCCATGCAAGTGCGCTACCAGGCTGCGCTACGCCCCGAAAGAACGAAAGTATATCAGAGTTAAAACAGGAATGCTGACGGGCAGCGAAGAAAACTCAAATTATTTTTATCGACGACGCGATGATAGCGCTGACGGCCTTCCTTCCCTGCGCGGTCGATCACGGCAACGACGGGGACCGAGCGTTGAACTTCACGGCCGTGCACCGCCAAGCCCCGACACGTCATTGCGTATCGGTCTTCACACCATCCGATGCCGCGTCGCCGTCCTCGTCGTCATGCATGTCCACGTCGTCATCGTCCGTCACGCCTGCATCCGCATCCACATCCACATCGTCCCCGCCCTTCACGCCAGCATCGCCCGCGCGAACCGGCGCGGCAACCGCCGGCGTCTCCCCACGCGAGCCCCCCGCCGGCACGTGGCTCAAGGCCTCCGCCAACATCGCGGACACGCCGCCCAGTTCCGAGCGCAGGGACTGCATCTCCGCGCCGCTCAGGCGCACGGCGGCGTCCTGGTCCAGCGGCGGCACGTCGCGCGTATCGCCCAGGCGGTTGCGCGCGCCGCTGATGGTGAAGCCCTGCTCGTACAGCAAGGAACGGATGCGGCGGATCAGCAGCACTTCATGATGCTGGTAGTAGCGGCGATTGCCGCGCCGCTTGACGGGCTTGAGTTGCGTGAACTCCTGCTCCCAATAGCGCAGGACGTGCGGCTTGACCCCGCATAGATCGCTTACCTCACCGATGGTGAAGTAGCGCTTGGCGGGAATGGGAGGCAAGGCGACAGCGGGTTCAGGTCGAGTCATGGTTGGAACGTGATTCGGCATGGCCTCGCGGCCGTGGACACATCAACCCCGGAACAGGCCGGGAAAACTACTCAACGGAACCGGCGGGCGTCGTCGACGGCGGTGCGTTCTCGACGATGCTCTTCAACTTCTGGCTGGCATGGAACGTGACCACCCGCCGCGCCGCGATGGGAATGGTCTCGCCGGTCTTGGGATTGCGGCCGGGGCGCGGCGGTTTGTCGCGCACCTGGAAATTGCCGAAGCCGGACAGCTTGACCGACGGCGGCGTATCGGGATCGCCCTTGGCCAAGGCATCGCGGATCTCTTCGAAGAAGGTGTCGACGAAGTCCTTGGCCTCACGCTTGTTGAGCCCCACCCGTTCGAAAAGCAGCTCGGCCAGTTCGGCCTTGGTCAACGTACGAGGTTCGGTAAGCATGGTCATTTTCCCCTGTTGTTTTCTTACGCGCGCTGTCGTGCCCCGTGCGCCTGGATGAGCGCATCGCGGATGATGCCCAGGCACTCGGCGACCCGCGCCTCGTCCAGCGTGGACTCAGTGTCCTGTAGCCAGAAGCGGAAAGCAAGGCTTTTTTCCTTAACGGAATCAGCAACTTGGCCCGAATCCTGGTTTTTCTCGCGCCACACGTCGAAGAGCCGCGACTGCTGGACAATAGCCAGGCGCGCGTCGGCGGCGACCGTGGCCGCGATGGTGTCCTGCATGGATTGGGCGGTCACGCCCTCGTCCACCCACAGCGCCAGGTCGCGCACCACCACCGGCTGGCGGGACAGCTCGCGCACCTGCGGCAGCAGGCCTTGCTCCAGGACGTCGACGTCGACCTCGAACAACACCGGCGCATGCGCCAGTTCGGCCTTCTGCGCCCAGCGCGGATGCAGTTCGCCGATCCAGCCAACCGCCTTGCCGTCCAGTTCGATGCGCGCGCTGCGGCCCGGATGCAGGGCCGGATGCTGCGCCGCGACGAAACGCAGGTCGGCGCCGCGCTTGCCGAACAGCACGCTGACGTCCATCTTGACGTCGTAGAAATCCACCGGGCGCGTCGGCGCGCCCCACTGCTCTTCCACGCTGGGGCCCCACGCCGCGGCCGCCAGTTTCAGCGGCTGGCTGACGGCGGCGACCGTCAGCGGCCCATCGGCCACCGAGCCGTCGCGCCGGAACACGCGGCCCAGCTCGAACACGCGAACCCGCGACTGCTTGCGGTTGGCGTTGTGCACGATGTTGGCGACCAGGCCGCCCAGCAGGCTGGAACGCATCACCGCCAGTTGGCTGGCGATGGGATTGAGCAGGCGAATCGGATCCGCATTGCCGGCATAGTCGCGTTCCCAGTCGGCTTCGACGAAGCTGAAGTTCACGACTTCCTGGTAGTCCTGCCCGGCCAGCACCTGGCGCAGCGCGTGCGGGCCGCGCAGCGTCTCGGGCGCCATGCGCATCTTGGCGCGCGCCACGGGCGGCACGTCGGGAATGCGCTCGAAGCCATAGACCCGCGCCACTTCCTCGATGAGATCTTCCTCGATGCTCAGGTCGAAGCGATAGGACGGCGGCTGCACCACGAAGGTGTCGCCGTCCAGCTCGAAGGGCAAGCCCAGGCGCGTGAAGATCTGTTCGACTTCCGCGCGTTCCACCGGCACGCCCAGCACGCGATGGCAGCGCGCCAGGCGCATGCGCACCGGCGGACGTTGCGGCAGGTTGACGATCTGGTCGTCCACGGGACCGCACTGGCCGCCGCAGATAGCCACGATGAGGCTGGTGATGAATTCCAAGTGCTCGGGAATGTTGGCGTAATCGACGCCGCGCTCGAAGCGATGGCTGGCTTCGGTGCTGAACTTGTAGCGGCGCGCGCGGCCGGCGATGGCGTCGGCCCACCAGAAGGCGGCCTCGACATAGATATTCTGCGTATCCAGCGTCACCGCGGTGGCGTCGCCGCCCATGATGCCGGCCATGCTTTCCACCGTATCGCCGGCGACGATCACGCCGACGTCCGGCGCCAGCTTCAGGGTCTGGCCATTGAGCAGCGTCACCGGCTCGTCGGCATGGGCCCAGCGCACCACCAGGTCGCCCTTGATCTTGTCCAGGTCGAAAACGTGGGTGGGACGGCCCAGCTCCAGCAGCACGTAGTTGGAGATGTCCACCAGCGCCGAGACCGAACGCTGGCCCGCGCGTTCCAGGCGCGTCTTCATCCATTCCGGCGTGGCCGCGCGCGCATTGACGCCGCGGATCACGCGGCCGGCGAAACGGCCGCACAGGTCGGGCGCCTCGACGCGCACCGGCACGCGATCCTGCAGCGTCACCGCCACCGGTTCGGCCGAGGGCACGCGCAACGGCGCGCCGGTCAGGGCGGCGACTTCGCGCGCCACGCCCAGGATGGACAGGCAATCGGCGCGGTTGGGCGTCAGCTTCAGGGTGAACAGCGTGTCGTCCAGGTCCAGCGCCTCGCGCAGCGAAACGCCCACGGCCATGTCCGCGGGGAGTTCGAGCAGGCCGCCGTGGTCCTGCGACAGGCCCAGCTCACGCGCCGAGCACAGCATGCCGGCGGACTGCACGCCGCGCATCTTGGCCACGCCGATCTTCATGCCGCCGGGCAATTCCGCGCCCACGCGGGCCAGCGGCACCTTCAGGCCGGCGGCCGCGTTGGGCGCGCCGCAGACGATCTGCAACAGTTGGCCGGAGCCGTCGTCGACCTGGCAGACGCGCAGCTTGTCGGCATCGGGATGCGGCGCGATCTCGACGATATGCGCCACCACCACGCCGCTGAACGGCGGCGCGGCGGTTTGGGTTTCTTCGACTTCCAGACCGGCCATCGTCAACCGGTGCGCCAGCGCCTCGGTATCGATGGCCGGATCGACCAGGGCGCGCAGCCAGGATTCGGGGAATTGCATGATGGGCCCTGTTTATTCGTTGAACTGGCGCAGGAAGCGCAGGTCGCCTTCGTAGAACTGGCGCAAGTCGTTGACGCCGTAGCGCAGCATCGTCAGGCGCTCCAGGCCGGAGCCGAACGCGAAGCCGATATAGCGCTCGGGGTCGAGACCGAAATTGCGCACCACTTCCGGATGCACCTGGCCGGAACCGGAGATCTCCAGCCAGCGGCCGCGATTCGGCCCGCTGGTGAACATCATGTCGATTTCGGCGGAGGGTTCCGTGAAGGGGAAGAACGAAGGACGGAAACGCACCACCAGGTCGTCGCTTTCGAAGAAGCAACGCAGGAAATCGGTGTACACGCCCTTCAGGTCGGCGAAGGAAATATCCTCGGCGATCCACAGCCCCTCGACCTGATGGAACATCGGCGAGTGGGTCGCGTCGCTATCGACGCGATAGGTGCGGCCGGGCGCGATGACCTTGATGGGCGGCTTGTTCATGCGCGCGTAGCGCACCTGCATCGGGCTGGTGTGCGTGCGCAGCAGCAGGGGCAGGCCCTTGTCGTCGTTCATGTCGACGTAGAAGGTGTCCTGCATGGAACGCGCCGGATGGTTCTCCGGATTGTTCAGCGCGGTGAAGTTGGTCCAGTCGTTTTCGATTTCCGGGCCGTCGGCCACGTCGAAGCCGATGGAGCGGAAGATGGCCTCGACGCGCTGCCAGGTGCGTATCACCGGATGGATGCCGCCCACGGCGCGGCCGCGGCCGGGCAAGGTGACGTCGATGGTTTCGGAAGCCAGGCGCGCGTCCAGCTCGGCCTGCGCCAGTTCGGCGCGGCGCTGGTTCAGCAGCGCTTCGATCTGCTGCTTGGCCTGATTGATGCGGGCGCCCGCTTCGCGCTTCTGCTCGGGGCTCAGCGCGGCCATGCCCTTGAGCAACACGGTAAGGGCGCCTTCCTTGCCCAGAAAACGCGCCTTGGCGTTTTCCAGCGCGGCGGCGTCGGGGGCCGCGGCGAATCGTTCTTGCGCCTGAGCGATCAGGTCATCGACCAAAAGAGTCATGGGTTCAGCGATCCCGAAATACTGACCAGGGGCCGCGCGTGGCGCGGCTTGGAACAGGCGCGGGGCGAAACCCGGCCGCCTGTCCCCACAAACGCAAACAGGGCCATGACAGCCCTGTTTGCACGTTACTACTCGGTACTACCTAACAGCGATCAGGCAGCCAGGGCAGCCTTGGCCTGTTGCACCACGGCGGCGAAGCCGGCGGCGTCGTGAACAGCCAGATCGGCCAGCACCTTGCGGTCCAGATCGATCGACGCCTTCTTCAGGCCGGCGATGAACACGCTGTAGCTGACGCCCAGCTCACGGCAGGCGGCGTTGATACGCGTGATCCACAGGGCGCGGAAGGTGCGCTTCTTGTTGCGGCGGTCGCGATAGGCGTACTGGCCGGCACGCATGACCGCCTGCTTGGCGATGCGGAATACATTACCGCGGCGGCCACGATAGCCCTTGGCGGCGTTGATGACTTTCTTGTGACGAGCGCGGGCGGTTACACCACGTTTGACGCGAGGCATGTTGGATCTCCGTTATATCAAGCGAAAGGCATCATCGCCTTGACGGAGGCGACGTTGGTCTCATGGACGGCCTTGGAGCCGCGCAGTTGACGCTTGTTCTTCGTGGTCTTCTTGGTCAGGATGTGGCGCTTGTAGGCCTGACCCCGCTTGATCGATCCGCTGCCGCGAACCTGAAAGCGCTTGGCGGCGCTTTTCTTGGTCTTCATCTTGGGCATGATAAGTCCGTTCTTAAGACATCGTTAACGTTATGGCCACACGGGTGCTTGCGCCCGCTTGCCGCCGCGCATCGCGCGACCTGGACGGGAGGAAGACTTGGTCTACCCGGGGACACTTGTGGATTTCCCAGTGAAAGCCGCAAGGGCTTTTGGCCTCGCCCGACCCGCCGCCGGCGCCGTAAAAAGACGACACGCTGGGGAAATCGGACCAAGGAAGCCCGGCTAACGCTGGAAAGCCTTTGATTATATGGTGGTTTTTCAGCGTTTGTCCAGCCAACCGCCATCCGGGGCGTCGGGACCGCGTGAAAACGTCCGATCTGCCCAAATAGCGATGTCTATGTGTAACACACTGAGGGGACGGGCGAGGCCGCGGCGCCTCAAGCCCATCCATCCTTACGCGAACGATGGCCGCGCTATGGCGAACCGAATTTCCGTCATAGCCGATCCGGCAGCGTGGTGACATTGGTCAGCTTCGGCTCGTCCAATAGCCGGGCCTTGTAGCCCATCAGTTCGTCCTCGGGCACGTCGAAGCGCTGGAGCCACTGCTCCGCGCCGCAGCCGATGATGCGTGGTTCGCCGTCCTTTGAACCGTGGTGCAGCCATCCAATCTCAGGGGTACGCACCGGCTTGAGCAGCATGTTGGGGAGCACCAGCCGGGCGGGCTTGGGCTGATCGGTCGGCGCGGCCTCCGGCTTCGGGCCGGCCTGGATCACCAGGCCCGCGCCGTAGTCGTACAGCGCGAACCAGTCCATCGGCAGTTCGGAGCGGATTGCCGACAGTCCGCCGATCTTCTCGACCATCTCATAGTTCACCGCCGTCAGCCAAGAGACGGTCTTGATGCCTTCGTGGGCATGGGAGGCGCTACCGATCAGATCGCCAGCGTCAAACCCACTGAACTTGTCGGCCAAGTACGCTTCGAACGGTTGGTTATCGATCGCGCGGACTGCCGAGAGCACCAAACCATGACCGCCATGGCCATGGATCGCCTTCAGGCGCTTTGCAAAGTTCACGAACACGGCCTGGAAGGTGGTCGGATTCTCTTCGACATACAGCAGCGACATGGTGAAACGCAGCGCACACAAGCCCCAATTGCCCATTTTCGCCTTCCACCCTCGCAGGCCATAGACCTGGAACTCCCAGTCGCCGGCATCGTGCGGTTGCTCGCCGCTGATATAGATGAAACTCACCAGATCGTTTTCCTTCACGCGCTTCATCATGTCGCGCATGGGCTTGGCTTTAGGATAGGCGATCTTGTCCGGTCCTTCTGGCGGTTCTGCGCGCCAAAGCCAAGTCAGATGTTCCTTGGCAACGGCCTCGTACTCGTCGAAACAGGCGCAGACGGCTTCGCGCACTTCGGGCAGATGGGCATCCTTGAAGAACAGCGTGCCGGTGATGGCCGGGACGCTGCCCACATAGTCCTGCGGGCCTCGCTTGGCCAGCAGGCCGCCGGGCACGCGCATCTTCTCGGGATGCTCACGCATCAACTGAATCGGGTCGAAGGGAAGATCGATCATGGCGAGTCCTCAACAAACTCGACGATTGCCTCGGCAACGTGACTATCGATTTCCCGGAGGCCAGAGGCGAAAAACAGCCGGGGAAGACGGGCATTATTCCACGCCGCCCGGGCGCCTCCCCACGATCGCGGTCACGCCAGCCGATACTGGACCGCCTCGGCCACGTGCCGGGCCTCGATGACGTCCTCCCCTTCCAGATCCGCCGCCGTGCGGGCCACGCGCAAGGCGCGCTGCGCCGCCCGCGCCGAGCCGTGACGGCGGCTCATGGCGTCACGCAGCAGGGTCCGCGCCTCGTCCGACAGCGGGCAATGCCGCTCCAGTTGGCTGCCGTCCAGGGCGGCATTCGCGCCGCCCTGCCGGGCCTGCTGGCGCGCCCGGCAGGCGACCACCCGGCCGCGCACCGGGGCGGACGGTTCGCCGGCGGGCAAGGACATCCAATCCGCCTGGGCCGGCGGCAAGGTCACGTGCAGATCGATGCGGTCCAGCAGCGGGCCCGACACCTTGGCCCGATAGCGGGCCGCCTGCTCCGCGGAGCAACGGCAGGCATGGCGGGGATGGCCGCGCCAGCCGCAAGGACAGGGATTCATCGCCGCCACGAACTGGAACCGCGCCGGATAATGCACCGTCTGCATGGCCCGGGAAATGGAGACGCGTCCGGTCTCCAGCGGCTCGCGCAGGGCCTCCAGCGCACGCCTGCCGAACTCCGGCAACTCGTCCAGGAACAGCACCCCATGATGGGCCCGGCTGATCTCCCCCGGCCGGGGCCGCGCGCCGCCGCCGACCAGGGCCGACGCCGAGGCGGTGTGATGAGGCGCCCGGAAAGGCGGCTGCCCGCCCACGCAGCCCGGCTCGCCTATCAGGCTGGCGATGGCGGCCGCCTCCAGCGCCTGTTCCGGCGCCAACGGCGGCAGAATGCCCGGCAGCCGCTGGGCCAGCATGCTCTTGCCCGCGCCCGGCGGCCCGACCATCAACAGGCTGTGGCCGCCCGCGGCCGCCAGCTCCAGCGCCCGCCGCGCGCCGCCCTGCCCGCGCACGTCCGTCAGGCAAGGCTGCGGCGGCGGCTCCGGCCACGGCGCGGGACGGGCCTGGGCCAGCGACGCCGCCCCCGTCAGGTGCGACACCACCTCGGTCAGAGTCCGCGCCGCCCACACCCGCAACCCGGACACATGCGCCGCCTGCGCCGCGCTGACCGCCGGCAGGATCAGTTCGGCATCGGGATGATCGCGCGCGGTCCCCAAGGCGATAGCCAAGGGCGCCGCGACCGGCACCAGCGCGCCGGTCAGCGACAACTCGCCCGCCATCACCAGCCGGGCCAACGGATCCCCGCCATCGGTCCCGCGCGACGCCGGCATGGTCACCTGCCCCGACGCCAGCAGCACGCCCAAGGCCATGGGCAGATCGAAACGCCCCGACTCCTTGCGCAAGTCCGCCGGCGACAGGTTCACCGTGATCCGTCCCGCCGGAAACTCATACCCGCTATTGAGAATCGCCGCCCGCACGCGCTCCCGGCTTTCGCGCACCTCGACGTCGGCAAGGCCGACCACGGTGAAGGCCGGCAAGCCCGTGGCCAGATGCGTCTCCACGCGCACGGCGGGCGCGTCCATGCCCGCCAACGCGCGACTGGTCAGAACGGCTAAGGTCATGCGGCCTTCCTGGTGTGAACGGTCAAGGCCGCAGTATGCGCCGCGGGAGTCTTGCCTGAAGGCAAGGGGGACGTTTTCGGCACCGGGCTTCCCGCCACCGTATTTTTCCCGATTGCCGCCACGCCCCGGCGCCACCACACTGTCAAAAATGAATATCCGACAACTGGTTTCGTTTTGCCGCGTCGCCGAGGTCGGCAGTTTCGCCGCGGCCGCCAAGGCCTTGCATGCGACCCAATCCACGATATCGACGCGCATACGCGAACTGGAAACGACGTGGGGCGTCGAACTCTTCGACCGCACGCATCATGGCCTGCAATTGACGGCCAAGGGCCAGGAAATCCTTCCCTGGGCCAGGCAGATCGTCAGCCTGTCCGAGCGCATCGGCTTTCATCTCGGCGAACCCGACGCGCTCACGGGCCTGCTGCGCATCGGCGTGGCGGGACGCATTGCCCATACCTGGCTGCCGCGCCTCATTTCCACCATCCGCGCGCGCTATTCGCAAGTGCGCTTCGACATCACGCTTGGACTGACCGCTCCCTTGCTGCACATGGTCAAGTCGGGCGAACTGGATATCGCCTTCGCCGGCGCCCCCGTCATCGATCCCGCATTGAATGCCGTGTCGCTCGGCTACGACGAATTCGTATGGATGGCATCCCCCGAACTGGGCTTGCCGACAGGGCGGACGCTGACGCCCGCCGATCTCGTCAAATGGCCTATCGTCGGCCTGTCCCAGGCTTCGCCCCATCACCCGGCGATCGCGCAATGGTTCGGCGCCGCGAATGTCGAATACGCGCCCCATATCTCCTGCAACGACATGGGCATGGCCGCCAAGCTGATCGCGGCGGGCCTGGGCATCGGCCTGCTGCATCGGACATCGCACCGGAATGAGGTGCTGGCCGGGCTGTTGACGGTGCTCGACACCGCTCCGACATTTCCGAGACTGGAATTCGTCGCGGTTCACCAGCGCAGCAATACCGGCGCGCTCGTCGCCGCCGTCGCCCTGCTGGCCGCGGAAATCAGCGAATTCCCGCGACCGGCGCCCTGAGCGCGGCGCGGCAAGCCCGGCCGCCGGGCGCCGTCAGCGCGCCGCCGTCTTGATGCCCGCCTTGTTTATGACCTGAGCCCACTTCGCGCGTTCGCCATCGATGAATGCGCCGAATTCAGCGGGCGTCATGCTTTGCGGCTCGGTGCCGATGCCGATGAGCTTCTTGCGTATATCGTCACGCGCAAGAATCGCGGCGGTTTCCTTGCCGAGCGTGTCGACGATGGCCTGCGGGGTGCCCGCCGGCGCCATCAAGCCATACCACACGGTCACGTCATACCCCGGCAGGCCCTGCGAGGCCACCGTCGGAATATCGGGCACCATGGGAGAGGCGTGCGATCCCGTCACCGCCAAGCCCCGCAACTGTCCGGACTTCACCATCGTGGCCGCGGTCGGCATGTTGTCGAAGACCAGGTCGACCCGGCCCGCCACCACTTCGCTCAGCGCCTGCGGGCCGCCCTTGAACGGAACATGCGTCATTTCGATGCCCGCCAGCGCCTCGAAAAGCTCGGCCGACATGTGGGGCGAGGACCCTGTTCCCGCGCTGGCGAAAAAGAGCTTATGCGTCTTGCCGTAGGCGATCAGCTCCTGCACGTTCCTCACCGGCAGCGAGGGATTGACCAGCAGGATGTTCTGGATTCCCGCCACCAGCGAGATAGGTACGAAGCTGCGCGCGGCATCGTATGGAAGATCGTCGACCAGGGCCGGATTGACCGCCAGCGCGGAGTTGGAGCCCATCAACAGCGTGTAGCCGTCCGGCGCGCTGCGCGCGGCCACGCCGGTCCCCAGGGCGCTGCCGGCGCCGGGACGGTTTTCCACGATGACGGGCTGGCCGAGATCCAGGGCCATCTGTTCGGCGACCGTCCGGGCCAGCACGTCGGACGTGCCGCCCGGCGTGAATGGCACGATGATCTTGATCGGATGCTCGGGATAATTGCCGGCGCATGCCGGCGCGAGCCATCCCAAAGGGACGGCGAACGACAGGACGGCCAACAGCCGTGACCCGATGACGCGGATAGCGGAGGAAAAGTCCATGGAAAGCCCCTTGTATCTTTATCTGGAAAAGTGGTGTCCATGTCTCCCCCGCTCCCACGCTTCGAACCGCGCGAACAGCCTTTTATGATTTCCCGTCCAGGGACGATCAACCGTGGTACGAGCGGCGCCCGGTATCGCGCAGCCACAAGCGCAACAGATGCCGTTTGCGCTCCGGCTCCGGGTAATCCACGAAACCCGTGCGCCGATGACCGCAACGCCGATTGTCCACGATCTGGATCTGGCCCCGCTCGAAGAAAAACTCCCGGTTCCAACGCGCTTCCGCCATGATGGACTCCAGGGCATCCAGCGCTTCCAGCCCCAGGGGGTCGAGCGCCTGGCCCGCCAGGTGATAGCCGCTGAGCGTCTGATGGCGCGACAGTTTGCAGTCCAGGCGATCGCCGTCGTAGGTAAAGAGAGGACGATTCAGCACCATCGGGTCGCCGGGATAATGCTCGCGCTGTCGGTTCGCCAGGAAGGGCCTGTACAGGCGTTCGACCAACTCGATGGGATGGCGCCTGAGCATTTCGTTGTAGACGGCATAGAAGCTGACGATGCTGTTGATGCCGCCGGTCATGGCGGGATGCAGGCAAAACAACGCCACATAATGCGGCGGGCACAGGTTGTAGTTGTTGTCGGTATGGAAATTCTGGTCTTTCCGCGTGGTGTCTCCACGAACGGAAGTGCTGTATGCGCGGCCCTGGTCCTTGACGTCGTAGATCATTTTTCCGTCGAAGCTTTGCGCGACCGGACGCGCCACCATCTGCCCCAGCATCCAGTAGATCGCCCGGCACTCCTCCTGCGAATACTGCTGGACCGGAATCCTGTCCAGGATGACGAAGCCCACGCCGTCGCGCAGAATGTCGCGCGCCCGCGCCATCAACGCCCGGCAGCGAGGCATGTCGTGGTCGCCGGGCGTCAGCAACAGCGTCGGCAGCGGATTGCGGCGCAGCGCCTCCACGAAGGCGTCGATCTCGCCGAGGCAATCGTCGTCCAGATGAAGCTGGCCGTCATCGGGCGCCAGCGTCTCGCGGTCCCAGACGATCGCGCCCGTCAGCGGCGTGTCGCGGATCAACGGGCAGCCCGGCCTGGACGTATCCAGTATGCTCACCACCTCGCCTTCCGCAAGGTCCCGCGAACGTTCTACTTGTGCTTCCATGAATGCGAACTCCCCTTGAATGCGGCGGATCTCCCTTGCCGCGAGGGCGCCGGGCGATCTGCCATTAGCTGTAATTCGAGGGGAAGTATAGGAAGCCGGCGGTGCGGCAAAAAGCGAACAATTCCGTCGCCGCGGCGACGGAAAATCCGATATCCGGGATTACCCGCCTCCGGCCGATCGATGCCCGGTCACGCCGACAACCGCTTGCGCGTCAGCGCGGCGACGTCCTTGAGCCATGGCTGCGCCTGCCAATGGCGCGCGGCGAAACGCCGCACCTCGTCCTGGTAGGTCAGGGACAGGCCGATGTTGTCCAGGCCCTCCAGGAACATGCGGCGATGGCGCGGGACCATGTCGAAGTTCGCCTGCACGCTGCGGCTGCGCAGCGTCTGCGCGTGCACGTCTATCGTTACCGCGTTCCCGGCGGGGTCGCCGGCGTCGGCCATCAGCTTCGCGATCTCCGCCGCGGGCAGCGTCACCAGCAAGAGCCGGTTGTTCATCGCATTGGAGAAGAAAATCTCGGCGAAGCTAGGCGCCACGACCGCCCGGAACCCGTACTGCAACAGGCCCCAGACGGCATGCTCGCGGCTGGAGCCACAGCCGAAATTGGAACCGCCCACCAGCACCGAGGCACCATCGTAAGCCGCCTGGTTCAGCACGAAATCCGGGTTCGGCCTTCCCGCGGTGTCGAACCGCAGGTCGTAAAGCAGGCCCTCGGTCAGCCCCGACTTGTCGATGCCGCGCAGGAACTGCTTGGGCATGATCTGGTCGGTGTCCAGGTTCTCGATCGGCAAAGGCGCGGCGCGCCCTTCTATCTTCGCGGTGTCAGCCATGATTCTTCTCCAGCCGGCGCACGTCCGTGATGCGCCCCGTCGTTGCCGCCGCGGCGGCCATTGCCGGGCTCATGAGGTGGGTGATGGCGCCCCTGCCCTGCCGGCCCTCGAAGTTGCGGTTGGTCGTGGACGCGCAGCGCACGCCGTCGGCCAGCACGTCGTCGTTCATGGCCAGGCACATCGAACAGCCCGCATTGCGCCACTCGAACCCGGCTTCGATGAAGACCTTGTCCAGCCCTTCCGCTTCCGCCGCGGCCTTGACCATCCCCGAGCCCGGCACGACCATGGCCCGCACGCCCTCGGCGACGCGGCGGCCGCAAATGACGGCCGCCGCCGCGCGCAGGTCTTCGATCCGGCCGTTGGTGCAGGAGCCGATGAAGACGTGCTGGATCGGCGTGCCTTCGATCGCATCGCCTTCCCGCAACTTCGTGTACGCCATCGCGCGCGCGCCGCTGGCGCGCGCCGCCCCCTCGGCGAGATCGCGCAGGCGCGGCACCTGTCCGTCGATGGCGACGACCTGGTCCGGGCTCGTCCCCCAGGTGACTTGCGGCGCGATGTCGCGCGCGTCGAACGCGTGGAACGCATCGTAGGCGGCGCCGTCGTCGGTGCGCAGGTCGCGCCACGCCGCCAGCGCGGCCTGGCGATGCTCACCCGCGAGGTCGGGAGCGCGCGCCATCACGTAGTCGATCGCCCTCTGGTCGGGCGCGATCAGCGCGCCGCGGGCGCCCGCCTCGACGATCATATTGCACAGCGTGAACCGGGCCTCGATGGACAGCGCCTCGATGGCGCTGCCGCTGTACTCGATGACGTAGCCCAGCGCCCCGCGCGCGCCGATGCGGCCGATGATGGCCAGCACCAGGTCCTTCGCCGTCACGCCCGCGGCCAGTTGGCCGTCGACGCGGATGTGCATGGTCCGGGCGACCCGGTAGACCAGCGTCTGCGTGGCCAGGACGTGCTCGACCTCGGTGGTGCCGATGCCGAAGCCGAGCGCGCCCAACGCGCCATACGTGGTCGTATGGCTATCGCCGCAGATCACCACCATGCCGGGCCGGATCATCCCGTGCTCGGGGGCGACGACGTGCTCGATGCCTTGCAGGGCATCGTTCGTGTCGAACAGCGGGATGTCGAAGGTGTCGCAGTTCTTCTTCAGATAACTCGCCTGCAAGGCCGAGGGCGGGTCGGCGATGACGCGTATCCGGCCCGGATGGGTGGGGATGATGTGGCTGACCACGGCCACGTTCTGGCCGGGCATCGGCACGCCCCGGCCTTCTTCGTACAGGCCGGCGAAGGCCTGCGGGCTGGTGTACTCGTTCATCAGGTGCAGGTCGCAGAAAAGCAGGATGTTCTGCTCATCGAGCCTTGCCACCGTATGCGAGTCTATGAGCTTCTGGTAGAGCGTTCGTGGAGACATTTGGCGTCCGGGAATATCTGGAAAGCGTCTGGATAGCGAGGTCGGCCGGGCTCACTGGATGGTGATGCCGCGGTCCTTGACCAGCTTGTCCCATTTGGGGATTTCGGTTTCGAGGCGGGCCCGGGCCTGCGCGGGCGTGGACGGCGTCGCCTCGAAACCTTCACGGTTCATGCGGTCCGACATCGCCTTGGAAGCGAGCACCTTGTCGAGGGTTTCGTTCAGCTTGTCGATGACGGGCTGGGGCGTGCGCGCCGGCGCGAAGACGATGAACCACGTATCGAAGGAATAACCCGGCAGGCCGGCTTCGGCGATGGTCGGAACGTCGGGCATCAGCGGCGAGCGCTTGGCGCCCGTCACGCCCAGCGCGCGTATCTTGCCGCTCTGGATCTGGCCTTGCGCGGCCGCCAGGACGGGGAAGCACAACTGCACCTGCCCGCTCATCACGTCGATCAGGGCGGGACCGCCACCGCGATAAGGGATGTGCACCATGTCCACCCCCGCCACCGCCTTGAACAACTCGGCCGCCATATGGAAGGTGCTGCCGGGCCCGGCCGAGGCATAGGTCAGCTTGCCCGGCTCCTTCTTGGCCAGTTCGATCAGCTCCTTGACGCTCTTGACCGGGACCTCGTTGTTGACGACCAGCACGTGCTGCGAGGACGCCACCATGCCGATGGGCGCCAGGTCCTTCAAGGTGTCGTACGGCATGTGGGGGAACAGGGCCGGATTGATGGCCAGCGACACGGTCTGCAGGCCGATGGTGTAACCGTCGGGCGCCGACTTCGCGACGGCGTCCACGCCCACGTTTCCGCCGGCACCGCCCCGGTTTTCAATGACGATGGCGCGGCCCAGGGCCTTGGCCCATTCGTCGCCGACCATGCGGGCGACGATATCCGCGCTGCCGCCGGGCGCATAGGGAACGATGAGCTTGATGGGCCGCTCGGGATAGTCGGCCGAGGCGCTGGTACAGAACGCGAAAGTGGCGAGGATGGCGAGAAGCCCGCGACGCAGCATAAGTGTCTCCATTTAATGATGATTGTGTGGTCGAATCTTAATAGTGAATTGATCCGCGATAATGTCGTTCCAAATTAGTTATTTATTTCCTTTGAGTTCATAATGAGCCCCCTCTCCGACCTGGAGTTCTTTGCCGTCCTCGCGAAACACGCCAGCCTGCGCGAGGCGGCGCAGCAACTGGGCATCACGCCTCCCGCGGTCAGCAAGCGCCTGCACGCCGTCGAACGGCGTCTGGGGGTGCGGCTCCTGAACCGGACGACGCGGCGGGCCAGCCTGACGCCGGAGGGAGAAACCTACCTGCTCGAAGGCGCGCGCGTGCTGGAAGAACTGGAAGCGTTGGAGCGCAAGGTCGCCGGCGCGCGGGCCATCCCCCGGGGCATCCTGCGCGTGGTGGCGACGCTGGGATTCGGCCGCCGTTTCATCTCGCCGGCGCTGTCCGAATTCGCCCGGCGCTTTCCCGACGTCGAGGTCCAGCTCACGCTCACGGACCGTCCCGTCAACCTCATCGAGCAGGGGTTCGACCTGCAGATCCGGATAGGGGAACTGCCCGACTCGACGCTGACGGCGCGGCTGCTGGCCCACAACCGCCGCGTGCTGGGCGCCTCCAAGGCTTACCTGTCCACGCACGGCCACCCGGCGACGCCGCGCGAACTGGCCCGGCACGCCTGCCTCTTCATCCAGGAAAACGACGAGACCTTCGGCACCTGGCACCTGCAGTCCGGCGGCGCGTCGGAAACCGTCAAGGTCCGCGGCCCGCTCGCCTCCAACGACGGGGAATGCGTCGTGAACTGGGCGCTGGACGGCCATGGCATCCTGATGCGGTCTTTGTGGGAGATAAAGCCCCTGCTCCAGAGCGGACGCCTGGAGCGCGTGCTGCCGAAATGGGACCTGCCCCCCGCGGACATCTATGCGGTATTTCCCACCAGGAACTATCTCTCGGCGAAGACGCGCGCGCTGGTGGACTTTCTTTTGGACACCTTCGCGCCGCAGCGGCGCGACAGGGACGGCCAGTGGTAGCGTGCCGCCATGCCTGGACCGATAATCAGGCAAGCGCACCGGGGCGCGGCGGCGGAGAGCCATCCGCACGCGGGAATCCCGCAATACGGCATCGAGGGAGACATCGATGAAGCTTCTTTCAAAATTGGCGCGCCGATGGTTTTCCGCGGGCGCGCTGACGGCCGGGCTGCTCGGCGCCCCCTTCGCATCATCGGCGGCCGATGCCTATCCCAGCCAGCCCATCCGGCTGATCGTCCCGTTCTCACCCGGCGGCGCCGTGGACGTCTACGCCCGCATCGTCGCCCCCGCGCTGGGCAAGGAACTCGGGCAAAGCGTGGTGGTGGACAACCGTCCCGGCGCGAGCGGCATCATCGGCACGGAAACCGTGGCGCGATCCGCGCCCGACGGCTATACGCTGGTGCTGGGGAACATCGCCACCCTGGGCATCAACCCGGTCATCTACAAGAACAATCCCTTCGATCCGCTCAAGCAGTTGACCCCCATCACCAAGACCGTCGCGGTCAATTACGTGCTGGTGGTGAACCCCGGCAAGGTGCCGGTGCACAGCGTGGCCGAACTGGTGGCCTATGCCAAGGCGCATCCGGGCACCCTTACCTACGGGTCGTCGGGGACCGGCAGCATGCAGCAGATGGCCGCCGCGCTTTTCGAATCGAAGACGGGAATCAAGCTCCTGCACGTCCCGTACAAAGGCACCGGCGCGCTGCTCGGCGACCTGGTCGCCGGGCATATCGACATGATATTCGCCGACCAGGGCACGATGATGCAGCAGGTGAAAGCCGGCAAGCTCGTCGCGCTGGCCGTCGGCGGATCGCGCCGCGTTGCCGAGTACCCGGACATTCCCACCATCGCCGAGGCCGCCCAGTTGCCGGGCTTCGAGGTGGTCGCGTGGCAGGGATTGGCCGGGCCGCCCGGGCTGGCGCCGGACGTCGTCGAGAAGCTGAACCATGCCATCGCCAAGCTGCAGTCCGACCCCGGCATCCGCGACAAGCTGCTGGAAGCCGGCCTGGTTCCCGATGCCGGCTCGCCGGCGGCCTTCCGCGACTACATAGGCGCGGAACTGCAAAAATGGGGCAAGGTCGCCGCCGACCTGGGCATCAAGGCGGATTGAGGCAGCGCGCCCGCGGCTATCGATCGCATCGATAGCCGCCCTGCTATCGCTATCGAGCCGCCGCGCCGGCGGGAAAGCCGGCGCCCCGGCCGATCAACGATTGCGTTCCTTGCGCCACGCCGCGAAATCGATCGGCGTCTGCGGATCGGTCGCGGGATACAGGCCCAGGATGGAACGGCCGTTGGCCACCTGCTCGGCCACGAAGTCCTCGAACACCGTCATCTCCGCGGCCTCGGCGGCGATTTCATCGGCCATGTGCGCGGGAATCACCAGCACGCCCTCGTCGTCGCCGACGATGACGTCGCCGGGAAACACCGGCGCGTCGCCGCAGCCGATGGGCACGTTGATGTCGATGGCCTGGTGCAGCGTCAGATTGGTCGGCGCCGACGGGCGCTGGTGATAGGCGCGGATCTTCATCTTGCCGATCTCGGGCGCGTCGCGGAAACCGCCGTCGGTCACCACGCCCTCCACGCCGCGCGCCTGCAAGCGGCCGACGAGTATCCCGCCGGCCGAGGCCGCGCGCGCGTCCTTGCGGCTATCGATCACCAGCACCGCCCCGGGCGGGCAATCCTCGACGGCCTTGCGCTGCGGATGCGCGCGGTCGCGGAAGACTTCGATGCCGTTGAGGTCTTCGCGCGCCGGCATGTAGCGCAGGGTGAAGGCCTCGCCCACCATGGACGGACCGCCGCGCACGCCGCCCACGGGCAAGGCGCCCTGGATCATCTGCGTGCGCAGGCCGCGCTTGAACAGGCAGGTGCACAAGGTGGCGGTGCTCACGCCGCGCAGCAATTCACGGGTCTCGGGTTTCAGCATGGGTGTCTCTATCCGTATGTCTGTATGGGTTGCGGAACGAAAAAGGAACGGCCGGCGCATCGGCAAGCCGCGATCAGAAGATGTCCGGCTCGCGCACCGGCGCGCCGAAGTCGGTGCGCAGGAAATCGAAATCGCAGCCCTGGTCGGCCTGCTCGATGTGCTTGGAGAACATCCAGCCATAGCCGCGCTCGTAGCGGCGCTCGGGCTGGCGCCATTCGGCGCGGCGGCGCTGCAGCTCGGCATCGTCCACGTCCAGGCTGATGGTGCGCGCATCGACGTCCAGCGTGATGATGTCGCCGTTGCGCACCAGGCTCAGCGGACCGCCGACGTACGACTCCGGCGACACGTGCAGGATGCAGGCGCCATAGCTGGTGCCGCTCATGCGCGCGTCGGACAGGCGCACCATGTCGCGCACGCCCTGCTTCACGAGTTTCTTGGGGATGGGCAGCATGCCCCATTCGGGCATGCCCGGGCCGCCCTGCGGACCGGCGTTGCGCAGGATCAGCACGTGATCCGCCGTGACGTCCAGGTTTTCGTCGTCGATGGCCGCCTTCATCGAGGGATAGTCGTCGAACACCAGGGCCGGGCCGGAGTGCTTGAGGAAGCGCGGATCCGCGGCGCCCGGCTTCATCACGCAGCCGTCCGGGGCCAGGTTGCCGCGCAGCACGGCCAGCGAACCCTCGGCATAGACCGGGTTCTCCACGGTGCGGATGACGTCGTCGTTGTACACCGCCGCGCCCTCGATGTTCTGTCCCAGCGTGCGGCCGGTGACGGTCATCTCGTCCAGGTGCAGATGCTCGCGGATGCGCGTCATCATGGCCGGCAGGCCGCCCGCGTAGAAGAAGTCCTCCATCAGGTACTTGTCGCCGCTGGGGCGCACGTTGGCGATCACCGGCACCTTGCGGCTGGCCTTCTCGAAATCGTCCAGGCTGATGTCGTGGCCCGCGCGGCGCCCCTGGGCGATCACGTGGATGATGGCGTTGGTGGAACAGCCCATGGCCATGGCCACGGTGATGGCGTTCTCGAAGGCCTTGCGGGTCTGGATGCGAGCCGGCGTCAAGTCCTCCCACACCATTTCCACGATGCGCCGGCCCGACTCCGAACTCATCCGGACGTGGTTGGCGTCCGGCGCCGGAATCGACGAGGCGCCCGGCAAGGTCATTCCCAGGGCTTCGGCGATGGCCGTCATCGTGCTGGCCGTGCCCATGGTCATGCAGGTGCCGTGGCTGCGCGCGATGCCGCCCTGGATGCCGATCCACTGCTGTTCGGTGATGACGCCGGCGCGGCGGTCGTCCCAGAACTTCCACGCGTCGGAGCCCGAGCCCAGCGTGTGGCCTTGCCAGTTGCCGCGCAGCATGGGGCCGGCCGGCACGTAGATGGCCGGCAGGCCGGCGCTGGTGGCACCCATCAGCAACGCGGGCGTGGTCTTGTCGCAACCGCCCATCAGCACCACGCCGTCGACGGGATGGCAGCGCAAGAGCTCCTCCGCGTCCATCGCCAGCATGTTCCGGTACAGCATCGTGGTCGGCTTGACGTATTGTTCCGCCAGCGACAGGGCCGGCAGTTCGATGGGAAAGCCGCCGGCCTGCAAGACGCCCCGCTTCACGTCCTCGACGCGTTGCTTGAAATGGGTATGACAGGGGTTGATGTCCGACCACGTATTGACGATGCCGATCACGGGACGCCCGGCCCATTCCTCCGGCGAATAGCCCATCTGCATGGCGCGCGAACGATGGCCGAAACCGCGCAGGTCGTCGGGGGCGAACCAGCGCGCGCTGCGCAGGGTCTGGGGAGTCTTCTTGTGAGTAGTCATCGTATTTGCTCGGAAAGCGCCTCGGCGGCGTCGACGGAAAAATGGGATGTACTGTGCGGAAGCCGCGCGGGCGCGCGCCGCCCTCGCCCGCCAGCAGATGGCAAGCGCGGCGTGGCGCGGTCAGGCGTGATGGAACGCCCGTGCATGTCTCCTCCGCCATGGCGGGAAATCCGGGCGGGTTTGGCTGCGATGTCGCGATGGATTTCGCGGCCAAACTTGCCCGGCATCCCGCCGACAGTTGTTCATTCTCGATTTAAAATATACTAATACATTAGTACATCATGAACAAGCCCATGCCCCGCTCCGCGTTCCCGCGCCTACCCCTTACTCATCGCCGCTCGCCATGAACGAATCCGTCAGGCTGGACCGCTACCGGCAGGCCGCCCCGCAGCTCTATGAATTGCTGCGCGAGGCCATCGTTTCCCTGGCCTTGCCGCCGGGCACCGCCTTGGTGCGTCCGGAACTGGCCGCGCAGTACGGGGTCAGCCAGACGCCCGTGCGCGACGCGCTCATGCGCCTGGAGGAAGAAGGCCTGGTGGACGTGATTCCCCAGGCCGGCACGCGGGTCAGCAAGATCGATCTCGACCGCGCCGGGCAGGCGCACTTCCTGCGCCGCGCCATCGAGCAGGAACTGGTGCGCGAATTGGCCAGCGCCGGCAACGACGCGCTGGTCAAGCGCCTGCGCGGGTTACTGGACGTGCAGCAGGCCCAGGTGCGGGCGGCGGACTTCGAGGCTTTCGCCGCCGCCGACCAGGAGTTTCACCGGGAGCTGTATGCGGCCGCCCATATGCAGGACTTGTGGCAACTGGTGTACAGCCGCAGCGGCCATATCGACCGCCTGCGGCGGCTGCACCTGCCCGCGCTGGGCAAGGCGCAGCGCATCCTGAACGATCACACGCTGATCGTCGACGCCATCGCCGCGGCCGATCCGGCGCTGGCGGAAGAACGCCTGCGCGAACACCTGTCGCACACGCTGCGGCAGGTGGAGGAAATACGCGCGCGCCACCCCGAGTATTTCAACACCTGACGCGCGCCGGCTCGGTGCACGACTCGGTGCGCGGCTCGGTGCTCTCAGGCGGGGGCTCAGGCTTTGGGTCTCAGGCTTGAGGCGCGCTACCCTCCGCGCCGCCTTCCAGCTTGGACACCCGCGCCTCCAGCGCCGCCAACTGGTTGGTCAGTTGATCCACGCGCGCGAGCGTGCGGGCGAGCAGATCGGCCTGGACGTCGAACTCCTCCCGCGTCACCAGATCGAGCTTGGCGAAGCCTTGCGTCATCATCGCGCGCACGTTGCGCTCGACATCCGCCGCGGGGCTGCGCGCGATCAGGTCCGAAATGTTCTTCTGGATGTCTTCCATCCATTGCATGGGATTGGTGGTGTTCATGTCTGCATCCTGTTCCGCGAAGATTGAAAGTCGCGTATTGCCAGTGTAAATCGCTTCGCCCGCGAAAATCCGGCCACGCGCCGCCCGCGCCGTGACCGGCCAGGGAACAATAGGCAGACTTTGGCGCGGCCAAGATAAAAAAGCCCCCACGCCGCGCGGCTACGCCGCTTGCTGCCCCCCGAGGGGGCTTTTTTGCCTTGGGAGCGGCCCGGCGGCAAAAAAGTTCCTGCGTCAAGCCTCTTGGGAGAATCACTAAGGGCCAAAAATCTTATACAGGACTTTGGCTTAGCTGTACTTCGAGGCACTTTACCGGGCTACCGCTTTGTGGGTTAGGAGCCACATAAGAGCGTTGCGGTGGAAAGCGGGAGCGTACTGCATCGGGGGCGATTGTCAGCAAAGAGCGGGCTTGTTCAGCCAGCATAGCGCAATCGGTTTCAGCGCTCCGAACGAAGAACTCGCCTCGATCCGCCTTGGAATGACCGATTTCCCCTCTGCTTACGGCACCATCCCATCGGCTCAAGGGTCGAGACATAGCCGACCGTCTGCGTGGATCTGTTGAAGACCTGTGCTGATGAGCAACTCAACCTCTCTCGTTCTGCCAAATGGCTGGATATCGATCAGACGACATTTCAAGGCGGAGTCTGGTTGGTAACCGCACGAATCGACGCTAGCGCGTCGGCAAGCAGCTCCCGCAGCCGTCGTTGCTCGCCTGGCTGCACCCAGCGCTGCTCAGCCATCTGTTTGATGAGCACGCCTACACGCGCGGTAAGAAGTGCCGCATCAGAATCCAGGCCGCGTTTCTGGAGGGTGCGGGCGATGACTGAGGTGAGAGAAGACAGCTTGCTCTCCTCGCGCTCCTGCAATTCCGGTGTGGTAGCGATGATTTGCCGCCGGCGGGTCGCCGGGCCGCGTAGTTCCTCGAGGACCTCGTCGGCGGTCGCCTGTAGGCCATGCACGACCGCGTCGAGAGCGGCGACATCGGCAGCGGATGCCGCGATCTCCCTAGCCACGATCTGTTCCTGAAGTTCGGAAGGCTTGCCGAACAGCACGTCCCGCTTGTTGGCGAAATGATTGAAGAAGGTGCGCTCGGTCAGTCCGGCGCGCTCGGCGATCTCGGCCACGGTCGTGTTGTCGAAGCCTTGCTCGACGAACAACGCGATGGCTGCGTCATGTAGCCGGCCGGCGGCATTGGGTTTCCATCTAGGCATAGTTCAGATATTGATTGCAGTCTATGAAATAACAATGTAGGCTGAGCATATCAGCAGTCATCAAGTCAGCCTTGCGCTGGGCAAGGCCGAAGGAGTTCCAGCCATGCGTATCTTCATCACCGGTGCGTCCGGACATATCGCGTCCGCCGTCATTCCAGAGCTCATTTCAGCGGGCCATACGGTGGTCGGCCTGGCTCGCTCGGATCGCGCCACGGCGGCCATTCAGGCCTTGGGCGCTGACGTCCATCGCGGCGACCTGGCCGACGTGGCCGTCCTGGCCGCGGCCGCCCGCGAAGCCGACGGCGTCATCCACTTGGCATTCGACCACGAGCAACAAGGCAGGGGAAACCTGCAGGCTGCCGTCGCCGCAGATCTGGAAGCGATTCATGCCATCGGCCAAGCCCTGGCAGGCTCGGGCAAGCCGTTTGTAGGCACCTGCGCCACCGGTGGCATCGCCATCGCCGGCTTCTCCGGCCTGCTGACCGAAACCGTCACCTTGCCCGGCGGCCCACGCATCGAAGCGGAAAACACTGTCATCGCTCTGGCCCAGCAAGAAGTGCGATCTTCCGTGGTAAGACTGCCGCCTGCGGTGCACCACGACGGTCGCTATGGGTTCGTCTCAGGCTTGATTGATATCGCCCGCGCCACCGGCAAGGCAGGCTACCTGGGCGATGGCAGCAACCGATGGCCATCCACGGACACTCGCGATGTCGCTATCGCCTATCGCCTGGCGCTGGAATCGGCTGGCGCCGGAACTCGCGTCCACGCCGTTGCCGAAGAAGGCATTCCCATGCGGCAGATTGCCGAGGCCATTGGTCGCCGCCTTGGCGTGCCGACTGCTCCGGTGGCGCCCGAAGATGCCCCGCGACAGTTCGGCTTCCTGAGCGCCTTCGTCGGCCTTGACAATCCCACTTCGAGTCGGATCACCCGCGCGACACTCGGCTGGAAACCAACTCGCCCTGGGCTGATCTCTGCTATCGAAGCGGACGTTGCGCTGACTCCGGATGCCAACTGAGATCCGACCCGCCACTGCGGTCTATTGACCCCGAAGGCGCCGGCGACAGACTGAGAAAGATGGAAAGATCTTCCGTCGGCTCATACCCCCCGGCGATTGCAACAAAAGAGGCATGATGTCCACTTTCCTGAACATCGGTGCCGAACCGGCATCGCAATCTGGCCGCCCGCCCGCGCGCTCGCCCACGTTGGACATTCCGTCTACACCAGCATGCGTCACGGCAATACCGAGCCCGCCGAAGCGATACCTCGAATGGCCATCGCCGAGGACTTCTCTCTGCGCGGACCATCGTTCTAGGCGTCCAGTCCAAGCAATCCGGCGCGCGATGCCGTCGCGGCCATCCTGGCGCAGGCTGGGTTGTTGGATGTCGTCGTTCACAACGCCGGACACCTGGTCATCGGCTATGTCGAAGCCTTCACCGCGGCTGACATCGCACACCTGTTCGACGTCAACGTGCTCGGTGCCCAGCGAGTCAATCGCGCGGTCCCATCTCACGTGCGCGCGCGCCGCCACGGCACCCTGCTGTATGTGGGCAGGAGATCGAATCGAGCTCACCGAGCGCCACATCCACCAGGCCATGACCCACATGCCCTTCGACCAACTCCTGATCATCAACAAGGCTGAATGATCCCCATGAAAATCTCTGACAACACTATCTTCATCCCGGGGGCAACGAGCGGGATTGGCCTGGCCTTGGCCCTGCGTCTGAAAGCGCACGGCAATACCGTCATCGTCGGCGGACGTCGCGCCGATGTCCTCGAACGCCTGGGAACCGAGCACCACCTTGACACCGTGCAGATCGACGTGACCGATCCGCGGAGCATTCAGAGCGCCACCGCACAGGTAATCGCAGACCATCCCAAGCTCAACGTCTTGCTGGCCATGGCCGGCATCATGGTCCCGGAGGACTGGCACACGGCCGAAGGCTTCCTGCAGGTCGCCGAAGACACCGTGCAGACCAACCTGCTAGGGCCGATCCGATTGATCGCGGCCTGCATGAAACAGCTGCAGAGCCAGCCTGACGCGGCGGTCATCACTGTCTCCTCTGGCCTGGCCTCAGTGCCACTGGCAGCCACCCCGACCTATTGCGCCACCAAGGCGGCAATCCACATGCTCTCTGAAGCGGTTCGCGTGCAACTGGCCGATACCTCGGTCCAAGTAATCGAACTGGTTCCGCCGGCCGTGCGCACGTCGCTGATGAACAACGACAAGAATCCGCGCGCGATGCCGCTAGACGAGTTCGCCGATGCGACGATCGCTCTGCTGGAGAGTCAGCCCGATGCGTGCGAAATCCTTGTGGAGAACGTAAAGTTCCAGCGTTTTGCCGAACGGCGGGGTGAATACGACCAAGTCCTTAAGGTGATCAATGGCAAGTGCTGACCCTACCTCGGCCTGGTCACCAACTGGCACCGGGGCGGAGTTGTAAATCCGCCAGCGTAGGGCAATTATCAGACCTGATGGCGTCGAGTCACGTCAGCACCGGGCGGAACACCATATTTCTGCTTATATTCACGGCTGAATTGAGACTGGTTGCTGTAACCGACCTCCAACGCCGCCACACCGGCGGGCATCCCTTCCGTCAACATCGCGCGCCGAGCCTCTTGCAATCGAATTTCTTTCCGATATTGGATGGGGGTCATGAAAGCCACGGCCTTAAAATGCCTATGAAAGGACGTCGCGCTCATTCCAGCTATATCGGCAAGGTCATTCACCTTCAGAGGCTCCTGATAATGCTTCTTGATCCAAGATATCGCTTTATTGATTTGCGACAGGTGCGACTCGCTCGCAACATATTGCATCAACGCCTGACCCAGGCCGCTTAGAGTCAAGTGATAATAGAACTCCTGTAAGATTAATGGCCGCAAGAATTCGATCCCCGGCGGATCGTCAAGGAGTTGCAGCAGCCTTTCCATCGTTGCCAGAAGCGGCGGCCTCATGCTCGTAGCCATAACGGCAGCCGGGATCAAGGATGGGCCCGTATTGAATGAGAGCCGTTGCAGCACATGATCGGCCAACACACGGTCCAGATCCAGGATCAGGCCAATATGCGTCTTACCGTCAGGCGCGGCGTGAACCCTCGAAGACACCGGAACATCCATGGTCACGAACAAGAACTTGGTGGCGTCCACATCGAAATTGACCTGAGCAAGGCCAACGGTTTTGGCGCCACGCAAGACAATGCAGATTCGTGGCTTGTAGACGATATGGGCTGGATGAACACTGGTCGTCATGCGGAAGAGCGTCAATCCCTCGACCTCGGTCTCCAGACGCTCACCGACACAGTGGCGTTCGACAACCTCGCACATCCGACAGAGTTGGTCGTTCATCGCAAAAAACTATATCAAGTCCTTGAGCACTTGCTCCAAGTGATTATCACACATTTGGCATGGCAGGATCATGCAAATCCTTGGCAGCATCGTTATAGCAATCATTGTTCTGCTCAAAGACAATAACCCCTGGCTTCAGGTTTGAGCCGCTGCGACATATCCAACACTGTTATTGAATGGGAGAAAACATGACAAGCAAAACCTGGCTAATCACGGGGTGTTCTACAGGTTTTGGCCGGGAGTTGGCAGTTCAAGCTCTAAATCGTGGAGAGCGTGTCGTCATGACTGCGCGCAATGTTGCCAAACTCGAAGAGCTTGCCAGAGAACATGCATCCCATGCGTTATTGGTTCCCCTTGATGTTACCGACGGCGCTTCGATGGATAGCGCGCTGATGGCTGCGAATCATCGATTCGGTGACGTCGATGTCCTTGTGAACAACGCCGGCTACGGCTACTTCGCTGCGATCGAAGAAGGCGAAGAAGATGAAATCCGGCGGCAATTCGAAACCAACCTCTTTGGACTGATTTCCCTGACAAAACGCGTCCTGCCGTCTATGCGTGCACGGAGGACTGGACATATCGTCAACTTCTCGTCGATCGGCGGATTGATGGTCTTTCCCGGAGTAGGCTATTACAACGCTACCAAGTTTGCCGTCGAGGCCTTCTCCGAATCGCTGGCATTGGAGCTGGCACCCTTCGGCGTCAAAGTCACTATCGTCGAGCCCGGACGTTTCCGCACCGACTGGGCCGGGCGATCGATGGTAATGTCCGCAAATACTATTGCTGACTATTCAACGACGATCGGCGTGCGCAGGAAATCGCTTGCCGAGTCGTCCGGCAAACAGCCAGGAGATCCCGCTCGTGGTGCAGCGGCCATCATCAAGGCTGTCGACGCTCCGGAACCTCCCTTGCGCCTTTTGTTGGGCACCGACGCTTACGACCTTGCCGTTGAGCGGCTCGCCTTCTTGCGAAAGGGATTCGATGCCTGGAAAACCGTCACGACCAGTACCGACTTCACCGACTGATGTCATCTTGGCCGGGAGGGTGCTCCCGTTTTGCGTCGATGGTTTGGCCCAACCGCGGTGCGATGGAGGATTGCCGCCTATCCCGCAAGGAGACATGACAGAAGACGCACAATCAGCCACAGCAAGCGGTGGGTACGGATGGCTCCACGAGCCCCCGTCCGATGTGCGGGATTCGGTCAACCCGCGCTAATACGCGGCGCCACCTCGATGCGCCGGGATGATAGTGCAAGTGCCAAGCTCAGTTCGGCACTGTCCAAGATCGTGAGGTTGGCACCTTCGCCCGAGAACGCCGACATTAGGTAATCGCATCACCCGCGAGCATGACGACTGGAATGCGCCCCCACCGACGGCGATCGGCAATGCATGGAAAAGCCGCACATTAGGCAGGATATCGTCATACGCCTTTGACAAATTTTCCAATCACAAATCAATTTGATATTTTTACATTAGTCGCGGTCTAAGTACGACAACGATAGTTAGCCAAACGCTCTCCCCTTTTACGTAGCAGCGCGGGAAGATGGTCGGTGGTCTTCTCCCATGCCCCGCCTGAACCCCCGATCCCCCGCCATGAACGCCTCCAGCATATGAGGGATCAGTACCGTGGCATCGACCGCTTCGCCGTAGGTCTGCGCGTGCAGCGTCGCGTAGCGGTCGAGGTCGGCCTTCAGGCCAGCCGGGCATGCGAACGTCAGTTTGATGCTCTCGGTCTTGGGTAGCGGCCCCAGCCGCAGCTTGCGCGTCGTGCTCATGGCGAAGTCCCCCGATTGAAGAACAGCGGTTGGTACGGCCGCAGTACCAGATCGCGGTTGACGATGATGCTGACTGGTAGGCCGGGCCGCTCGGTCAACGTCGGCTGGATATTGAGATTACGGCGCGTAAATTCCTGGCCGACCTGATTGGCCGTGTCCTGCGCGCTATCCCGCAACGCGATAACCGTATTGCCATTGGCGTTTCCCTGATTCGAGACGGCCAGCTCGGAACCAACGCCCAGCACGGTGGACAGTGCCGCACCTGCCAGGATGCGTCCCCAGTGCCAATCGACGCTATCCTCCAGGCCGGCATAGCCAGCGGGATCAGCACCGGCCAGATTGTCCAGCGTGAGCGAAGACGTGTCCGGCAGGATGATGCGGTTCCACACGATCTGCACGCGGCTCTGCCCGTAGGCGACCTGGCTGTTGTATTTGCCAAGGATGCGCGAACCTTGCGGGATCAGCAGGTAGCGGCCCGTCGCCGTGTCGTACACCGACGCCGTCACGGTGCCGATCACGTCGCCCGGCAAATCGGACTTGATGCCCGTCACTAACGCCGCCGAAATCACGGTGCCCGCCATCACCTGATACGGCGAGGCCGGCATTTGCAGATTGCCGGAATTACGGGTTTCCGTGGTTCCGGCTTTCTGGAACGCCTCTTTCTGGTCTTGCCGGTTCTGCACGGCGGTCGGATCGGCCGGCTGCGCAGCCGTCGAAGCCGGGCCGGCGGCCTGTGGGTCGAAACCGGCCAGGCCCGATGCCGGCACGGAGGACGCGGCCTGCGCGGGCGCCGCTGCGGCGTGCTGAGTGCTTGAACGGAAGAACACCGACGATCCCGCAGCGTCTTCGGCCTCCTTGCGCATCGCATCACGCGCGGCCGCCGCCGGATCGTTACCCGGCGGTATGTTGGGAGGCAACGGTGGCTGCGCGTTCACGATGGCCGGGCCGAGGTCGCCCGGCAGCGGCGGCCCAAGTGGCGGCACGTTGGCCGCGGGCTTCGGCGGCAGCTTCGAGTAGTCGGCCGGTAGCTGATCGAGTTCTTCCGACTTCGATACGCGATCCACGTTGTAAAGCTCAGTCGCATCGTTACTGCCGCGCGGATGCTTCGGCTGCAACGACCACATCGTTGCGCCCAGCACGGCGACGCCGAGTCCACCGGCCAGCATCGCCAGCGTGCGTCGGTTGAGGCGCGTCACCGGGCGAGGTTGCGCCCGCAGCGCCACGTTCTCCGGCGCGACTTTCGGGGCGGCGCCGGCTACGTCTGGGGTTTCGTCCTGGCTCATGGTCAGTTCCCCCGCGTGATGTCCGTGCGTTCGATCCGCACCACGTCGCCCTTGTCACCGCCCAGCCGCAGTTCGGCCGCGCCGAACAGCCGATCGACGATGTAGTACGGCGCACGGAAACGGTAGTTCACAAGTTGCCCGTCGCCCTGTGCGCCGATCACGAACAGCGGCGGCAGGTCGCCCTGGGCGATGCCGGGCGGGAACTGGATATAGACCTTCTCGCCATCGTCGAAGGCGCGCAGCGGCTTCCACGGCGGATTGCTGCCGCTGATCGCGTAACGGAAGCGGATCTTCTCCAGCGACAGGCCGGTATCGACGGGGGCTGCCGCCTGTGCGGCCTGATCCTGCCGCTGCAAGGCCAGTATCTGGTCCTTCGGGTACTCCCAGGACACGGACGCCATCCATGCCTTCTCCGTCGAGGTCAGCTCGATCAGGTAGGTGCGCCGGCTCGTCGTAATGACCAGATTAGTCTTGAGGCCGGAACGGATCGGCTTGACCAGCACGTTGACGCGCAGATCGTTGCCGGCACCGCTGGACGTGTCGCCGACGATCCAGCGCACGGTGTCGCCCGCCGCGACCGTCACCAGTTCCTCGCCGGGCTGGAGCGAAACCACGGTGACGCGCCCCGGCGCGGTATAGACCTGATACAGCGCGCCGTCCGTGAAGGGCCATACCTGGATTGCGTTGATGTAGCCCTCGCGCGTGGGCGCCATGCGCGCTTCGGCATTGGCGCGCGACACGCGCGCGGTTTCGTCCGCTGGCTCCGGAGCCAGCTTCGCGTCGCTCGTATCGGTCAGCGGTTTCATCTGCGCCGGCATCGGCAGCACCTTCGGCACTTCTACCACTTCGACGGGCTTGGGCGGCTCGGGTTGCGGTTGCGCCTGCACCGGTTCGTCGAGCGAGATATGCGGTGGCGGCTTGCCCGGCGAGGCGCAGCCTGCCAGGGCCGCGAGCATCAGCACGAAAGCGTAGATACGGAAATGCAGGTTCATGGCTTGGCTCCTTCGGTCGCATCGAGTTCACGGCTCCACGACAGGCCGTTGACGTAGATACCGAGTGGGTTTTTGCGCAGGCGCTGCTCGGTGCGTGGGGTTTGCAGGACAGTGGAAATCACGGCGTTCCAGCGTTCGGTGCCGGCGGCAGCGCCGTTGACGAAGTGCTGTTCCGTCCAGCGCACGTTGAAAGACGAGTCGCTGGCGCGCGTGACGCTGGTGATCTGCACCGTCACGGTTTCCTTGCCGACACGCGCGAAGGGATCGTTCTTGCTCGCGTAGTCGTTGAGCACGGCCGCGCCCTTGTCGGTGGTGTAGTCGTAGGCGTCGAGCCAGTTCTGCCGCACCACGATGGGGTCGATGGACAACGAGCGAACCAGCGTGACGAAGTGCGCAAGGTAGAACGCGATCTGCGCGTCCGCCGGCCGGTACGGTGTGGTGGCTTCTCCCACAGCGCGCACCTGGCCCGTCTTGTCCACCTCAACCACGTAGGGCGTGACGATGGACTGCGCCGAGCGCCAGACCAGGCCGCCCGCCATCAGCAACGCGAGCGCGAGGCAGCCGAAGGCCATGAAGCGCCAGTTCTTCGCCTGCACGCGCGCCGAGCCGATGCGCCCGTCCCATACCTGCGCGGCGGACTGGTACGGAGTGGCAGGCTGCGGCGTACTGGCGTAACGCACCTGGGGTCGCTTGAATCGCATGGCAGGTTCTCCTCAATAGTCGCGTCATTCGTCGGGCTGACCCAGGCTTGGGCCTTGCCCCGAGCCACCGCCATCCCCACCGCGCAGCGTGTATGCGGCCGTACTCGCGGCATGGCTGATCTGCTGGCGGCGATGTAGTCGCTTGGCCCAGGTGGGTTGTTTCTGGTCGGCGGGATTGGTCGGTGCATCGTCGGCGGCGGTCTGGCCGGATGCGGCAGCGCCCGACGCAGCACTGCCGCCAGCCTCCGGCCCGGCGCTATCCGGCCGGAATGCGGCGGCGGCACGTTGCCCGAATGAGCGCGCACCGGCGGCGGCCTTCTGGCCGACCGCCTGCGCCCCGGTTTTGGCGACGTTGCCAAGGCCCGCTGCTGTGCCTTTCGCGCCACCTCCGGCAGCAGCGGAGCCGGCCTGAAATGCCGCGCCAGCACTGCCCGCCGTGGATGCGGCCATGCGCGCGCCCTTGCCGAGCGCACTGGCGGCGGCTGGCGCCATGCGCGCACCGGCAACCACGGCACCACCGACGCCGGTAGCGGCAGCACCGATGGCAACGGCGGTGCCGGCCGCGCCCAATGCCGCGCCGGCCATTGCGCCCGCGCCGAGCTGCGGCGCACCGGACACAAGGCCGGTCGCAATGCCCGGCCCGTAGATGCCGAGCGCGAGCATGGCGAGCGAGGCCAGCATCACGACCAGCGCGTGGTCGATGGACGGTTCGGCCGGCGTGGTCGGAAACTGCGCGAACAGGCCCGTCCCAATACCGACGATGACAGCCAGCACCAAGACCTTGATGCCGGCCGACACGACATTGCCGAGCACTTTTTCGGCGAGGAACGCGGTCTTGTTCCAGAGCGCGAACGGCACCAGCACGAAGCCGGCAAGCGTGGTCAGCTTGAATTCGATGAGCGTGATGAAAAGCTGCACCGCGAGCACGAAAAAGCAGACGATGACGGTGAACCACGCGAGGAACATCACGACGATGGGCGTGATGTTGATGAACACTTCGGGGAAGCCCGCCATCGCACTGATCTGGTCGAGGATCGGCGCAGCGGCGTCGATGCCGGTCTTGGCTAGATGCCCCGGTTGCAGGAACGTCTCCATGCTCACGGCCGAGCCGGTTGCCTTCAGACCCAGGCCCGCGAACGAACGGAACACGATGCCGGCCAGCCAGTTGAAGTTGCCGATGATGTAGGCGAAGGCACCGACATAGAGCACCTTGCGGATCAGCTTGGCGAGCACGTCTTCGCCCTGACCGGTCGCGTAGCCGAGCGCCCAATACAGCCCGGCCAGCGTCATATCGATCACTACCAGCGTCGCGGTCAGAAAAGCGACTTCGCCATGTAGCAGGCCGAACCCGCTGTCGATGTAGGTGGAAAAGACGTTGAGGAAATGGTCGATGATCGAAACGTCGTTCATGGCGTTTCTCCTTCACTCGTAGCCGACACTGGCCCGTCGAACGTGGCGGAAATCGGCGGCAGGTCGGCCAGCGTCTGGTATTCGTCCGGGCCGACGTGCCCGAAGAAGAAGCGCCGCACGTTTGCCTGCATCACCTGCGAGCAGAACGCGCCGTCGTGTTCGCCGCGACGGCATTGCGCGACGAGCGTGTGCAGCCGCGTCGGGTCGGCGGCCAGCGCATCGACCGACAGCGCCTGCGGCCGATCACAACCGGCCAGCAGGCATAAGGCGATGAGGACAGGTGCGCGCGTCATGGCCGTACCCGTCAGTTCCCGTAGAAGCTCACCGACTCCGGCGTGTACGTCGTGCCGGTGCCGAGGAACCGCTGCGTAATAACGCGGCCCTGTTCGACGGCCGCCGCCTGCCGCGCCAGTTCCAGCGACGCGGCACGCCCCTGCGTGAGCTGGAGCTGCTGCGTCTGGATGGATTGCTTCGCCTGCAACGCGAGGAGCTGGTTCGTCGCCTGCTGCGCTTGCAGCGCACCGGTCGCCGACTGGCTTTGCCCGACGAGATCGGTCAGCACGCCCTGGTCAGTGGTCACGTTCTGCGACACCTGCGCCTGCATCTGCATCGCGGTCTGCAAGCCGTTGAGCGTGTTCTGCCAACGCTGGTGCGCGTCTTGGTACATCTGGTTGCCGCTCACGGTCGCGGCGTACTGCTGTGGGTACAACTGCGCGAACTGCTGATCCATGCTCTGCACCTGGAACGCCAGCCCCTGCGCCTGCGCGATAAGCTGCTGCGTAGTGGCGAGCGTCGATTGCAGCCGGCCGACCACGTTGAACGGCAGGCTCTCCAGATTGCGGCCCTGATTTATCAGTGACTGCGCCTGGTTCTGAAGTTGCCTGACCTGGTTGTTGATCTGTTCCAGCGTGCGCGTGGCGGTCATCGTGTTCTGCACGAGGTTGGTCGCGTCGATGACGGCCCATTGCGCGTGCGCGGCCGGCATGACGCCGACGAAGGCTGCGACAGCAAAAGCGAGAAGACGGATCTTCATGGCGAGTTCTCCAGCGATTGGGAAGCGAGGAAGGACGCGGCGGATGGCGCGGACGGCAATAAGTCAGCCGCCCAGCCGAGGCCGCGATGGCGCAGCCAGGCGCCGGCAAAGCCCGGCACGCCGGCATCGGCCAGCACGCCGTCGATGTCGCGCTGGTCTTGCGATGTGGATGCGCCCGCGAACGCGAGCGTGACCGGCCCCAGGTCGAGATCGAAGAGGCGATTGCCAGCGGTGGACTGGTAGTAGTAGTCGCGCTTGGGCTGCGCGGTGGCGACAATCTCGATTTGCCGGCTGTTGAGGCCGAAGCCCTCGTAGATCGTCCGAATCTGCGGCTCGGTGGCCTGCGGATTTGGCAGGAAGATGCGGCTCGCGCAACTCTCGATGATCGCGGGTGCGATCGACGAATCCTTGATGTCGGCGAGCGACTGCGTGGCGAAGATCACGCTGACGTTCTTCTTGCGCAGGGTCTTCAGCCACTGCCGGATGCGTGCGGCGAATACCGGGTCATCGAGGAACAGCCAGGACTCGTCGAGAACCAGCAGCGTCGGCGCACCGTCGAACCGCTCGTCGAAGCGCGCGAACAGATAACCGAGCACAGCCAGCACCGCAGCCTTGCTGTGCATCAGTTCTTCCATCTCGAAGCATTGCACGTCGGCCCCGCCGAGCCGGTCGTGGTCGGCATCGAGCAGCCTGCCGTGTGCGCCGCCGAGCACATAGGGCGCGAGCGCCTGGCGCAGCGCATTGGATTGCAGCAGCACCGATAGGCCCGTGAGCGTGCGCTGTTCGAGCGGCGCACCAGCCAGGCTGCCGAGCGCCGACCAGATGGCGGCTTTCTCGTCCGGGCCGACGGTGATGCCTTCATGCAGCAGACGGCCTTCGACCCATTTAGCCGCCCAGGTGCGGTAGCCCTCGCGGTCGATGCGCGCGAGCGGCTGGAACGCGATCGAACCGTCCGCGCCAAGGTCGTAGTGCTCACCGCCCAGGCCCAGGACCGTTGCCCGCATCGAGCGGCCCATGTCGAAGGCGAAGATGCGCGCACCGGGATAGCGGCGGAACTGCATCGCCAGCGTGGCGAGCAGGACGGATTTACCCATGCCGGTCGGGCCGGCGATCAGCGTATGGCCCACGTCGCCGATGTGCGTGACGAGCCGGAACGGCGTCGCGCCCTCGGTGCGCGTCACGATCAACGGCGGGCCGTCGAGGTGTGCGTTCTTCTCCGGCCCGGCCCACACGGCGGACACCGGCATCAGATGCGCGAGGTTCAGCGTCGAAACGATGGGCTGGCGCACGTTCGCATACGCATTGCCAGGCACGGCCGACAGCCACGCCTCTACCGAATTGAGGGTTTCGGGAATCGTCACAAAACCCCGGCCCTGAATCGCGCGCTCCACCATGCGCAGTTTCTCATCGGCCGTATCGGCCTCGGCATCGAGCACCGCCACGGTTGCCGTGACGAAGCCGTAGGCGACCTGATCGCTGCCGAGTTCCTGCATTGCGGCGTCCGCATCGGCCGACTTGTTGCTGGCGTCGGTATCGACGAGCGGGCTTTCCTGCTGGAAGATCGTTTCGCGCAACAGCGCGAGGACATTCTTGCGCTTGGCGAACCACTGCCGGCGCAGGCGGCCGAGTTCCTTCTCGGCTTCCGACTTGTCCATGCAGATAAAGCGCGTGCTCCAGCGATAGGCGAAGCCGAGCCGGTTGAGGTCGTCGAGAATCCCCGGCCAGGTCGAAGTCGGGAAACCACGCACGGTCACGACGCGCAGGTGCTGGTCGCCGAGCATGGGTGCGTGGCCACCGATCAGCGGCATGTCGGCCAGCAGCGCGTCGAGGTGGAACGGTATTTCCGGCACGCCGACGCGGAAGCGCCGCGTCGAGACGGTCGCGTGCAGATAGGTCAGCGTTTCGGCGTCATCGAGCCAGTCGATTTCCGGCATCACGCCGTCGAGCAAATCGAAGACGCGCGCAGTTTCCGCGACGAACGCGGTCAGGCGCTCGCGCCAGTCCACACCGGCCGTCAGCGTATTCTCATAGAGCAGCTTGGCCGCACGCGCACGGGATTCCTCGGGCGGCAGGTATTGAAGCGTCAGGTGATAGCCGCTCTCGAAGTGGTTGCCCGATTCCTCGAAGGTCGCGCGGCGTTCTTCGTCTACCAGCCAGGACAGCGGCTCGGGGAAATCCGAGTGCGGATAGTCCGCCGCTGGCTGGCGTTCGGCTTCGACGTACAACGCCCAACCCGCGCCGAGTCGGCGCAGCGCGTTGTTCAGTCGGGCCGTGGTGGCGACCAGCTCGCCTTGCGTCGCGCTGTCGAGGTCGGGGCCGCGAAAGCGCGCCGTACGCTGGAAACTGCCGTCCTTGTTCAGCACGACGCCCGGCGCGACCAGTCCGGCCCACGGCAGCCAGTCGGCAAGCAAGGCCGGACGCTGGCGGTATTCGACGAGATTCAGCATGCGAATGGTCTCCCTCTGGCCTCACACGTCCAGCAGCGGCTTGTGCTTCAAGTGCCGGGCGAACACCTGCATGAACTGCGGATCGACGCGCGCACCCCACACGGCGAGCGAATGGCCGACGATCCATAGCGCGATTCCGGGAATCCACAGTTGCAGGCCGAGGCCCACGGCACCGGACAGCGTGCCGTTGGCGATCGCCACGGTACGCGGCGCACCGCCCATCAGGATCGGTTCGGTGAGCGATCGATGCAGCGGCACCTCGAAGCCAGGCAGGTCGTTGGCCGTGCTCATACGACGGCCCCGCCGGAAAAGCTGAAGAACGACAGGAAGAACGAGGACGCCGCGAACGCGATGCTCAAGCCGAACACGATCTGGATGAGCTTGCGAAAACCGCCCGACGTGTCGCCGAAGGCGAGCGCCAGGCCCGTCGAAATGATGATGAGCACCGCGACGATCTTGGCGACCGGCCCCTGGATCGAGTCGAGGATGGATTGCAGCGGCGTTTCCCACGGCATCGACGAACCGGACGCCTTCGCCGTGCCGGCCGCCATCAGCATGACGGTGGCAAGCATCAGCCCCTGGCGTGCTGGCGCAACCAGACGATGCAGGCGAATAAAAGCCGAAGCCGGTTTTACGGAAAAACGGAAAGCAGCAACGTGCATCTGCGTCATGACAGTTCTCCAGAGTGGTTGGGGGACGGGAAAGGCAGCTCGGGATGCGGAGACGGCTCCAGCGCATCAGCCAGGCGGTAGCCCTCGCCGTCGAAGCCGATGACGCGGGCGATGCTCTCGATGCGGCGCTTGCGGCCGCGGCCGGCGATGTGGATGACGACGTTGACCGCCTCGGCGACCAGCGCGCGCGGCGGGTTCACGGCTACTTCGAGAATCAGTTGTTCCAGGCGCAGCAGTGCGCCGACGGCGGAGCCGGCGTGGATGGTGGCAATGCCGCCGGGGTGGCCCGTGCCCCATACCTTGATGAGATCCAGTGCTTCGCCGCCACGGACTTCGCCGACGATCACGCGGTCAGGCCGCAGGCGCATCGTGGCGCGCACCAGCTCGGTCATCGACACGACGCCTGCGCGCGTGCGCAGCGGTACGTGGTCGCGCGCTGTGCATTGCAGTTCGATGGTGTCTTCGAGCACCAGCACGCGGTCGCCCGTGGCGGCGATTTCCGCGAGCAAGGCATTGGCGAGCGTGGTTTTGCCGGTGCTGGTGCCGCCCGCGATCAGGATGTTCTGCCGTTCGCGCACGGCATTACGCAGGAACGCCGCCTGCGCGTCGGTCATCATGCCGTCGGCGACGTAGCGATCGAGCGGGATCACACTCACGGCGCGCTTGCGCAGCGCGAACGCCGGGCCGGGAGACGCTGGCGGCAGGATGCCCTCGAAGCGTTCGCCGGTTTCGGGCAGCTCGGCGGTCAACAGCGGCTGGCCGCGATGCACTTCCGCACCGACGTGTGCGGCGACCAGGCGGATGATGCGTTCGCCATCGGCTTCGGACAGCTCCACGCCCAGCGGCGCGCGACCGGACGACAGCCGATCGACCCACAGGGAGCGATCGGGGTTGAGCATGATTTCCACCACGTCCGGGTCTTCGAGCTCGGCGGCGATGACCGGCCCCATCGCCGTGCGCAACATGCGGATGCGCCGGTCGAGCGAGGTGCTGGCGAAGGACTGGGGAACGGCGCTCATGAGGCACGCTCCGCATCACGTTCATGAGCTTCGGCCTGCGCCGCCGCATCGTCGAGCCGCGCAGCGTCCGGGTTCAGTTCGTCCACCACGTCGCGCACGAGACTGCGCCCGCGCATCAAATGACGGCCGAGTTGTTCGACGAACTGCTCGAAACGCACCTTGCCCTGCGCGCGTGCCGCGTCCCGATGTGCTTCGGGAACCGGCGTGCTGACGGTCAGGAAGTAGCGGACGAACAGCGCCAGCGTCTCGATCTCGATGTTCTGGTCGCGCTCCAGCCGCTCGAACTGGCGCGTGAGCCGGTCGAGCCGTTTGGCAATGGCGGCCTCGCGCTGGTCGCCGGCATCAGGCGACAGCCAGGACGTGAGCGCCGCTGCGACGATGGATGACTTGGACACGCCTTTCTTGGCGGCTAGCTCGTCAAGGCGCTTGGCGTGCCCGTGTGGAATGAACAGGTTGAGGCGGTACTGGCTCATAGTTCGATCCCGTCCTGTTGGTCGAGAGACGCCAGCCGGGCCGTGCGCTGCATGGCCGGGTCGAGCTGGCGGGGAAGCGGCAACGGCAGGTCGTCGTCATCGAGCAGCGCCAGGTCGTTGCCAGCAGGCTGCGGTTCGGGGCTATATTCGGCGACCTCGGAGAGTTCCGGCTGCCGGCGCGGGCCGCCGTCATCGACGGGGCCGGTGCCCGACAGGTCGGCGGCAACGGCTGGCGTAGCCGGCATGGCGGGAATCGCCAGCGCGCTCCAGTCGTCGGGACGAACTGGCGGCACGTCGGCATAGCGCCCGGCGGTGAGCGCGAGCGGTGGCAGTACGCGCCGCTTGAAATTGGCGTCGGTGTAGTAGCGCAGCTTCTTCGCGCGGATCGGTGCCACACTGGACACCATCACCACGGCATCGTCGGGCGGGAGCTGCATCACTTCGCCCGGCGTTAGCAACGGGCGCGCGGTTTCCTGACGCGACACCATCAGATGCCCGAGCCACGGCGCGAGCCGGTGGCCGGCGTAGTTGCGCTGCGCGCGCAGCTCGGTCGCGGTGCCAAGCGTTTCGGAAATGCGCTTGGCCGTGCGTTCGTCGTTCGTGGCGAACGTCACGCGCACATGGCAGTTGTCGAGGATGGAGTGGTTCTGTCCATATGCCTTGTCAATCTGGTTGAGCGACTGCGCGATCAGGAAGCTGCGGATGCCGTAGCCGGCCATGAACGCCAGCGCCGTCTCGAAAAAATCGAGCCGACCCAGCGCGGGGAACTCGTCGAGCATCAACAGCAGCTTGTGGCGGCGCGCGATGCCGTCGCTGCCGTCGAGCGACTCGGTCAGCCGCCGACCGATCTGGTTGAGGATCAGGCGCACCAGCGGCTTGGTGCGACTAATATCGGATGGCGGTACAACGAGGTACAGCGAAACGGGATGTTCGGATGCGATCAGGTCGGCGATGCGCCAGTCGCAGCGCGAGGTGACTTCGGCCACCGTGGGATCGCGGTATAGGCCGAGGAACGACATGGCCGTGGACAACACGCCCGACCGCTCGTTGTCCGACTTGTTCAACACCTCGCGCGCAGCGGACGCGACTACTGGATGCGGTGCGTCGCCTAGGTGCTGCGTCGTCATCATCCGGTGCAGCGTCAGCTCGAACGGGCAAGCCGGATCACTGAGGAAGTTGGCGACGCCGCGCAGCGTCTTGTCCTCGCCTGCGTACAGCACATGCAGGATGGCGCCGACCAGCAGCGCGTGCGAGGTTTTCTCCCAGTGGTTGCGGCGTTCTAGGGCGCCTTCGGGATCGACCAGGATGTCCGCGATGTTCTGCACGTCGCGCACTTCATGCGCGCCGCGTCGGACTTCGAGCAGCGGATTGTACGCGGCCGATTTCGCATCGGTCGGGTTGAACAGCAGGCAATGCGAGAAGCGCGAGCGCCAGCCGGCGGTGATGCTCCAGTTCTCGCCCTTGATGTCGTGGATGACGGCGGATGCCGGCCAGCTCAACAGCGTCGGCACCACGAGGCCGACGCCTTTGCCGGAGCGCGTCGGCGCGAAGGTCAGGACGTGTTCCGGGCCTTCATGGCGCAGGTACTGCCCGTGATGCAGGCCGAGGAACACGCCGGCGGGCTGGTCGAGTCCGGCCTTGTGTATATCGGCGGCTTCGGCCCAGCGTGCCGAGCCGTATGTCGTGACGAGCTTCGATTGCCGCGAGCGCCACACCGACATGGCGATGGCGACCAGCGCGGCAACCAGACCACCGCTGCCCGCGATGGCACCACCTATGCTGAAGATGTGCGGCGCATAGCCATCGAACAGGAACCACCACTCGAACAGTCGCCACGGGTGATAGACCGGCGTATCGAGAAAGTCGAACCACGGCGAGCCAAGGCGTAGCTGATACCCCAGGGCAGCGGCTGTCCATTGTGTGGCGACCCACACACCAACGATCACGATGCCAAAAACGGCGGCGATCTGCCAGAACAGCACGCCCTGAGCTTGCATTGACTGGCCTCCGATTTCCCCTGCACTGATTTCTTGCCCCAAAGCGGCACAATGACGTGCCGTATAGCAAGGATCATTTCTGGATCAGTACCGGTCAAAGACTGTTATCGAAAGCAGGATGACGGAAAAAAACAGGTTTCAGGCTGCGAAGAAACCAATAAAAATGCCGCGAGCGTGGGCGCGCTGCGGCGTGTTTGCAAAATAATGCGATTTTCTGCGAAGGATTGGCGATCAGAACTTCGGTGTTGTCTCCGATGGCGTGTAGGGCGTCTCTCCGTCGCCATAGAATCGCTTGCGCGTGGCTTCAGCGACTCGATTGCAAAGCACGTCACCAAGCGTCGAGCGGTCGGTCTTGCATTGCTATCGCAGCTGTACCGGATCGGCAGCCAGTTCATCCACGCTGGCCCGCTTGGGTCTCTCCGATGGGCCGCAAGCAGTCAGCAGCAGGGCCAGCAGGAGCGAGAGAGATTTCTTCATAGCTCGATTTCCTCTGGGGGATCAGGTTCGGGCGGCAGAGCGGGCCTTGTGCCTTCGGGCAAGTCGATGAGCTGCACCCGCTCGATGAACCGGGACAGCACTTCCGAAACTTCGCCTTCGCGCCGCAGCAGGTAGGTCGTCAGCATTGGCGAACGTGCGGCCAAGGGACGGGCTACTACGCCAGACTCCCGACTTGCCGTGATGTGCGGGCCGCCGGCCAGCCCCAGGGCGAAGCCGGCCGACACTACGATCATCATCAGCTCCAACGAAGCAACGCGCTCAACTATCAGTGGTTCCCTGTCAGAGCGACGAAGCACACGTTCGATTTGCCGCGCGTGACCTTCGCACGTCAATGGATCGCATAACACCAATGGGAATTGCAGAACTTCGTCCAGCGGGATGCGCTTGTGCTTAAGCAGATGGTGCCGGGTGGGCACTGCCACCATCAACGGATCACTCCATACAGCTTCTGCAACCACGCCTTCGCCCACTTCATCCGACTGTGCGAAGCCTACGTCGTACAGATCGCCCTGCAGCCCTTTTATCTGCTGCGATAGCGGCACCTGGAACAGCCGAATATCTACCTCGGGTTCCTCCTGCCGGCACATTGCCAATAAGGCCGGCAGGCGCGACGGTGTGATGCCGTCGGACAATGCAATGCGCAACTGCCCCTGGAAGCCGTTGGCCGCTGCTATCACACTGTCGCGGGCTTGCTGCAAGGCTGTGAAAACGCGAGGCACATGCTCAAAAAACAACTTCCCCGCCGGCGTCAATCGTGTGCTTCGGCTGGTGCGGACGAACAATTTTTCACCGAGGTCATCTTCCAACTCCCTGATGGTGCGCGACAACGGAGATTGTTCGATGTGTAGCCGCTCGGCAGCGCGGGCAAAGTGGAGTTCTTGTGCTACAGCCAGAAAGCAACGCAAATGACGTAATTCCATAGCTGACCGCCCTGATAATTCATGCACTCGATGATGAATCAACTGTTCATCACGGTTCGCCTTCCGCGATCACCTCATCGATTTTTTCCCGATCATTTCTTGCTGGAAGTTCCCGGTTGACGAGCCAAAGCGCGAGGCCGATCAGTACTCCTCCCGCAGCCTGCATCCAGGAAACCGCCGTGTCCAAGATGAAATACGCAAGGATGACCGTGAAGAGCGGAGCCAGGAACAGAAATCCGCTACTCCTCGTTGCTCCACCTCTTTTCAGCGCCACGAACCAGAGGCCAAATGAGCCTGTTGACGCGGGGATGGAGAGCCAGAGAAACCAAGCCCATTGCTCTCGCGTCACATCGCTCGGCCATTGTTCGCCATCGAGATAGGCGATGGCCAAGATGGCGATCGCGCCCACCAGCATTTGCCAGAAACTCAAGGCCCAGGATGAGAGCGGCAATGCTGCCCGCTTATTGATGAGCGTCGCGCTTGCCCAGCAAAGCGCAGAGACGATGCCGATGATCTCGCCAGCCAGCGTCATCCCGCCAGAAAACATGGATGGGCTGATACCAATGGCAAGCGCAACACCGACAACGCCAAGAAGCAACCCGACGAGCCTCGCTCGGTGCAGGCTTTCGCCAAGGAAGATGCGACCCAGGACAGCAACCCAGATGGGATTAGTGAAAAGCAGGATGGCGGCGGTCGATGCGGAGATGAACTGCATGGCCCAGAACAGCAGCCCCATGACGGCGGCCGTCTGAAGCAAACCAATCAGGATCACCAGTGCAACATCACGCAGCCCTGCTTTGGTTGGCAGGAGCGCGGCCACAATATTTCGCTCGCCGGCCAGCACAAGCGGCAAGGTCGCCAAGGCCGCGACAAAGAAGCGCCACCCGACCAGGATCATCGGCGTGAAGCCCTGCTGCAGCAGAATTTTTCCAGCGACAAAGCTGGACCCCATCAAGAAGGTCGATGCGAAAAGCGTGACAAGGAAGCCAGCCTGGCTGGATGCAGGAGCGTGGAAATTTCGTGCCATCAGCGTGCCCCCTCTTTGGAGCTTGCAAATTCCGCAAATTCCGCGATATGAGAAGCCAATGCTTCCGGCACATCCTCTGGCAGGAAATGCCCAGCCTCATCAAATACCTGGATTTGGGCATTGGGCATCTTCCCGGCCAAGCGCTCTGCGAAGTGCATAGGCTGGAATGTGTCGAGCTTGCCCCAGACGATGAGCGTAGGCAGCGCCAGCTTCTCGACGTCTTCCATGCGCGAGGAAAGTTCTTCCGTCCTCAACGCCCGGGCTGCACGCAGGTATGCGTGCCTCCCGTCAATGCCATGGAACGGACGCTCATAGGCCTCGACCAGTTCAGCGGTCACCCGATCGGCATGGAACATGCCTCGTGAAAAGCCTTTCGCCAGGCCCTTCTTCAGATCGAAATCTGCTGCGCCAAGGATTTCGTCCCACCCCGGCTCCTTCAAGCGGGCAATCCCAGGCTCTGGAAACGAGTCATAGAGAATGGAGTCGATCAGAACGAGGCGATCCAGAATTTCGGGATGGTCGATGGCCACGAGCTGGGCAATCCCACCTCCGATGTCGTGGCCCACTATGGTCGCGCGCTTCCACCCCAGGGCCGAAAGCGCCTGAAAGATGATTTCGGATTGCGCGTGGATTCCAAGGTCCGCGTCCGAAGGCTTGTCGGAATCGCCATAGCCGAGAAGGTCGATCGCAAGCACTTCATGGCCTGATGCGGCGAGGAGCGGCATGATGTTGCGCCAAAGATGGCGGCTCGTAGGAATGCCGTGAACAAGGGCGATGGCACTCCCGTGGCCCTGGCACGTGTAGGCAATGCGGTGACCGGCCACGTCAAGAAAGCCATTTTCAAGAATTCCGGTATCCATGGCACTTCCTCATGTTGAAAGGGCAGAAACACTCACTGATGACTCACTGCGCCCCATCCGCATGAACCGCAAGAATTTCGCGGAGTGGGCACGCCGAGCCGTCGACCTCTGCTGCTGACGTCGCCGCTGAGCCACTGCACTTCCAGCCGGTTTCCGCGTTCCAGGTCGCGCAACATGGAAGCGGTCATGTCGGCGGGCAGTTGGTCGCAGAAGCGAAGCCGGTCCACGGCAAAGTCGACGGCGAGGTTGACGCCTTCGGCCCGGCCGACGTCCACCACCTCCTGCATGACGCCTTCGAGCAACTTGCGGGAGGCCGGGTTGCCGCGCACCACGCCTATCGGGCGCCGCGTGGACGCGGTGGTCGCCGAGAGGCCAACCAGAAAAACGAATTTCTCCCAGATCACTCTGGTGATGTCGTCGCTGATCTCGGCGTCGATCCCCGACTGGATGTAGGCCCGATGGAAGCGCTCGATACGCGCGCTGCGATAGCCGCCGTACTCGCCAAAGACCAGCTTCTGCAAGTTGTTGGCATGACCGATGACGCCCGGAGCCTCGATGGTTGCCGCGATGTAGCAGACGCCACCTGCTACCGGCTTTTCTCCAAGCGTGGCTCTCAGCAATTCGTCCTTGATCACCCCGTTCTGGAACGAGATCACCATCGTTTCGGGTCCGATCAGCGGCTTGATCGCTTTAGCGGCCGTCTCGGTATCCCAGAGCTTGACACCGAACAGAACGACATCGACTAGCCCGACGTCCGACGGCGTGTCGGTTGCTCTGGGCGTGGGGACATGCATGTTCCCAAGCGGACTGTGCACAGTGAGGCCTTGGGACTTGATGGCAGCCAGGTGAGCCCCTCTGGCAATGAAGCTGACCTCGTTGCCTTCGAGGGCCAGCTTGGCTCCGAAGTAACCTCCGGTGCCCCCGGTTCCCATGATCGCAGCCTTCATTTTCGGCTCCATTCTTGAATTTGAATTCAATAAAATTCTAGACTCGACAAGTCGCCATAGCAATGTATTTTTGGTACATTGTGAGAATTCTTGATTGATTGATCATCAATAAGCCATGGGCCGAATACGAAACTTTGACCGCGATGCGGTGCTTGAGAGCGCGGTGGACGTCTTCTGGGAGCGGGGCTATGACGGGGCAAGCATGCAGGAGATCTGCCGGGTCACCGGGCTCAACCCGGGCAGCGTCTACGCCGCCTTCGGTGACAAGCACGGCCTCTTCATCGAGGCTTTGAAGAGCTACATGGCGTCCATGTCGCGAGAGACGATCGCGCGCCTGAACAGCAATCCGTCCGGTCGGGCCGGCATTGCCGACTACTACGCGGCGCTCATCGAAGCGATGCTGGACGGCAAACGGCGCTGGGGATGCCTTGTGACGAACTCGATCGTTGAGTTCGCCATGAATGATCCGCAGATCAGCGAAGCCTTCCAACTCCACCTGGCCAGGCTGGAAACAGCCTTATCTGGTGCGATCGAGCGGGCAAAGCAAGCGGGAGAACTATCGCGGGACGTCGATGCGGCCGAAGCGGCCGTATTTCTCGTCTGCACGACGCAAGGACTCAATGTCCTGGCCAAGACCCGGCCCGACCGGCGCACGCTGGAGGCGATCACGCGGCATGCGTTCGCGGCGGTTGGATTCAAGGCCTGAATAGCCATCGGCCCAAGTCGCAGTAGGTGCGCTGCCGCGAGTTCGACACACCAAGATCGAGGGATAGGCATGTCCCGGTAGGGCGCTCAATGCGGTGCCGGGGAACCCGAATCCCAGCCCACGCGCAATCCTCCCCAGAACGCCTTGCTCATGCTGCCGTCGAAAACATCAAAAACTAATCGCCGCGATCCCTGTTAGTACGATCACCGCTCCGACTATGCGGCGTGCGAGATGACCCTCACGGAAGAGCTTGTACGCGAAGAGAGAGCCGATGATGATGGACGACTCACGCAGAGGGGCGACCAGCGCGAGCGGTGCCGTCAGCATGGCGGTTAGCACGAGGATGTAGGCCAGTGGAGAGAATACGGCCACTATGACTATCGGCACGGCATCAGCACGGATAGCTGTGTGAATGTGATGCCGCTGGCGCAGTGCGCTTGGAGTCAGGATCAGGGTTTGCAGAAGCAGTGTGCCAGCGTAGTAGCTCACGGGCGCCAAATGCAGCGACGTGACCGCGTAGCTGTCCCAGACGGTATAGCTTGCGATGGTGGCCCCCGTAGCACCTCCCCAAAACATCCCCTGGAGCGGGCGGCGGCTTCCGCTTCCAAAAGGGTTGCCGGTAACGACGAGGATGCCTAAGACGACGAGGAGCGCGCCGAAAAGCGCGACGACGGAGAGCCGCTCCCCCAGAAGAAGAATCGCAAACAGCATCGTCAGCACCGGCCCTGTGCCACGGGCGATCGGATAAACCACCCCGAGTTCGGCACGATCGTAGCCAGCCTGCAAGGTCAGGGAATACGCAATGTGCAATGCCGCCGAAACGGCCGCTCCCACCCCGAGCCGCCAATCGATCGCCCCTTGGTCCTGAACCATAAGAACGAGACCGACCGGGACCCACAGCAGCGTCGAAGCACAGCTATAAGCCCAGACGAACAGTAAAGTGTCTCCCCGCTTGTACTTCGACGCCAGGTTCCACACCGCATGGGCTACCGCTGCGGCGAGAACCATTGCGATGGTGCCGGGCTGCATCAGGAAATGTCGGGAAGATCGATGCCCGCCCGCTCCGCCAAGCGGGTCCGCTCTTGATCGCGCAGCGCCAGGGATGCGACCAACGCATCGATAACGACGAGCTGAGCCAATCGACTTCCCGCAGCGGCCATCTGTGCCGGTAGTGGTACGCCGCCGACGACAAGCGCGACGTCGGCGAGGGTCGCCAGGGGCGTGTCGTACTGATTGGTGACGGCGATCAGCGAGGCGCCAGCCGAGGATGCCGCATCGGCGACGGCTAGCGTTGAAGACGTGCGGCCGGTCGAGCTGACCGCGATGACGACGTCTTCTGCGCCCAGGAGCCGTGCCGCGATCATGGCCGACAAATGATCCGTGATGCCCACGGTCATCACGCCGATCGTACGCAGACGGAAGACCGCATCGGCGGCAACCGTCGAGGAAGGTCCAGCACCGAAGGCAAACACCTGGCGCGCGCGCTGGATCAAGCCGACGGCTTTATCAAGCGCAGAGAGTTCGATGGCCCCACTGAGCGCGGTCAGTGCATCGGTACCAGCACGAATGGATGTTTCGAGCACTGAGGCTGACGTCGCATCCTCGGCGAGTGCTTCAGGAGGCGCGAAGAACCGGGCTGTGCCGCGAGCACGCGCGATCTCGATCTTCAGCTCGGTAAACCCGCTGAACCCGAGCGCACGCGCAGCGCGGATCACTGTCGGCGGAGAAACGCCGGCACGGGCGGCAACCTCGGCGGTCGTGCTTGCTCCAAAAAACAAAGGATCGGTGAGGAGGAGATCGACAACTTTCGCCTCGCTTGCGGCTAGGTCGCCGCTTCGGGCTTGAATGCTGCCGATCCATTGCCGCAACCGGTGCTCGCTCTCTGAAACGCTATTACCAAATTCATTTTTCATGTGTAATATATTACCTTCGCCACGTGAAGGGCACAACCACCACGTGGGCAGATGCCGTTAAAGGAGTCCGCTTTCATGAATCCTGAAATCAACCCTGGCGTCGCTGTCGTCGGTCCCGGTGCCATTGGCACTACGATCGCGGCGGCGCTACACGAGGTCGGCCGCACGCCGTTGCTGTGTGGACGTAGCCCCCGCGATCACCTGACCCTGCAAGATGGCGACCGCTTTATCAGCGTACCCGGTCCGGTTCGGACGAATCCGACACAAATTGCTCACACGGCTGATCTTGTCTTTTTGGCAGTCAAGGCGACACAAATCGAGGCGGCAGCAGAATGGCTCGCGGTGTTGGTCGGGCCGGAAACAGTGGTGTGCGTTTTGCAGAACGGGATCGAACAGTTGGACAGGGTCCGCCCGTACTCGCCACACGGGCAAATCGTTCCTGCCGTCGTGTGGTTCCCTGCGCAGGCGCAATCCGACGGCTCGGTACGCTTGCGTGGCGAAGCGCGTCTCAGCCTGCCAGACACATCAGCTTCCCGCGTAGTGGCCGCAACACTGCAAGGCACACGGTGCGCCGTAGATTTGGCCGCGAACTTCAGCTTCCTGGCTTGGCGCAAGCTGATGCAGAACGCGGTGGCTGGACTCATGGCACTCACGCACCGCCGCTCAGGCATGTTCAGTCGCGCTGATATCGGCAGGCTTACGCTAGCTTATTTGCAGGAATGCCTAGCCGTGGCACGTGCTGAGGGCGCTGAACTCGGCGACGAAGTGCCGCAAGAGATCCTCGATAAGTTCCGGGCGGCGCCCACAGACATGAGCACCTCCATACTCACGGATCGAGAAGCTGACCGACCGCTCGAATGGGATATCCGCAACGGCGTCATTGCGCGTCGCGGCCAGGTTCACGGCATTCCGACCCCGATCAGCGACATCCTGGTGCCGCTTCTTGCGGCTGCGAGCGACGGCCCAGGTTGACCCTAGAGTCGATGATCGCGCTGTTATTTCTCTTCTTTCTCGCCCTTGGTGCTGGCGTGCTCAGCGGCGTCGTCGGCACCGGCTCGTCGCTCATCATGCTGCCCGTCCTCGTCACGCTGTACGGGCCACGGATCGCTGTACCTGTTATGGCGATTGCGTCCTTGTTCGGGAACATCGGGCGGGTGATTGCCTGGTGGCACGAGATCCGTTGGCGGCCGGTGTTTGCCTATTCGTTGGCGGGAGTTCCTGCGGCTGTGCTCGGGGCGCGCACGCTGCTGACGATCTCTCCTGCCACTGTGGACGTGTTCCTGGCAGCTTTCTTCCTTGCGATGATCCCGCTGCGCCGCCTCATCAGACGATCGAACCTCCATCTGAACCTCTGGCACATGAGCTTTGCTGGGGCGATTGTCGGGTTCCTGACCGGATTCGTGCTGTCCACCGGGCCGCTCAGCGTGCCGGTATTCACCGGGTACGGAATGAGTGGCGGTGCATTTCTGGGATCGGAGGCGGCAAGCGCTATCCTGCTCTATGCCGGCAAGCTTGGTACGTTTGGTGTGTCAGGCGTACTTACGCGGCCCGTCATCGCACGTGGACTTGCCATCGGCATCGCATTGCTCGCCGGTTCGATGATTGCCAAACGTCTCGTCCAGCGACTCCAAACGCGCACATTCGAGCTTCTCATCGATGCGGTTCTCGTCGCTGGGGCGGCAGGAATGATCCTGTCCCTCAACGGATGAGCGGTAGCGGAAAAGGTGGACTCGCTCGCTTAAGTTCACGCCGTTTCAACCAACAGTTGGCCCACGTTGCCGTCCGATCTCCCAAGACACTCCGCCGCCGCGCACCGTCGCGGCGAGCTGCTGCCCAAGACGCTGTTCGATGATCGGCTTCCACGGCACGAGGCTGAACCCTTTGCCGTCATTGAGCATCGCATAGCGCCCGCTGGCAAGCATGATAGAGCGCCGGTAAATACCAGCCACTCGCTGCCCGTCGGCTACTGGTTGATGCTCCAGGCTGGTCTCGGCGGCAATGTCCCTCGCGGCATGCGTCAGTTCCCGATTGCGCAGCGTCGCCAGCAGGTTGCGGGCGAGGATCACCCGCTGCCCGCGCCGATGAGCTAGCCCCTGTTCTTCGAGGAAATCGGTGCGCTGCTGCAAGGCTTCCTTCGCTTCGGAACCAAAGCCCAGGTCGCCCAACCCTCGTCCGCCGCCGATCAGTTGCTGGTCGAGCCAGGTGGCTCCGATCATGCGGGCCTGCCGCTCGATGGGTAGATGCGATTTCAGCTCTACGGCCACGCCACCCAGGCGCTGCGCGTCGTACTGGCGGCCACGCTCGGCCAGGTCGTCCGGCACCTTCCATAGACCTTCGGCCACGCGCTCCACGATGCCGGCCCGGCGCAGGGCTTCCAGCCGCCGGACATGAGCGGCGACAACCTCCTGCGGGTCGCGTCCGGGCGTGGCCCGGCCCTGTTCGATGGCCAGGTGATGATCGGCGCGGTACAGGCCATCGCTCGCCAGCGCAGCGATGTTCTTGTCGGCCGCGCGCATGTCGGCCGAACCCTTCACTTCCACCACCGCGCCCGTGGGGTAGTTCGCCAGCTCGTCACGGGCGTTCGGTGCGACGTAGTGGGCCTTCCCGTCCACGCCGTCGATGACCAGATAGCCGCGGTCGTGCAGCTCGTCGGCCAGCCCCTTGGCAGCCACGCGGCCGACGATGGTGCGGCCGTCGTCGCCCGGCTCGAACACCGCCAGCTCGCGCGGCTGGCCACTCATGGCCCGCTGCATCGTGCGGATGATGTCGCCACGTTCGCCCAGGGCGCGCAAGGTCTTCTCGGCATCGGCATGGATGGCCCAGGAGCCGACCTGCGTCTCGTCGGCCAGGCCCAGGCGCTGCAAGCGCTGCAGACGGCCGATCAGCAGCAGGCGCTGGCGTTGCAGCCGGGGTTCGTTGAGGTGTTCCATATACACAAGGCCATCGTCGCTGGCCTCGCGCTGCAAGGTGCGATCCAGGCTAGTCCACCTCTCCTGATCCACTTCGCGCCCCAAGGTCTGCTGGATCTCAAGCTCAGTGCGCGGCCCCAGCCATTCGGTTGCCAGCTCGGCGGCGCGATGGCGGAAGCCGTGGGCGATGTAGTCACCCGCGATGATGAGGTCTTTGCCGGTGTCGTCGCGCCCGCGCACGATCAGGTGGGTGTGCGGGTTGTCGGTGTTCCAGTGATCGACCGCCACCCAATCCAGCCGCGTGCCCAGGTCCGCTTCTATGCGGTTCACCAGATGCCGGGTATAAGTGCGCAGGTCATCCAGTTCGGCCCCGTCCTCGGGAGAGACGATGAAACGAAAGTGGTGCCGGTCGTCGGCGCAGCGTTCTTTGAAGGCGTCGAGGTCGGCCTCATCGGCCTGCGGCCCGTAGGCGCGGCCCGGTTCGCCATCGCGGCCCGCGCCGTCGCGCTCGATGTAGCGCAGGTGCTTGACGAGCGATTGCGGACTGGCTCGCTGGTGATTGACCAGCAGGGTCTTGATGGTCACGCGCCGCGACATGGGCGTGAGCTTCGCCCCTGCGAAGCGTGCCGCCGTATGGCCGCGCCCAAGCCGCGAACCGGGGCGTGCGACGTTGCCACCGGCGGCGGAATGTCGCATCGAGGACTTGCCGCCGCTGGCCTTGCCTGTCTGCTTGAGCACCTTGGAAACGAAGCTCTGCCCTTGGCCCTTGCCCCGGTTTTTGGGGGCGCTGGGGCGCACGCGGAAGTCGTCGTCGTGGCGGTCGGTCATGGCTGCGCTCCCTGCAAGCTCTGGCGTGTCCTGTCGTGCGAAGCACGCGGACATGCCTGCATTGGCGCGACCTTCGCGCCGAACACGGCACGGCGGCGAAGCCGCTCCGTGCCGCGCCACCCCCATGTGCAGACTGGTTTTCGACGCGGCCCAGTGCCGCGTCCTTTTGTCTTGCCTTCCGCCTTTGCCCCTCGCTGTCGCTCCGGGCGTCGGCGGCCCGGCGGCGCTGCGCTGCTTGCAGCCAGCGCGCCGGCGAACGCGCCAATGGCCGCAGGCCGGGCGCGTTCGAGGCAAGACGCCTGCACATGGGAAGGCAGCGCGAAGTGCGGCGCGGATGCGCTCGCACTGCACGTGCGACGACATGCGGAAAGCCATGGGATCGGCATGCCCGATGGCACGACAAGATGCACGGCAACGTGCAGCGAGTCGGCGGCCATCATGGGCGTCGCTCCAGCCACACCGGATGCGCGATGCCGATCACGGTGGATGCGCTGACCGGGCCGAAATAGCGGCTGTCGAACGACGCCGGATTGGTCACGCTCAACAGGAACAGCTCGCCCGGTTCGAGGTGGCGGCAAAGCTGCAAGGATGGCAGAGGCCGGCCGATCCGGTCGGCAGGCAGCACGGCGGCCACCGGCACGTCGTCGATGCGTACCTGACCGGCGACGATGCAGACGTGTTGCGGCGGGACTGCGCCCACACGTTTGAGCAGCGGCACGCGGGTCGGCAGGTAGCCGCGCTGCGCAGCGAGCGCGGCGGCCGTGGCCGGCAGCGGCACCAGCACGATGCTGTCCACGGACAACGGACGTGGCAGCGGGGCGGTGCGCGGGTCGAACGGGGCGATGCGATACCAGCCGACCGCCACGCTGTCGGACGGGTTGTAGGTCAGGCGCGGCAGCGGCGACACGAAAGCCGCCCAGGCTAGCGCAGCAAAGCCGATGGCGGCCAGTGTCGCCACGACGATGCGAGTGCGCAGGCGCGAGCGAGGACGTGGCGCGATTTCGGGTGTGCGTGCGGTGGTGGAATCAGCGGTCATGGCAGCGCCCTCCCGGCCTGCCAGGCCGCGTGCCGCTCGGCGGTGTATTCGGGAAGCGCAAGGCGCGCCGCCAGACGGTTGCCCAGCGTGCGCCAGTACGCGGGCGACACGTCGACGGCGGCGATGCCCAGCGCCTCGATGGCGTCGATGCGTTCCAGCACGGCGCGCACGTTGGCATCGCCTTCGGCATGCAGCAGCAGGCGCGCGCCCGGCTGCACGCCGGGAATGCGCTGCATGGCGTCCAGTGGCGTGCAAGCCTGCATCACCATGAGCTGCCAGCGGATCGTGCCGTAGTCGTTGGCCTGCCAGCGGATGCGGCAGAGCATCGCGCCCGGCAGGAACACCGCGTAGCGTCGCCAGCGGTCGAGCCGCAGCGTGTGCGCGGGTTCGCCGAAGCGCAGGTGGAGCTTGAAGCGTAGTTCGATGTAGGCCAGCGAAACGCGGGTCAGCGGCACGTTGCTGGCCTGTCCGTCGGGTGCCGACAGCGCAGGTAGCGGCGCAGCCGATGCCGCGTTCGTGGCAGGCATTGCGGATGCCGTCATGGCGTGTTCTCCCTGCGGTGCTCGGGAAACTTCCGCTCCAGCAGCCCGCGCAGCAGGTCGGCCACGGTCACGCCTCGCGTGAAGGCCGACACTTTGATGCGCGCGCGCATGGCGGGCGTGATGTCGAGCGTGAGGCGGGCCGTGTAGAGGTCGCCTTTCTGGATGCTGTCGGCGTCGCCCTGGCGAATCCACGCCTCGGCGTGCGGATTCGCGGGCGGACGTGCGCCGATGCCGACGCGCTTGGCTGTGCGCGCGCCGTTGCGTGTGCTGTTGCCGCTGCTCATGTCGGCCACCGCAGCAGTTCATCGACCAGCGCGGCGATCTCGCGTGCGGCAGCGCTGTCGGGCGCCGTCTCGCGGGCGAGTCGGCCAGCGGCCACGCTGTCGGCGAAGACGATGCGCTGGCGCACTTCGCTGCGCAGCGCCGGCAGCGGCTGTTCGGCCAGCGATTGCCGTGCTTCCCTGCCGATGATGGTGGTACTGACGCGCCGATTGATGACGAAGGCCGCGCGCAGCGCAGGCCGGAACACCTGCGCCTCGCGGATCAGCGCCACCATCTCGGCGCTGGCCCAAAGGTCATACGGGCTGGGCTGCACAGGAATCAGCACACGCTCGGCCGCCAGCAGCGCGGAGCGCGCCAAGGCGGCGATGCGCGGCGGGCCGTCGATGATGACGTGATCGGTGCGGCTTGCCAGCTCTGGGGCTTCCTGATGCAGCGTTTCGCGAGCAAGGCCCACGGTGCTGAACAGCCGTGGCAAGCCCTGCTGGCTCTGGCGCTGTGTCCAGTCCAGCGATGAACCTTGCGGATCGGCGTCCAGCAGCAGGACATGCTGGCCGCGCAGCGCCAGCTCGCCGGCGATGTGCGTGGCGAGCGTGGTCTTGCCGACGCCGCCTTTCTGGTTGAGCAGTGCGACGATCATGGCCTGGCCCTCCCTGCTGGAAAGCCCGGCTGTTGCTGCTGCGTCTGTGGCCGCGCGGCGGTTGTCCACCGCAGCGGCGTTTCCCTACTACAAGTTAGAGAATTTGAGTTAGGGAAGTTAGAGGGCGCGGAAACCCAGTGCTGGCGCGGGTTTGCGGCCGATCGGCACGCCTGATAGCACGATAGTCCCACGCCTGATAGCACGATACCCCGCACGCCTGATAGCACGACACTGTTCACAGGCTTTCCCGGAGTTATCCCCGTGCCGTGGGCGGCACGGGCCGGAAGGTCAGTAGTTCGGCGCCGTTGTCCGGCATCCGCTCGATGCCCAGGACGTAGCCGGGCAGCGATTGCCGCGCGGCGAGCGCGCGCAGGTCGCAGGCGAAGTCGTAGGGCTTGGCGGTGCTGCCGGATTTCTGGTGCAGGTAACGGAAGTCGAACTGCCAGCCGTGTTCCTGCCGACCGCCGTGCTTGCGTACCAGGCGGTACAGCCACCGCTCGATGCCCCCCGTCAGCCGGAAATACGCCGGATCGATGGTCAGCACCAGGGCGGCGTCGAGCACGCCGGCATAGAACCAGTCCGGCAGGATCAGTTCGATGCCCAGCGGCGTGCCGCTGGCATCGGCCAGTTCCTTCCATTCGTTGATCCACGAAAAGCGGTGCAGGCGCCGCCCGGTCGTCTCGCGGATGGACGTGGCCACCGTGGTCGATTGCAGGCGATCCAGGGCCGCTTTGAGGCGCTGGTAGTCGCGCAGCGACTTGCCGCGCCCGATGAAGCGCAGGATCTCGTAAGGCGTGGCCTGCATCAGCCGGGAAGGCCGCAGGCCGGCGTCCTTCGCCTCCACGATCTGCGAGGCCGCCCAGATCAGCACGTCCGCGTCCCAGATCGTGGCGATGCCGTGCTCGGCCGTGCCTTCCACGCGGATCGTGACGTTGCCGGCGCGGAAGTCGATGGGCTTGACCCGCTTGGACTTCGCCAGCGAGAAGAACGGATAGGCCATCAAGTCCTGACTGTCGCGCGGTGCCATGTCGCCCGGCAAGGCGCGGAACAGGTCGAGCTGTTCGCGCTCCTGCACCGGCCGCTGCCGGTACGGCATCGCGGGACTGGACATGACGGCGGCCACCGGCGAACCAGCGATCAGCGGCGATCACGGTAGTCACCCGCGTGGCGCTCGGCGTACTCCGGGTCGGACGTGGCATCGAAACTGCGCGCATCGGCCCAGGCGTCGAGGTCGGCCACGGCGTACATGACGCGCCGGCCGAACTTGCGGAACTTCGGGCCGCCGCCGATCACGCGCTGTTTCTCCAGCGTGCGCGGCGACAGGCGCAGGTATTCGGCGGCTTCGTCATTGGTCAGGTAGCGTTGGGGCTGCGAGGGCGCAGTGACGGCAGCGGCGGCGGGCCGCAAGGGAGCGGGTCGCATGGGATGAACCTCCATCGGTCGATAAGGCCGGCGGCACCAGCGCGGCCGGATGGAAGCAGTCTCAAGAAAGCAAGGCTTTCTGCTCAGGGACGAATTGCAGGGGCCGCGAAACGTCCCCCCCTTACTGCAACGGCGGCATCGGAAGTTGCGCCAGGCGGCGGTAGCCGCCGCGCATCAATCCCTCGCACCGGCGCACCAGCCGGCGCACGCGGGCGCGCAAGGCGCTGTCGGCGTGCCAGTCGGCCGCGACGGCATCGGCGCCGAACAGCCCTTCGGCCACCTTGCGCAAGGACGCGCCCGCCAGGGTCGCGTCGAGCGCCTGCAAGGTGTGCAACTCCAGCAGTGCGGCGGGCGTGGGCCGGGAGCGGGCCGCCGCCGCGGGCGCGGCATCCGTCGCCACGGCCAGGGCATCCAGCTCGGCCGCGAGCGTGCGATAGCGCGCGCAGGGCGTGGCGCAGGCACGGATGGCGTAGAGGTAGGCCATGCCGTCTTCCAGGCCCGGCCCGAGCGCAAGCCGCAGGCAGCAGCCGGGCCAGTGCGATACCAGCACCAGGCGCTTGCCGTCGTGGATCAGTTGCTTGCGGCCAGGCACGCGCCAGAACTCGAAGGCGTAGGCTTCGGGCGGTGGGTCGGCATCGGGATAAAGCTGCACCACGGCGTCATGGTCGGGAAACCAGGCCGGATGTGCGTCGCGCGCATCCAGGGCCGGGTCTTCCAGCAGGCGCAGGCCCCACGCCTGCGCCGCGTCCGGCCGGCGGCGACGGCGCAGCCAGTCGCGGCGGTAGTCGGGATTGCGGCGCAGGTATTCCCAGGCCAGCGCCGGGCCGTCCAGATGCAGGACGTAGAGATACGCGGCGGTCGGATACCAGTGTTCAATGCTCGGCTCGGCCATGACGATGCCTCCTGACGGTCAGCAGGAACGTCGCCACGGTTTTCGCGTGCGGGAGCTATTGCCTCAACATCAAAGCGTCATCGTTGTCGGGTAGGCTGTAACGGTAGGTGTCAAGACTGATTGGCTCCGGTGCATTGCGAAACTCGTCTGAATGCGACGGCTACGCCGCCGGAAATCGACGGGCAGCATCGGATACCGTGCCGCAGCCCGCGCCAAAGACCATGACTGTTTGCAGCACGGTCGCACCGCTTCGGTGCAAGAGTGCGGGTTCAGACGTGTCGGGTCTTGAGTGAGACTGAAATAGTCACAATGCGCCCCGGCCGCGCCGAAGGGTTCCGGTCAATCCGTGATCGAACCGTTCTCCTGCGCCAGCCGGACGTACTCCGACAGCGGGCGCACCGCCTGGAAATAGCGATCCCGCATTACCGGCTGTTTGTGCGGCCCGACGATGGATGCCAGGGCCGATAGCTGCACCGTGCCCAGGTCGGGCATCCCGATGCCGAGGTCGATCAGTCCCCAACAGGTGTCGCCATCCGCAGGATCGAGCGATGCCAGCAGCCAGGTCACATGCGCGTCGGGGGTGAACAGGCGCACCACCGGGAACGGGTCGATGCACCGGCCAATGGCGCGCGCCTCGCCGTTGGCGAGCAGCCGCGCGCGTTGCTCTTCGGTGATGAGCGGGTTCATGGCAGCCTTTCCCACTCGGATGCACGGAGCCGCCAAAGCGCATCGGCACCTTCGCGTACATGCACGAAGGCGCAAGCCCACGCAAACCATAGGTGGCGGCGAGGTACTCATTGGCGCAGGCGTTGAAGACTGTCAGGAAAGCGCGTGGCTTGAGCCAGGAAGCGTTCTCCGACGTGTCCAGCCGCACCTATATGAGTACGTTGGAGCGCGATCTGAAAAGCCCGACCATCAGCAAGCTGGCCGAGCTGTGCGAAGTGATGGAGGTGCATCCGCTCACGTTGCTGACGCTGGCCTATGCCGGCAACAGCACGCGCAAGGCCGAGCAGCTTCTGGCGCAGGTGCGGCAGGAGCTGAAAGAGATTGGTCAAGATGGCTCTGAATAAACGATTGGCCAGGAATGAACGTCCAGCGCCATCCCAAGAAAGTGACGGACTAGCCTGGACGTGCAAATGAAATGGAAAAGCAGGAACCTTAGAGAACTCGCCCACATTGTGTGCGGCGACACTGACAATTTTCGTTATCGCTCCAGCAGTTACATCACTGAATTTTTCCAGGATTGCGACCTAGATTACGTCCATGACGGTTCAACCCGATGGGCATGGGTTGCAAGCAGGCTGGAAGAAGTGTTGTCACTACCACATCCCAGCCCATCGGTTCCGCCAGACGCCTTCATCCGAATCATCCGTGCCACCCTCGATAAAGGCGACGCGCAAGACGGTGACCCCGAGCGAAGCAAGGCACTTTCCACGTTGAACATCGTACTAGCGCGCGAAGGTTGGGAGGCGTTCTACGATGAGCATGGCATCGGGCAGCTTCGCCACATTGCCACGAACACCGTTGCGCAGATGGCAAACCCGCATCGCCCTCTGACTCCAGCGGAAGTCGAGCGTCGGGAGCAACTCACTGCCTATTTGAACAAGTGCTCCGAAGATGAATTGATCGAGGAAGTGCTACTGCCACTGTTTCGTCAGCTCGGATTTCACCGCATCACGGCAGCAGGTCACAAAGACAAGGCGTTGGAGTTTGGCAAGGACGTGTGGATGAAATATACCCTGCCGACCCTTCATGTTCTTTACTTTGGCATCCAAGCGAAGAGGGGAAAGCTGGACTCATCAGGCGTCGGGAAGGATGGCTCCGCCAATGTCGCCGAGATACACAACCAGGCAAACATGATGCTCGGGCACGAGATATTCGACCCAGAGCTGAACCGTCGCGTGCTGGTCGATCATGCCTTTATCGTCGCCGGTAGCGAAATAACGAAACAGGCAAGGAACTGGCTTGGAAACAAGCTTGACGCTGCTAAACGTTCGCAGATTTTGTTCATGGATAGGGATGACATCCTCAACCTGTTCATCGTTACGAATCTACCGCTGCCGAAGGGAGCACTACCTCCCGAGAGGACTGTGGATCAACTCGATGACGACATCCCGTTCTAGCAGAGGGTCCGAGCAGCCGACCGAGAAGAACGATCACATGTCCCGCCCAGTGCCGGAATGGTTCACGATCGCCGAAGACGCCACGCCGAAGGTGATGGAGCGCGTCGGTAGCGCCGTCACCGCTAATGCAATGGTGCCACAGGTGAAATCGGCTCCAATGCTGGCGCACTGGTTCGTACTGGATACCCTGTTGCTGGCAAATCAGGCCAATCGCGACGGAATGCACGCCAATGCCCTTGCGTTGACGCGGCAATGCGTAGAGGCCATCAGCATCATCGAGTTGGGGATATGCAGGCATCCCGATGTCGAAGCAACGCTGCTTAAGTGGGATGCCGATGAACTGACACCCGGCAAGCTGCGGGCATGGCTGCAAGCGAATGTTTGGCACGGTTATGGGGTGGGCCTTTGGAGCGAGCCTTGGTCCACCTTCATGCGTGAGTTCGCTGGCGCGGTTCAGCCCTATGCTCACTATGGTCGCGCTCTTGCGCAATGGCAGCTACGTCTTCTTCGCTTCCACGACGCAGGCCAACCCGACGCCGACTCGCATGCCATCATTGAGATGCGCCCGCACGCCTACGATGCGCAAAAGGCCACTCGCATCACCCTGTTTCACGCCCTGCTTTCCTACGTACTCGGGCGAACTTGGGCGGCGGCAAACCCCGCCGATGCGGAATTCGCCGCCCTGATCGCACGACTTGGCTTGGCATTGGGCAAGTCGCGCTATCTCGATGGACGTCAAACCGACTGGGGCCAGCAGTTCTGGGCGATGGTCTGGGAGCGAGGCGGCGGAACGATCCTCGAATAGTCACCGCGCCGCGTAATAATAGTTACCCATTGCACGGTCTGGAGATGTCCTTGAAACTGCACCTGTTAATAGATACATGCGTTTGGCTGGATTTGGCCAAAGACTATCGGCAGTTTCCGCTTCTTGATGCGCTGGTCGCCATGAAAGAGGCTGGCGAGCTTGAAATAGTGCTCCCAGAAATCGTGGTAGAGGAATTCAACCGCAACAAGGAGCGAGTCATCTCGGAAAGCAAACGCAGCCTTTCAAGCCATTTCAGGCTAGTGCGCGAAGCGATGCTAAAGTTCGCGCCCCAAGATGGACGCGATGCCGCGATTCAAAGATTGAATGAAGTTGATCATCGAATTGTCGTTGGGGGCGAGGCAGTGAACGATGCGGTCGAGATCATAGAAAAAATGTTCTCATCAGCGACTCATATCGCACTGATCGATACTATTAAAGCACGGGCCGCAGATCGAGCCATCGCAAAGATTGCGCCGTTTCATCGTCAACGCAATGGGATAGATGATGCAATCCTCATCGAGACCTACATTGATGTGATTGCGGCCAAGTCCAGCACAGACGACGTGTACGGCTTTGTGACCCATAACACTCACGACTTCAGCGATCGCAGCGGTGACACACGTTTGCCGCACCCCGACCTAGCTGCACTGTTCGATAACAGCGGTTCCCGCTATGCGACGAACCTTGGCCCACTATTGGGTGAATTCGCCGAAGACCTGCTGGACGAAGTAAAGTTTGAGCGAGAATTTGGTCAAGAGCCACGCAAACTATCCGAACTGCTAGAGGCCGAACACAGGCTTTTCAAGCAGGTCTGGTACAACCGGCATTGGAATCTGCGCACTGCCATAGAACGCAGCAAGCACAGGCTCGTCAGCCGTGAGGAGTGGGAGCAGATGCCCTCTAAGAAACGGAATGATGTGACCATCGATACCGTCTGGGAAGTAGCTCTTGCATCAGCCAAGCGAACCGAGGATGAACTTGGCCCGGACGAAATTGGCCCGTGGGATGATTTTGAGTGGGGAATGATAAATGGCAAGCTGTCTGCCATCCGGTGGATGTTAGGCGACGATTGGGACATGCTCGACACATAATGTCGTTTCATTGAAACGACAAAACATTGGGCGTAGTCAGATAACAGAACTAGAGCGTGTTCTGAACTTTGAGCGCCGAAATAGCAGCGAGACTAGAGTGCGGGGATGCCCCGCAAGGCGATACCGCATTGGGCGCTGGTTTGAAAGTAGGAACCACGGACGTACAAGCTTGGCTCTCAAACGGCACGCCAACGATGGGCTTGGTCGGCCGGCTTTTGAAGGATAGGCGTTGACGCGATGAAGCTAAACAAGGCTTGGTGGGAGCATCTGGCGCCGAAGTCGATGATTGCACGGCGGCGCGAGGTTGAGCAGCTGCTTGAAGACTTCGTGCGGTCATCCGACTACGGGCGGGAATGGGCGCGGGTAGCTGCGAATCCCCACGGCGTATTTAGGCTCAAGCCAGGCCAAGTGATACCGGTGGTGCGCATGATTTTCATGGGCGACCGGCCGGGCTTCATATCTCCGTTCCGGAAGCTCATGGATGGGCACAGAACGGTGGACCGCAAGCCAGAGTACGGTCTCGGCGCCCTGGGTGAAGGCGAGTTAGCTATCCAGCCTACGATTTCGGTGGAAATCGTTACTGACCCCGCGTACTTGGCTGCTGCCATGCGCGGAGCTACGCAGATTGACGAAAGCGCCATCAGGAGTCCTAGCCTCGTATTTTCGGTGCCCGCGCACTTCCTGCTAGCGCCCAAGCACTACCCCGAACGCGCATACGTCCTCTACCAGCACATCTTCGGCGCTGGTGGGTCGTACCCCGACGACGGGTCCTTTTATGTGGGTGTGTCCACCCGTAGCTGGCAAAAGCGCTGGTCCGAGCACCGCCGTGCGATTGAGACGGGCAGTCCATTGCTTTTCCATCGCCGATTTCGAGAAGAGCAAGAGGGTGGGCGTCTCACGTATGTGCACCACAAGGTGATGGCTATCACCGACGATCTGGAGCAGCTCTACGAGGCGGAAGAGTTCTTGGTAGAAGGGCATTGGGATGACGAACGCCGGCTCAACATGGTGCCGGGCGGAAAGAGCGGCCTGCGCTACCTGCGCGAAAACGGATTGCTTTCGAAAGGCGTCGTTCCTCTGCCCGATGACCGCGACAAGATTCTGCACAAGTGGCTAAATGACCATCCCCGCTTGGGATTACCGGCGCCATGGGTCACCGAAAAGTGGAAGGACAACGACTGGGCGATAGCGCAAATTTGCGGGCGGGACGGGCGCTTATCCGTGGTCCAAGTCAAGGCAATACGCGAGCTCGCCAAAGACCACACACCCGAGGAAATTTACGTGCGCATCGGGGCGAAAGACGTGGACCAAGTGAAACGAGTCTTGGATGGAAAAACCTACGCACGAATAGCCTGATCTCCCAAGTGCTGTACCAAGCTTTTCAATGCCGCACGACCGCAGGCTTCTGCCAGTAGTTCATAACACGCTCTAGGCGTAGCAAAAAGGGGCCGAAGCCCCCAAAGTCAGAGCAGACCACGCTCTGCAAACGACGTAGCATCGGCACCTGCGACGATGACGTGATCCAGCATGCGAACGTCCATCAGCGCCAACGCCTGCTTGAGCTGCTGGGTCAGTACCCGGTCGGCGCCGCTCGGCTCCGGGTTCCCGCTCGGATGGTTGTGGCTGACGATGACCGCCGCCGCGTTGAGCCGCAGCGCCTGCTTGACCACCTCGCGCGGATGCACCTCGGCCGAATCGATCGTGCCGTGGAACATCTCCACGTAGTCGATCAACCGATGGCGCGTGTCCATGAACAGCACCGCGAAGACTTCGTGCTCGAAGCCGGCCAGCTTGGCGCGCAGGTAGTTCTTGACCGCCGCCGGCGAAGTGAAAGCCTCGCCGCGCTGCATCTTCTGTTCGATGACCTGGCGCGCGGCTTCCAGAATCTGGTCGGCGTCCGCCGGCCGATAGCGCCCGCGGCCATCGCGCACCATCAGCGGCGTATCGAGAGAGAGGGACAGTTGCGATATGATCGTGCTCCGGTTGCTCGGGCGGAATTGCCCGGAACCGGCACCTCACGGCGCAGCGCAAGCCGTCACAGGAGCGCAGCCGGCCACGGCAGCAAGCGTGCGAGCACGCGCAGTCCTTGCACGGCGAGAACGCCGTGATACGGTGAAAGGGACAGCAAGACCGCCCACACCCGCTAACGCACAGGGCTGCCTTTGGACAAGCGGAGCGCGCAGGCCCGGATTAACAACCCGGGCCGAAGGCGTCAGGGGTCAGCGCCGAATGGCCGCGATTCGGCACGAAGCGCGGGGCGCAGCCCGCGAACCCGACGGCGGCACGCCGGGACGCGCCTTATGTTTCCACGGCAACGACGTTGGCCACGGGGAGTTTCTGGGCGACGGCGGTATAGAGGTCCACGTCCGTCTGTGGCGTCCGGATCGAGACCACGAGGCTGTATCGCGCTGGCAACGCATAGCGTTCCAGCGCAGGCCGTGTCCGCCACCAGCCAGCAGACGGGTAGACCGCGATAAAGCCACGGCTGGCCAGTTCAGCGGCGGTGCCTTTCCACACATCCTGATGCAACGAGCCACGATGCCGCCTCTGGCCGCCCAGTAGCCAGTTCGGATCGGAAGGATTGACCGGATCGCCATCACTCTCGTCTTCACGTTGAGCGGCGGCATTCAGCCGTGCAATGAAGTGATCGGTAGAAGCATCCAGCGCGCGCTGCACATCGAAACGCAAACGATGCGAAGGGTAGTGATACTTCGACGCGACGCCCCGTGCCGAAGGATTGGGCTCGACGAAGTACGACAGCGTGACACGCATCTCCACGGGCGTGTCTTGCAATGCCTCCAACTCGTCCTTCGGCCATGGCAAGGAATGCAGGTTCATATCGCGGGTGACGACCCCTTTGCCCTGAATCTTTGCATATGGATGCACCAAATCTTCAACCACCAGCGTCAAGGAATCGCTCGCGCTCCACAGTGCGCGGTCCAGGTCCGGCGTACCCCAACCGCAGTGACGGACCAAATTGACGAAGTGATCTTTGTTTGGAGCAGTCGGCAAAAACATCGCACGCATGGCATCGCTCCATTGCGCCGAATGAACGAGCAATGCGCGCACCGTCTCCGCCCGAAGATGTGGATAGGCAGCCATGATCCGGGCCGCCATGCCGGCACACAGTGCGGAGGCAGCGCTGGTAGCATTGCTGGTGGTGAACAAGCGTGCCTGCGGCTGATTGTGGGCGGTCAGCAGGCTCAAACTGGTCATCCAAGATGCACCAAGATCATCCTTAGCCGCGTTGCCGCCTTCCAGCACAACATCAGGCTTGAGCGGCCAAGCGCGATCCCAGGTTTGTGTCGTGGTGGTAAACGGGCTTAGCCCACCCACTCCGGCAATCGGATTCAATGACGGATGCCCCTGTGTGTCGATCTTATCGGTGCAAGCGCCCACGGTGATGGCATTCCATGCCTGCCCTGGATCATGCACAAGGTTGGTGGCCAGGCAGTCGGGATATGTTGTCCACGCATTGGCATCACGATTGTTGCCGGCGGAGAGCACGAACAGACGCGAGTTCTCGCCGGCACCATCCGCATCCGCCGCAAGGCCATCAACAGCAGCCGACCATGAAGAAGGCCGGCCCCTGTCCCGATAGTCCGAAGCCGTCACGGCAGAAGTGAACACGCGGGTGCGAGCTGGCGCAGAGATCTCGGGGCGGGCGACGCCTTCCGCGAATAGGTAGGCGTGGTGCCGCGCATCGCCTTCGTTGGCACCTTCCGCAGGCAACAGCTTGACCGACTCCAGCCGATGCGGGACGCTGATCGAGTCCGCAGAAGACAGGGCATCGGTGAGGTCACCATAAGCTGCCAGACCGGCCAGTCCTGTGCCGTGATCCGCTTGGTCATCCACGCCCCATGCCGGCTCCACGGTGTGCAAGTCCGTCGCGTCCATCAAGGGCTCCAGCAGTGGATGCGCGCGAGTCACGCCCGAATCCAGCAGGCAGACCCGGGGGGCATCGTCTGCGGGTTGCAACAGCGCACGCCGCAGCAGATCGTCCGCCCATTGGCGCTGTTCTTCCACCTCCATGCCGTCGAAGAATTCGGCGGTCTCTTTGGCATAGCGAAGCTCGGCCACGCAGTTCAAGGTCATCACCGAGCGCGAGAGTTGCTGTTGCGAGCCATACATCAGCAGCACCGTGCGTTCAGGGAAGTTCGCCTGCTCGTCACTGACCACACAATCTGCCAGGCGGGCGAGCTTCTTGAAATCTTCCACCACGGCTTGCCGCTGCCCTGCACCTCGAACCGGTAGCCACACTTCCCACCAAAAAGCCGTGACGGGATCAGCCGGCAGCAGTTCGGGCGCATCGGTCCACAACGCCCTTATCTCTGCTGCCCGGATGGATTCGATAGCGTCGAGCAGCTTTCGATGATCAAGCGCCTGATTCTTGTTGCCCTTCTTCTCCGCCAGGTAGTCCGCGACATATTGTTCGAAGTGTGCGAGCCCTCCATCCGGGACGAAGATGTTGGCGAGCGTGCGGTTGCCCTCTTCGCGGACGCTCAGGAGCTCGATCTTCTTGGTCGCATTGGCCAGACTCTCAAACGCCAGCACCACATCTGGCTGGCTGATGAACTGAATTTGCAGGCCAAGCCCGCTTTCCAGTTGCAGTTCCTGTTGGACGCGCACGGCCTCGGCTGCTGCAGGCTTCAAGTCCTCGATCTGCCCTTGAAGGGAAGCTGCATGCTGCTGTCTGGGCTGAACTGGAATGTCCTTCTGCTTCACGGGCGAAGACTTCGCCGTGAATTCAACTGCTCGTGATGTGTTTCGAAGAATGAGGTGTGGACGCTTAGCTTGCGGTTGATCCGGCATGGTTCTGCACAGCCTTCTTATCGTTCATTCTGATGCTGAATTTCCGGCGTTCCTCAAAGGCCCGCGCCAGCGCCTCAGACACCACGCGGTCCTCGTCGTGCATCACAGCTTCCTTAATGGACTCGTCCACGGCGCGCCTGATTTCCGCGTAGCTCAACCCCTCCGCCTTCGCGGTGAGAGCTTTCAGAGGAAAGGGCTTGGGTGCAAACTTCCCTAGCCGCGCCTGCAGCAGCTTGGCGGCTTGTGGCCCGCTCGGTAGCCGGTACTCGATCACGTTATCGAATCGACGGAAAAGCGCGTAGTCAAGTATCTCCACATGGTTGGTCGCAGCAAGGATCAGGCTGTGAGACTGATCGCTCTCGATCATTTGTAGAAAGCTGTTGAGCACCCGCCTAATCTCACCTACGTCGTTTGCGAGTCCTCGCTGCGAGCCAATAGCATCGAACTCGTCAAAGAAGTAAACGCCGCGAACCTCACTGATGGCGTCGAATATCTGACGCAGCTTGGCGGCCGTTTCTCCCATGAACTTGGTGATGAGGGCATCGAGCCTCACGGAGAACAAGGGGATTCCAAGCTCACCCGCCAGCACGGAGGCCGTCATTGTCTTGCCAGTGCCGGGCGGCCCCACCAGCAGTAGTTTGCGTCGTGGCGTCAGGCCATATTCGCGGATGCGCAAATGATGCTTCTGCTCTTTCAGGATGCGGCCAAGCTGCTCGGCCACATCGTTATCGAGCACCATGTCTACAAGCCGATTCTTCGGATAGGCCACCGTTAGCAGGTTCGCCAACTCGCCGCGGGGGCGCGCCAGAGGCACTAGATTAGCCGACGCACTAGCAGGCGACACGCGAGCCTTGGCCGCATCAATCATGTCCCGCAGTTCCTGAGCCAGCTTGCCGTGGCCCACCTTAGCTTCACGGGCGGCGACCTGCATGGCAACAGAATAAAAGTGCTGATCGTCCCGCTCGATATGGGATTTAACCAACGCCTTGAGTTGTTCGGCATTAGCCATAACGGCCTCCCACTTGCGCTGTCGTATTGGCCGACGTCTCCAGTGATGCCAGCGCAGACTGCATCAACTGATCGGCGAGATGCTCATCAATGTCACCCAGTTCATCCTGATCGGCAGCCAAAACAAAAAGTAGACCGACAGGTACGTGCAATGCCTCGGCGATCTTGGCAACTGTTGAAAGCGTCGGATCGCGCTTGTTGTTCTCAAGCATCGACAGATATGACACTGAGCAACTTGCCCGGGTCGCAATCGCACTCTGCGAAACGCCACGCTGCGTCCGGCACAATCGAATGGCTTGGCCTACATTCATGAGGTTCGCTTTCTCAAGGGTTGCGACAAGCGTGAGGATGAATCAATTTTACCACCAGTGAACCTCATTCCTCCCTTCCTGACAAGAGAGCACTGGCGACGCTGTCCGCTTCGCTGAGGGGATGAAGGCATCGAGGATGCTGATGGGCTCATATTGCAGGTACCGCCAAGGACTCACTTCTCTGTGCGCCTGTGATTGCCTGCCGCCGGCTCGCTACCAGCTCGGCCGCATCGCGCACAGGCTTGTCCTCGGTGTGGACGTAATGCATGAACATCGCCACGGTCTTGTGGCCCGTCAGCTTCATGCCGACCTTGGTGGGCACGCCCGAATTGGCAATGTCGGTCGTGGCGCGGTGGCGAATGCCGTGCGTGCCGACGTGCGGCACGCCGGCGGCCTTGAGCACGCGCTTCCAGCCGCCATAGTGCTCGCCGTGGGTCAGATGCCGGGCCGGGTCATTCGGCGATGGCAGGACGTAGGGGCAGCCTTCTCGGCGCGGCGCAGTGGACAGCAAGCGATAGGCTTCCTCGCTCATGGGCTTGGAAATCCCGCCGGTCTTGCTGTCCGGCCAGACGACACGACGCTTTTCCAGATCAACCCACGCCCATTCAAGCGGGCAGATTTCGGAACGGCGGGCGGCGAACTCGAATTGCAGGCGGATTGCCAGCGGGATGACGTAGTTCTCCAGTCCTTCCGCCTCCAAGTGCTCCAGGTGACGGAAGATCCGTACCAACTCATCGTCCACGATGAGCCGGGTTTCCTTGCCGGGCGGGTACATCGGGACGTGGCGGCAAGGGTTCGTGCCGTCCGGGCGTAGCCCCCACACTTCGGCCAGGTTGAACATCTTGCGCAGCACGCCAAAGGTGCGGTTGGCCTCGGCCTGCTTGTAGGCCAGCTTCTTCATCAGCGCAGCCACGTCCGGGCGCTTCACATCCTGTACCTTCATCCGGCCCATGATCGGGATGATGCAGCGGTCGATGACACCCTGATAGCCGCGCTGCGTACTGGGCTTGTTGCGCTGCTTGGAGTAGTCCTCCATGAAGGTGTGGCAAAACTCCTTCATGGTCGGTGCCTTGCGGGCGGCATTCTTGGCCGCGCTGGGGTCGCCGCCCTTGCGCACCTCGGCCAGCCACTCCTGCGCCATCGTGCGTGCCTGATCGACGGTCAGTTCCCCGTACTGCCCCAGGGCAGGCTTGCGGCGCTCGCCGGCGTTCGTGCGGTACTGGAGCATGAACACCTTGCGGCCGGCCGGGGTGATCTTGCACAGGAAGCCGGGAACTACGGTATCCCGCAGTTCGATGGCCAGCGCCTGGGGCTTTGCCGCATCGACGGCGGACTTGGTGAGCTTGATTCTTGCCATGATGACTCCTCGGAAACCCCGGTTTCCAAGAGCCACATGGGAGCCACGCGACCGGAAGCCAGGTCAAGTTTCGGAAAGCACCGGCATATGTTGAACTCGCCTAAGTGATTGATAAACCTGCTGTAGCGGGCTTAGGCGCAGTCCAGCGAAGTACCGGGCTGGAGTCATCGTCAAACAAAAAAAGAGCGGCACATTGGCCGCCCCAGGGCTCCGGAGACAACCGGAATTTTTATTCGCACCCCATCTGCGCGGCGGACTGGGTAAACAGGTCGGTCGATTGCTTGCACTGCGCCGCCAGCGCCGTCTTGTCCGACACGCTGGCCCATTGCGTGCGGGCCGCGTCGAGCTGCTGGCGGAACGTCGCCACGGCCGGGCTGTTGGCGCCCAGCTTGTCCATGCACGCATTCACCTTGCGGATATAGGCGTCGCACTCGGCCGGCACGTCCCCGGCGCTTGCCGTGGAAGCCGGCGCCGGCGCGGCGCTGGATGGCGCCGTGGAGGACGGCGCGGGCGTGGCTGGCGCCGCGGTCGACGGCGCCGTCGTGGATGGCGTGGACGTGGCAGGGGCCGAAGCCGCCGGCTTGTCATCCTTCTTGTCGCAAGCGGTCAGGACGGTCGCGGCCAGCAACAGCGCGGCCGCGATCGCGGTCTTCCTAGCGGTATTCCCAGATAGGCGATTCATGGTTTCCTCTTTCCCATCGTTCCGGCGGTCGAATGCCGCCGTGGCGGATATTGCCGGGGCGCCGGTCACGCACGCCGTTCGGACGAAGCCATTCTTCATGCAGGCCCCATTTCCACACAACGTCAGCATGTAAGCCAGCGTATCAATACCGTCCCGAGGACCCTGGCGCGGCCGCCTGCGATCCGCACATGATGGGCGCAGGATTTTCATCCCTAAGGATGCTATCCATATTCTGTAGGGCCGCATCAATTCGCTACAAAAAACCCAGTCCGACAACATACGGTAGCGGAGTCATGCACCACGTTGTGCACCAGTCATGTGCGCGACGTACCACGATCCTCCCTATCTTGGGGCAATCCGGCCGCGCCACCGCCACGCCCGCCCCTGGCGTCGTCGAAACCGGGACCTTTCACGCCCGCCATGCCTCCGGCGAACGCATTCGCCCATGTCCAGCGCCGCGTCAGCAATGGATTGACCAAAATTGGCATGGATATTGCTTTTCACGCAATGCCTAGCGCAAACCATGAGAGGAATAAGCCATGAAACTCATTATCGCCATCATCAAGCCGTTCAAGCTCGACGAGGTGCGAGTGGCTCTGTCCGGAATTGGCGTCCAAGGACTGACCGTCACTGAAGTCAAGGGTTTTGGACGCCAGAAGGGCCACACCGAACTTTATCGGGGCGCGGAATACGCCGTCGACTTCCTGCCCAAGCTGCGCGTGGACGCCGCGGTGCCGGACGACCTGGTCGAACAGGCCATCGAAACCATCGAGCAAGCCGCCCGCACGGGCAAGATCGGCGACGGCAAGATTTTTGTCGCCCCCCTGGAGCAGGTCATCCGCATCCGGACCGGCGAAGCAGGCGAAGCAGCACTGTAAATAACGAATAAAGACGCTATTGGAGCCATTACAAATGGATAAAGCAGATATCTCGTGGATGCTGGTATCGACACTGCTGGTGTTGATGATGGCAGTTCCCGGCCTGGCCCTGTTCTACGGCGGGTTGGTGCGCAGCAAGAACGTGTTGTCGGTATTGATGCAGGTCATGGGCACTTTCGTCCTGGGCCTGGTGCTGTGGTTCATCTACGGTTATTCGCTGGCCTTCACGGAAGGCAACGCCTTCTTCGGCGGTTTCTCCCGCGCCTTTTTCTCGGGCATGTTCTCGCCGGCCGACGGCAAGTACGCCATGTCGGCCACGCTGACCGAATTGCTGTTCGCCTCCTTCCAGGCGACCTTCGCCGGCATCACCTGCGCGCTGATAGTCGGCAGCTTCGCCGAACGCGCCCGCTTTTCCGCGGTGCTGGTGTTCACGGTGATCTGGTTTACCTTCGCCTACGTGCCCATCGCCCACATGGTGTGGTTCGCCTCGCCCACCGCGCCCGGCCTGATGAACGCCAAGGGCGCGCTGGACTTCGCCGGCGGCACGGTGGTGCACATCAACGCCGGTGTCGCCGGCCTGGTGGGCGCCTACGTGATCGGCAAGCGCGTGGGCTATGGCCGTGAAGCCATGCAGCCGCACAACCTGCCCATGGTCATGATCGGCGCTTCGCTGCTGTGGGTGGGCTGGTTCGGCTTCAACGCCGGCTCCGCGCTGATGTCGAATGAACAAGCCACCCTCGCCTTCTTCAACACCATGATCGCCACCGCCGCCGCCGTGCTGGCCTGGCTGTTCACGGAATGGGCGCTCAAGGGCAAGCCCTCCATGCTGGGCGCCGCCTCGGGCGCGGTGGCCGGCTTGGTCGCCATCACCCCCGCTGCCGGCCTGGTCGGCATGGTCGGCGCCTTCATCATCGGCATCGCCGGCGGCGTGATCTGCGTCTGGGGCGTGAACGGCCTGAAGCGCCTGCTCAAGGCGGACGACGCGCTGGACGTGTTCGGCGTGCACGGCGTGGGCGGCATCACCGGCGCCCTGCTGACCGGCGTGTTCAACGCCCAGGCGCTGGGCGGCCCGGGCCTGAAGACGGCCGGGGAAATCGGCGGCCAGGTGTGGGTGCAGTTCGAAGGCGTGGTCCTGACCATCGTCTGGTCCGGCATCGTCGCCTGGATCGCCTACAAGATCGCCGACATGGTCTGCGGCCTGCGCGTGCCGGAAGACGTCGAGCGCGAAGGCCTGGACATCACCTGCCACGGGGAATCGGCGTACCACAGCTAGGATCGGTATCGATCCCGGCCCTCACGGACAGGGCCGGGACGGAACACAAGGGGAAACGGGGCGCTCGCGAGCGCCCCGTTTTTTATGGTGCCGGCGCGGCCAAGTGAAGCCCACCCCGTACCCGCTTCGCGGGCCCCCTCAAGGGGGCGGCGTTGGCGGACCGGCGGAGCCGGATCCGCGACGCCCTGGATGGGCATTGAGGCTTGCGCCCGGCCTTTTCAAGGCTGATTGAGGGTTTCCAGGTCGACCGGCAGCGCGCGGTTGAGCACCGAGGCCACCTTCACGCGCAAGGCGTTGGAATGCGCGCGCCGGATCTCGCGCTTGACGTCCAGCAACTGCTGCGGATGCATGGAAAACTCGGTCAGGCCCAGCCCCAGCAGCAAGCGCGTGAGCTGCGCGTCGCCCGCCATTTCCCCGCACACGGCCACCGGCTTGCCGGCCCGTTCGCCGGCATTGATGGTGTGCGACAGCAGGCGCAGGATGGCCGGATGCAGCGCGTCGTACAAGGACGCCACCTGCACGTCGCCGCGATCGATGGCCAGCGTGTACTGGATCAGGTCGTTGGTGCCAATGGACAGGAAATCCAGCGCCTGGGCGAAGGGCTCGATGGCGATCGCGATGGCGGGCACCTCGACCATCGCGCCCAGCTCGATGTGCGGCGCGTAGGCCTGGCCGCGCGCATCCAGTTCCAGCCGCGCCGCGTCCAGCGCCTGCCGCGTGGCCACGACCTCGTGCATGTGCGAGACCATGGGAATCAGCAGGCGCACCGGGCCGTGCGCCGACGCGCGCAGGATGGCGCGCAACTGGGTGGCGAACATTTCCGGCCGCGCCAGGCAATAACGGATGGCGCGCTGGCCCAGGGCCGGGTTGATGGCCACCGTCGCCTCGTCGTCCAGCGTCTTGTCCGAGCCGATGTCCAGCGTGCGGATGGTCACCGGCCGGCCGGCCATGACCCGCAGCACCGAGGTATAGGCCTGGTACTGCTCCTCCTCGCCGGGCAACTGGCGGCGCCCCATGAAAAGGAATTCGCTGCGGAACAGGCCGATGCCTTCGGCGCCCGACGCCAGCGCCAGCTCCGCCTCTTCCGGCAATTCGATATTGGCGTGCAGCGTGACGCCTATGCCGTCCAGGGTGATGGCGGGCTCGTCGCGCAGCAGCGCCAGCTCCGCCCGCTCCTCGGCATAGGCGCGCTGGCGCTCGCGGTATTCGTTCAGGATGGCCGGCGAGGGATTGACGATGACCGCGCCGCTGCCGCCGTCCACGATCAGCATGTCGCCGTCGCGCACCAGTTCGCGCACGTGCCCCAGGGCGACGACCGCCGGCACGCCCATGCTGCGCGCGACGATGGCCGTATGCGAGGTGGCGCCGCCCAGGTCCGTGACGAAGGCCAGGAAACGCCCGCCGCGCAGCCGCAGCATGTCGGCGGGAGAAATATCGTGGGCCACCACGACCAGCGGGTCGTTGCCGTCGACCCGGCTGGGATCGGGGATGGCGGACGTGCCCACCAGCACGTGCAGCACGCGTTCGATGACCTGGCGCACGTCGCCCCCGCGCTCGCGCAGGTACTCGTCCTCCATGGCGTCGAACTGCTCGCCCAGCAACTGGCCTTGCGTGGTCAGCGCCCACTCGGCGTTGTAGTGCCGTTCCTCGATCAAGCCCAGGGCCTGCTGCGCCAGCAGGGGATCGCCCAGCAGCAGGCGGTGCACGTTGAGCATGGCGCCGAGTTCGCGCGGGGCGTCCTCGGGCAGGGTGTCGGCCATCTGCAGCAGCTCGTCCTGCGCCTTCTGCAGCGCGGCGGTCAGGCGCTCGCGCTCGGCGGGGACCTCTTCGGGGGCGATGCGATAGTGGGCGACCTCCAGGGCCGCCGCGCCCATGACGACGGCGCGGCCGATGGCATAGCCGCGCGCCACGCCCTGGCCGTACAGGCACAGCACCGCGCTGGGGGCGGCGCCGGCGCCGCCGTCCTGGCCGGCCGCGGATTGCGCCGGAGCCGAAGCGGCGGCGGGAGGAACGGCTTTATTCGTGCTCACCGAATTTGCTGTCGAACAGGGCTTCGATATCCGCGAGCGCCCGCTCGGCGTCGGCGCCGGTGGCGTCCAGCTTGACGGTCACGCCCAGGCCGGCCGCCAGCATCATGACGCCCATGATGCTCTTGGCATTCACACGCTGCGCGCCCCGGGAGATATAGATATCGCAGTTGTATTTGCTTGCCAACTGAGTGAGCTTGGCGGCGGCCCGCGCATGCAAACCCAATTTATTGCTGATGACGATCTCGGAATTAGCCATAGGAGGAGGAGCGCGGAGCGACTGCAAAATCATGCCGGCGCATCGCCGGCATACGATGGATCAGAATTTTAAACTCAGTCTACACGTAATACGCCCTGCACCCCGCCCGCCAAGGCCTTTTCCCGGGTTTCCGCCAGGGAAAGATTGCGGTAGGTGAGCGCCCGCAGCAGCATGGGCGTATTCAGGCCGGCCAGGACGGCGCATTGCACCCCCTGCGCCTGCGCTTCCAGCACGGCGCGCTTGGCGATGTTGGCGGGCGTCGCGCCGACCAGGTCGGTCAGCACCAGCACCCCGCCGCCGTCGCGGCCCAGCCGCAGGATGTCGGCCACCACCGCCGGCGCGCGCGCCTCCGGCATGTCGTCCGCCTGGATGTCATGGACCGCGACGTTGTCGATCTTGCCCATGACGTGGCCCGCGCAGTCCAGCATGGCGGACCCGAGCGGCGTATGGACGACGATGACGATGCCGGTCATCATGCCTCCGTCAGGCCGCCGCGCTCACGGCGCGTTCCAGCGCCTTGGCGAACATTTCCGGCACGTCGAAGCCGGTCTGCTCGGTGATCTCGACGAAGCAGGTGGGGCTGGTCACGTTGACCTCGGTGACGTAGTCGCCGATCACGTCCAGGCCGACCAGCAGCAGGCCGCGCGCCGCCAGGCGCGGCGCCACCGATTCCGCGATGTAGCGGTCGCGCTCGGAAAGGGGCTGGGCCACGCCGCGGCCGCCCGCCGCCAGGTTGCCGCGGGTTTCGCCGGCCATGGGGATGCGCGCCAGCGCGTAGGGCACCGGCTCGCCGCCGATCAACAGGATGCGCTTGTCGCCATTGACGATTTCCGGGATGTAGCGCTGGGCCATGATGGTCCGCGTGCCGGTGTCCGTCAGGGTTTCCAGGATGGCGTTCAGATTCAGCTCGCCATCGCGCAGCCGGAAGATCCCCGTGCCGCCCATGCCGTCCAGCGGCTTGACGATGACGTCGCGGTGCTCGGCGTGAAACGCGCGGATGCGCGCCATGTCGCGCGTCACCAGCGTCGGAACGGTGAATTCCGGGAACTCGGTGATGGCCAGTTTTTCGGGATGATTGCGTATGGCCGCGCCGTGATTGAACACCCTGGCGCCCTGGGCCTCCGCATACTCCAGCAGGTGCGTGGAGTAGACGTATTCCATGTCGAAGGGCGGATCCTTGCGCATCAGCACGGCGTCGAAAGCCGCCAGCGGCTGGTCGGCCGGCGCGCCGTCGTCCTGCCACCAGTCGTGGCCATGGAAATCGGCATCGGCGCGCAGCGAGATCGGCGTCGCCCGGACCGACACCTTGCCGCCGTCGATATAGAGGTCCCCCTGCAGGGCCACGCTGAGGCGATGCCCGCGTTTGACCAGGGCGCGCATCATGGCGACGGAACTATCCTTGTACGCCTTCAGCAGCGGCAAGGGATCGATAACGAACAAAACATGCATTGCGGCACCCGCAGCGTGCGCCGCCCTCCCCGATCGGGGAGGGCGGCGGTTTAATCAGGGGGAAAAGACGTCAAGCCGCGGGCGCAGCCCCGGCGTCCTTGCCCGGCGTCGCTTTCTTGCGCGGCGCCAACACCATGATCATCTGGCGACCTTCCAGCTTCGGCATGGATTCAACCAAGGCCAGCTCGGTCAGGTCGTCGCGCACTCGCTCAAGCACCCGCATGCCCAATTCCTGGTGGGCCATTTCCCGGCCCCGGAAGCGCAGCGTGACTTTCGCCTTGTCGCCCTCTTCCAGAAAGCGGCGCAGGTTGCGCAGCTTGACCTGGTAATCACCCTCGTCGGTCGCGGGACGGAATTTCACTTCCTTGACCTGGATGACCTTCTGCTTGGAACGGGCTTCGGCCTGGCGTTTCTGTTCCTGGTACTTGAACTTGCCATAGTCCATCAGGCGGCAGACAGGGGGATCGGCATTGGGGGCGATCTCCACCAGGTCCACGTCATTCTGCTCGGACAACCGGAACGCGTCGGCGATCTTGACGATGCCTAGCTGTTCTCCTTCCAGACCTATCAGGCGCACCTCGGGGACACGGATCTCACCGTTGATGCGATTGGCTTTTTCAGTGGCGATGTTGACAACTCCTAAAACGTTGAAAAACCTGCGAAAAATGGACCCGGCGGGAATCAGGCGGCGACGTCGCGCCGTGCGGACACATCCGTCGCCAGGCGGCTGATGAAGTCCTCGAGCTTGATGGCGCCCAGTTCCAGACCGCCCCGGCCGCGCACGGCGACCGTACCGGCCTCCCGTTCTTTCTCGCCTACGACAAGAATATAGGGGATCTTTTGCAGACTGTGCTCTCGGATTTTATAAGTGATTTTTTCACCACGCAAATCCGACTCAACCCTAAAGCCTTGTTTTTTCAGGGTTTGTGCAATTTGGGCCGCATAATCGGCCGACGGCTCGGAGATACAGCACACCACGGCCTGCACCGGCGCGAGCCAGGGCGGCATGGCGCCGGCGTGGTTTTCGATCAACATTCCGATGAAACGCTCCAGCGAGCCCAGGATGGCCCGGTGCAGCATGACCGGCGGCTTGCGCTGGTCGTCGGCGTCGACGTATTCCGCGCCCAGGCGCACCGGCATCGAGAAATCGACCTGGATCGTGCCGCACTGCCAGTGGCGGCCGATGGCGTCCTTCAGCGTGTATTCGATCTTCGGACCGTAGAACGCGCCCTCGCCCGGAGAGATCTCGAACGCGCAGCCGGTGCGCTCCAGGCTGTCCATCAAGGCCTTCTCGGCGGCGTCCCACGTCGCGTCGGAACCGATGCGCTTCTCCGGCCGCGTGGCCACCTTGTACAGCACTTCCGTAAAACCGAAGTCCTGGTAGACCTTCTGCAGGAGCGCCGTAAAGGCGGCGCATTCGTCCTGCAACTGGTCCTCGGTGCAGAAAATGTGGCCGTCGTCCTGCGTGAAACCGCGCACGCGCATCATGCCGTGCAGCGAACCGGAGGGCTCGTTGCGATGGCACTGGCCGAATTCGCCGTAGCGCAGCGGCAGGTCGCGGTAGGAATGCAGGCCGGCGTTGTAAATCTGCACGTGGCCCGGGCAGTTCATGGGCTTCAGGCCGTAGACGCGGTTCTCGGACTCCGTCGTGAACATGTTTTCACGATAGTTGTCCCAGTGGCCCGTTTTCTTCCACAGGGAAATGTCCAGGATCTGCGGCGCCTTGACTTCCTGGTAACCGTTGTCGCGATAGACCGCGCGCATGTACTGCTCGACCTGCTGCCAGAGCTGCCAGCCCTTGGGATGCCAGAAGATCAGGCCCGGCGCCTCGTCCTGGAAGTGGAACAGGTCCAGTTCGCGGCCCAGCTTGCGGTGGTCGCGCTTTTCGGCCTCTTCCAGCATGTGCAGGTAGGCGTCCTGTTCTTCCTTGGTCGCCCAGGCCGTGCCGTAGATACGCTGCAGCATCTCGTTCTTGCTGTCGCCGCGCCAGTAGGCGCCCGCCACCTTCATCAGCTTGAAGACCTTCAGCTTGCCCGTCGACGGCACGTGCGGTCCGCGGCACAGGTCGACGAAGTCGCCTTCGCGGTACAGGCTGAGGACTTCATTGGACGGGATCGAGGCGATGATCTCGGCCTTGTAGTTCTCGCCGATGCTCTTGAAATAGGCCACGGCGTCGTCGCGCGTCCATTCCTCGCGCGTCACGACCTCGTCCTTGCGCGCCAGTTCGGCCATCTTTTTCTCGATGGCCTGCAGGTCTTCCGGCGTAAAGGGACGCTTGTACGAGAAGTCGTAGTAGAAACCGTTGTCGATCACCGGGCCGATGGTGACCTGCGCATCGGGGAACAGCGACTTGACCGCGTACGCCAGCAAGTGCGCCGTGGAGTGGCGGATCAGGTCCAGGCCGTCGGCGTCCTTGGCGGTGACGATGCCCAGCTCGGCGTCGCCGTCGATGCGATAGGACGTATCGACCAGGCGCGGCTTTTCGCCGTTGCGGGCCACGCGGCCGCCCAGGGCGGCGCGCGCCAGGCCCGCGCCGATCGACTGCGCCACCTCGGCCACCGTGACGGGCCCGGGAAACTCGCGGCGGGAACCGTCGGGCAAGGTAATCTGAACCATTTGAAGCTTCCTGATGTATGAAATGAAAAACGCGGCTATCGGCCGCGTTTTCTTTGTCTGGCGCCGCCAACCCCGACCTGCGGGCTGGCCACGAACCTACCTAAGTCGCAGCATGTCAGCATGGACTCAAGGTCGTAGTTCGGGCATATCGTGGAGACATTCGACAACTCGTCGCAAGGGTGGGATCGGCCGGCTGGCGCGGAGCCGATCGGTTCAAAGTGATTTTCGAATTGTATCACCCCTGGCGGCGGGCTGGCACGGGGCGCGGAAGGAATGGGGATGGCATGTAGGACTGGTCCTGTTTTTGCGCGGTTGCCGCCGACAAGCCGCCTGGGGTCCTTAAACTGCCATCCAGCCCCGCCCACGCAAGGAAACGCATGGTCTTCGCGTACAGCCGCCCCGGTATCCGCTCCGCCTTGTCCAGGTATCTCCTCGGCGAGGAAGTCGTCCGCCGCTATGTCCTCAGTGCCCGCCCCCGCCACCGCATCCGTGTTTCCATCCTGGACGACCATCCCATCGTCGGCCTGGGCATGGCCGCTTTCCTGCGCCACCAGGCGGATTTCGAGGTCGTCCAGGCCGAAACCTCGGCGCTGCGCTTCCTGGAAACGCTGAAGGAATCTCCCTGCGACGTCGCCATCGTCGACTTCTACCTGCCGCGCGAGCCTTCGGACGGGGTCGATTTCATCAGGCGGCTGCGCCGGCAGCATCCCGACCTGATCATCATCACCTTCTCCGGCGGCAAGGTGGAGGACACCCAGTACGCGGCCTACAAGGCGGGCGCCAACGGCTACGTGCCGAAGGGGGAGCGCCTGCTTTGCGTCGCGGAAATGATCCGCAAGTCCATCGGCGCCCCGCGCACCTTCCACGCCTGCAGCCAGGGCCGGTTGCACGCGTTCAAGCCGCCGCGGCCGGACCCCCGGCTCACCACGGCCGAGGCCGAAATCCTGCGCAACATGGCGCTGGGCCTTTCGGTCACGCAGATCTCCGGCAAGCTGCTGCGCAGCAAGAAGACCGTCAGCACGCACAAGCGGCGCGCCATGAAAAAGCTGGCGCTGGCCAACGACCTGGCGCTGGCGCTGTACCTGAAGGAAAAATTCGCGCGATCGGCGGAGATGGCCTGAACATGCCCTCCCGCCCCCTGCCGACCGCGCCGCCGCCCGCCTTCGGACAGCGGCTGGAACGCTGTCCGAAAGCGCCGGAATCGCGCCCGTTTCCCCTCTCCGCAAGCAGGCGCCCAGCAGAGGGCGGAAAGAAGGAGATGACAATTTGACTGAACTTCGCTACAATAGCCGACACGTTGCCATCTGTTTTCATCTGTCCGGGTTTCTTGCATCACCCGTCCGGGCGTAGCAATACGCTCCCGCGCCAGCCAAGGCCAGCGCGGTCATGACCTGACGAACACGCGAACAGACGAACATTTGGCAGTCCCGACGATCGGCGGCGCATCGGATGCTTTCTTCTACTCGCGCTGCCATTTGGCCAAAACAACGGCATTTCGCCTTGTCTTGCGCCGCCCCTCCGGAATGCCCGGCCTCACGTGCCGCGCTTCCACCTTCAGGGTCCCGCCCACTTCGGTGACGCACGGACCCACCGCGCGTCCGCCGGTGTTCCTGCCGGCCATGGCGTGCATACGCAATGCTTTTGCACTGTCGCGGGCCTGGCCTGGCGCCCTGCTGCTGCCGGTCTCCGCCCGCTTGTCATTTCCCGTGCTCACAGCGCTTCACCGCGTTGCGGACGCGGGCTGGGAGAGTCATGCTGAAAACCAACTCCACCGCGCGCGCCCTGGCCGGAACGGCCTGCATCCTGGCGCTGCTCGCCGGCCTGGCGGCCTGGATCGGGCCGGACTTCATCCGCCAGCAGCGCGGCCGCCTGCTCTACGACGCCGCCGACCATCTGCGGCTGGTGGGCATATCGATGGTCCTGGCGCTCGCGACCGGGCTGCCGGCCGGCGTCGCCCTGAGCCGTCCCGGCATGCGCCGCTGGTCCGACCGCCTGATGCAGATCTTCAACATCGGCAACACCGTCCCTTCGCTGGCGGTGCTGGCGCTGGCCCTGGCGGCGCTGGGCATCGGCGAAAGACCCGCCATCCTGGCCCTGTGGCTCGCCTCGCTCCTGCCCATCGTGCGCAATACCACCGAAGGCCTGCGCGGCGTGTCGCCGGCGCTGATCGAAGCGGCGCGCGGCATCGGCATGACGCCGGCGCAGCGGCTGTTCCAGGTCGAGCTGCCCAATGCCCTGCCCGTGATCCTGGCAGGCGTGCGCATCAGCCTGGTGATCAACGTGGGAACGGTGCCGCTGTCCTTCCTGATCGGCGCCAACAGCCTGGGCGAGCTCATCTTCCCGGGAATCTATCTGAACGACCAGCCGCTGCTGCTGCTGGGCGCCGCCGCCACCGCCGTCATGGCGCTGGCGCTCGACGCGCTGTTCGCGGCGGGCGGCGCCCTGTACCTGCGCAAGCGCGGCATGGGCCGCTGAGCGGCCTGAATCAAGGAGAACCGATGTCGAACGAACACCACGCCCGCCGCCGGCTGCCGCCGCGCGCGCCTGCACGGAAGCACGCGGCGCCCCGCCTCGCCACCGCCGCGCGCGGACTTGCGCGGCGCCTGGGCGCCGTGCTGCTGGCCGCGGGCCTGCTGCTGGCCTGGCAAGCCCCGGCCCGGGCCGACGCGCCCTTGCGCGTCGGCGGCAAGAACTTCACCGAGCAATTGATCCTGTCCTCCATGACCGCGCAGTACCTGCGCGCCAAGGGCTACGCCACCGACCTCACCACCGGCCTGGGCAGCACGCTCATGCGCCAGGCGCTGGAGAACGGCCAACTGGACGTGGTCTGGGACTACACCGGCACCGCGCTGGTGGTGTTCAACCACGTCCAGGAAAAGCTGAACGCCGAACAGAGCTATGAGCGGGTCAAGACGCTCGATGCGAAGAAGGGCCTGGTCTGGCTGCGGGCATCCACCGTCAACAACACCTACGCGCTGGCCATGCCGCACGAGCGGGCCGAAGCCACCGGCATCACCACCCTGTCGCAGTACGCGAAGATGGTGCGCGACACGCCGGAAAAGCGCCATCCCTTCGCCGTCGACATGGAGTTCGCCGCGCGGCCCGACGGCCTGGAACCTCTGAAAAAGGCCTATGACCTGCCCCTGACCCGGCGCGACATCATCCAGCTCGATCCCGGGCTGGTCTACACCGCCCTGCGCAACAACCAGGTCGACACCGGCCTGGTGTACACCACGGACGGGCGCGTCAAGGGCTTCGGCCTGGTGCTGTTGCGCGACGACCTGAATTACTTCCCGGCCTACAACGCGGCGCCGGTGGTGCGCGAGGAAATCCTGCGCGCCCACCCCAAGCTGGCCGAGCAACTGAATGCCCTGGCCGCCCAACTCGACAACGCCGCCATGACCGAAATGAACTACCAGGTCGACATCGGCCAGCGCCCGGTGGACCAGGTGGCCACCGATTTCCTGCGCCAGCACGGCCTGATCTGAGGGAGCGCCATGAACATCCTCGACTATCTATCGCAAACCTGGCCGTCGCTGCTGAGCCTGGCGGGCCAGCACCTGGCCCTGGTGGGCGCGGCGGTGGGCTGCGCCATCGTCTGCGGCATTCCGCTGGGCATACTGATCGTGCGCGTGCGCTGGCTGGCCACGCCCCTGCTGGGCCTGGCCACGGTGATACTGACCCTGCCTTCCATCGCGCTGTTCGGCCTGATGATTCCCATCTTCAGCCACTTCGGCCACGCCCTGGGCTACGTGCCGGCCGTCACCGCCGTCTTTCTCTATTCCCTGCTGCCCATCATGCGCAACACCTACGTCGCGCTGGCGAACGTCGATCCCGGCATCCGCGAAGCCGCGCGCGGCATCGGCATGACGCCCTGGCAGCGCCTGCGCATGGTGGAGCTGCCGCTGGCGACGCCCGTCATCATCGGCGGCGTGCGCACCGCCGTGGTCATGAACATCGGTGTGGCCACCATCTCCGCGCTGATCGGCGCCGGCGGCCTCGGCGTGCTGATCCTGCAAGCCATCAGCCAGAGCAATATGAGCAAGCTCGCCATCGGCGCGGTCCTGGTCAGCGTGCTCGCCATCGCCGCCGATACCTGCCTGCAATGGCTGCAGCGCGCCCTCACCCCGAAAGGAGTCCGCACATGATAGAACTCGACCAACTCAGCAAATCGTTCACGCAGAAGGACGGTCACGTGGTCAAGGCCGTGGACCGCGTCAGCCTGACCGTGCCGCGCGGCGAAATCTGCGTCTTCCTCGGTCCCTCCGGCTGCGGCAAGACCACGACCCTGAAGATGATCAACCGCCTGATCCCGCCGACCTCGGGCCGCGTGCTGATCGAAGGCGAGGACACGGCCTCGCTGGACGCCGTCAGCCTGCGCCGCAAGATCGGCTACGTGATCCAGCAGATCGGCCTGTTTCCCAACATGACCATCGAACAGAACATCACGGTCGTGCCGCGCCTGATGGGCTGGGACAAGCAGCGCTGCCGCGAGCGCGCGCGCGAGCTGCTGGCCATGGTCAAGCTGGACCCGGGCAAGATGATGAACCGCTATCCGCGCGAGCTCTCCGGCGGCCAGCAGCAGCGCGTGGGCGTGATCCGCGCCCTGGCCGCGGACGCGCCGGTGCTGTTGATGGACGAACCCTTCGGCGCGGTCGACCCGATCAACCGCGAAAGCATCCAGAACGAGTTCTTCCAGATGCAGCGCGAGCTGAAGAAGACGGTCATCATGGTCTCGCACGATATCGACGAGGCCATCAAGCTGGGCGACCGCGTGGCGGTGTTCCGCGCCGGACGGCTGGTGCAGTTCGATCACCCCGATGCGCTGCTGGCGCACCCGGCGGACGATTTCGTGCAGGCCTTCGTCGGCCACGACAACACGCTCAAGCGCCTGCTGCTGGTGCGCGCGGGCGACGCCGCCAGCCTGCCGCCCTGCGGCACGCCGGAGATGGCCATGTCGCAGGCCTACGGGGTAATGGACGAGGCCGACGTGCGCTACATGCCGATCCTGGACGCGGGGGGACGGGCCCTGGGCTACATCACCCGGCGCGACGCGCGCGAGGCGATGCGCGCGAACGACCGCCCCTGCGGCGAATCGCTGCGCGCCTTCACCGTCACCGCGGCGGTCGACGAGCACCTGCGCATCGTGCTGTCGCGCATGTACCAGCACAACACCAGTTGGCTGCCGGTGCTCGACGCCGACGGCGTGTACCTGGGCGAAGTGACGCAGGAATCGATCGCGGGGTACCTGAGTTCAGGCAAGTCGCGGGGATTCGGGACCGCGGCGCCGGCGCAGGCACAGGCCGTGGCCGCCTGAGCGGCGCGGCCGACGCATCCAGGCAACGCTTCCCCCTTCCAGAGACACCCCCGGAGACACCCCGGAGACACCCTCTTTCCAAGTTCCCGGTATGCTTCCGCTGCGCGGGCAGATCGGGAGCGTCCGCGCACGCCCTTTTTTGCCGCCGGGCAGCCCCAAGGCATAAACGCCCCCTTGGGGGCAGCAAGCGGCGTGAGCCGCGCGGCGTGGGGTTTTTTACATGAGCTCCCCAACACCCCTACCTCGTAAAAATAATGGACGTAAAAACGAAAGGTAAGTCTCTCCGCCTGCTCGCCGGTGCCGTCGTCATCGCGCTGCTGGCGCTCATCGCCATCATCGGCTCCTGGTACCAGGTCGACCAGGGCGAACGGGCCGTCGTGCTGCGCAACGGCCGCCTGGTGGACGTCGCCGAGCCCGGCCTGCACCTGAAGGTTCCCGTCATCGACACCACCGTCAACGTTTCCGTCCGCGATCACACATCGACCTTCGACAAGGTCGAGTCCTATAGCGCCGACCAGCAGCCGGCCGACATCCGCATCTCCGTCACGTACCGGGTGCCCGACTCGCGGGTCGGCGACCTCTATTCCCAATACGGCTCGCTGGACAACCTGCAGAACCGCGTGCTCATGCCGCGCACCTACGACCAGATCAAGAAGGTCTTCGGCCGCTATACGGCCGTCTCGGCGATCCAGGACCGCGCCAAGCTGGGCGTGGACGTGACCAGCTCGATACGCGAGGCGCTGCGCGACGAACCGGTCACCATCGTGGGCGTGCAACTGGAGGACATCTCCTTCTCCCGGACCTACGTGCAATCGATCGAGCAGCGCATGCTGGCGCAGGTGCAGATCGAGACCACCCGCCAGCAGAAGGAAACCGCGACCATCAACGCCGAAATCCAGGTCGTCCAGGCGCAGGCCGAGGCCGACGCCAAGCGCGCCGGCTACAAGGCCGAGGCCGACGGCATCGCCATGCGCGGGGAAGCCGAGGCCAAGGCCATCGAGGCGCGCGCCAAGGCCCTGGCCGCCAATACCAACCTCGTCCAGCTCAACGCCGTGGACAAATGGGACGGCAAGCTGCCCAGCACGCAGGTGCCGGGCGCGGCGCTGCCCTTCATCGGCGTGAAGTAAGCGGCGAGGAACAAGGACGGCAGGCAGGCACGGCTATCTGGCATGGCTGTTCCGGGTGAAATGCCCGGTACAATGCCGCGCCATGAAATATGCTGTACTGCTTTGCCTGTCCGTCCTTTCCCTCCCCGTCCACGCCGCCGATACGGCGCTCGTCACCCGCAAGACCGCGGTGGGCCACCGCGATTTCCGCAAGGCCAAGGAAGTGCTGCCGGCCGTCTACCAGGGCCATGAGCGCGAGTACTACTGTGGCTGCGCCTACGCCGGCAAGCACGTCGATCTCGCTTCCTGCGGCTACAAGACGCGCACGAACCTGGCGCGCGCGGAACGCATCGAGTGGGAGCACATCGTGCCCGCGTGGGTGATCGGCCACCAGCGCCAGTGCTGGCAGGACGCGGACAAACGCGGCGGAGGCCGGAAGAACTGCGGCAAGAACGATGCGGGCTACCGCAAGGCCGAAGGCGATCTCGTCAATCTCGTGCCCTCGGTGGGCGAAGTCAACGGCGACCGCCAGAACTTCCCCTATTCGCAATGGACCTCGGGCAAGGTGAACATGTATGGCCAGTGCCAGACGGCCGTGGATTTCAAGCACCGCATCGTGCAGCCGCGCCCTGAAATCCGCGGCGAGATCTCGCGCATCCAGATGTACATGGCGGCCACGTACGGGTTGAAGCTGAGCCGGCAGGACAAGCAGTTGTTCTGCGCGTGGTCCCGGCAGTATCCGGTCAGCGCCTGGGAGCAGGAGCGCAACCGCCGTATCGCCGCCCTGCAAGGCGCCGGCAACCGCTTCGTCGCCGACGCCGCGGCGCGCGACGCATTCTGCCGCTGAAGGCGGGTCGCCGTTCGCTAGGCGGCGATGGCCCCGCCGCCATCGACATAGACGGTGGAACCGCTCATGTAGGGGTTGGCCATGAAGGCAAGCACCTGCGTGGCGACGTCCCCGGGCGTGCCCACGCGGCCGACCGGCAGCTTCTGCGCGGCGCCGTCGAACATGGCCTTGCGCCGGTCGCCCTCCAGCGTGTCGTACATCTCGGTCATGACCAGGCCCGGCGAGACGCAGTTCACCCGCACCGGCGCGAACTCCAGCGCCAGGCCGCGCGTCAGCCCTTCCAGCCCCGCGTTGATCGCGCCCTGGATGGCGGCGCCCGCCTTGGGTCGCACCGAAAGAAATCCGGAGGTCAGCGTCAGCGAGCCGCCCGCCGCGATCCGGGCCGCGCGGGCCAGCCGGTAGGCGCCCCAGAACTTGGAGTCGAAGGAAGCGTAGGCGTCCTCCAGCGGCAACTCGCGCACGGCCGCCACCTTGGTGCGGGCGGCCGAGCAGGACACATGGTCGAAGGGATCATGCCGGGCGAAGAAGCCTTCGAGCGCGACCGCGTCGCCCGTGTCCAGGCTGGCCCCGCGCGCCGCGCCGTCCAGCCTCGCCAGAGCTGTCTCTACCCGCTCCAGGGAGCGCGAAGCGATGGTCACCCGCGCGCCCGCCGCCAGCGCCGCCTGGGCCACCCCGAAACCGATGCCGGAAGATCCGCCCAGCACCAACACCGTCTTGCCGTTCAATGTCATCGCGTCGTTTCCTTTCAGGTTCGTCCGTCACGATTTGCCGTCGCGCATAGCGCGCGGAACGGGCAATCGCCGTGAGCGCAGCGTTCATCCCGCTTACGGCGCAGGCCTTACAGGCTGTCCACCACGCCGCCGTCGACCCTCAAGGCCGCGCCCGTGGTGGCGGAGGCCTGCGGGGAGCAGGCATAGACGATGAGATGGGCGACTTCCTCGACGCTGGCCGGACGCTGGATGATCGAGGACGGCCGCTGCGCCATCACGAAGTCCTTGCCGACTTCCTCCAGCGACTTGCCGGTCTTGTCCACCTCGCCTTGCAGCATGGCCGCCACCCCTTCGGACAAGGTGGGCCCCGGCAGCACCGAGTTGACCGTGACGCCGGTGCCCGCCATGCGCTTGGCCAGCCCGCGCGCGACGGCGGTGCAGGCGGTCTTGGTCATGCCGTAGTGGATCATGTCCGCGGGGATGTTGAAGGCCGATTCCGAGGACAGGAAGACCACCCTTCCCCAGCCCTTGGCCCGCATGCCCGGCAGATACGCGCGCGACAGGCGCACGCCCGACATCACGTTGACCTCGAAGAAGCGGGTCCATTCGCTGTCGGGCGTGTCGAAGAAGTCCTGCGGACCGAAGATGCCGACGTTGTTGACCAGGATGTCGCAGGCCGGATGCGCGGCGACCAGCGCATCGCAGCCTTGCGCCGTGCCCAGGTCGCCGGTGAAGCCGGCCACGCTGGCGCCGGGGACGGCGGCCTTCACCGCCGCGATGGCGGCGTCCACGTCCTGCTGCTTGCGGCCGTTGACGACGACGGTCGCGCCGCAGGCCGCCAGGCCCTTGGCGCTCGCCAGCCCGATTCCCTTGGTCGAGCCGCTGACGATGGCGGTCTTGCCGCTAAGGTCTATCTTCATGAAATCTCCTGGTTCAGGCAACGCGACGGCCGTCATCGACGTCGATGACGGCGCCATTGCGTTGACAAAGCTGTTTCCGGCACGGACGGCGCGGCGCGCGCCTCATGCACCTCATGCACCTCATGCGCTTCGGGCGCCTCGTGCGCCACTTGCCCACGCGACCGTCGGGCAGGCCATCAATGACCTGGGCGGAGCAGGTCGTGGGCTGTCGCTCATGCCGGCCTTTGTGAATTTATAAGATGAACGATGAATAAGAACAATTGCCGCATAATTGGATTCTTAATTCACTTTATGAGAACAAGTACGCCGTGGACCTGTTTTCGCACCTGCGCGACCTCATCGCCATCGCCGACCATGGCAGCCTCGCCGCCGCGGCGAAGGCGCGGGGCGTCGCGCCCTCGGCGGTGACGGCCAGCCTGCAACGCCTGGAGGCGCACGTGGGGGCAAAGCTGGTCCTGCGCTCCACGCGGGGCCTGTCGATGACCCCGGAGGGCGAGCGCTTCCTCCTCCAATGCCGGCGCATCGTCGGCGACCTGGAGGAAGCCATCGACCAGGTGGCCGAGGCGGGGCGGCTGAAGGGAACGATCCGGCTGACCTGCATCAACGATTTCGGGCGCGCCGCGCTGTCGGGGCTGATCGACGGATTCCAGGCCCGCCATCCGGAGGTGAAATTCGAGCTGGCCCTGGGCGACGAGGTGATGAACATCGTCGAGAACGGCTACGACCTGGCCATCCGCACGGGACCGCTGGCGGATTCCCGGCTGCATGCGCGGCTCATCCTGCACGCGGGCCGCTCGGTGTGCGCGTCGCCCGCCTACTGGGCGCGCCACGGGAAACCGGCGCGGCCGGAGGACCTGGCGCGGCATAACTGCCTGGTGCTGTCGCGCCAGGGCGATCCGCAGCGTATCTGGCGGTTCCGGGATGGCGCCGGGGAAATCGCCGTGCAGGTCTCGGGCAACCGCACCGCCAACGATGGGGGGCTGCTGCGGCAGTGGGCCATCGCGGGCGCGGGCGTGGTGCTGAAGTCGGACTACGACGTCGCCGGCGACCTCCAGGCCGGACGCCTGGAGGCGGCGCTGGAGGCATACCGGCAAACCGACGTGAACCTGTATGCCGTCCACGCGGCCGGACGCCAGCCGCCGCGCCGGGTGGCCGCCTTCGTCGACTACCTGGCGGCGATGTTGCCGGACTGACGGGCGGCTCGTCGTCCGCCCGGCTCAGCCCGCCACCGGCGTGTTGAGCAGTTGCTGCTCCCAAAGATACGCGATGCCGCTGCCGCTGAAGTGCTGGATGAGAATCTCGGTCAGCGCCTCGACATGCTCGGTGCGCGCCCAATCGCGTTGCCATTCGCCGGCGAGCGCCATCACGGTCATCACGTTCGCGCCGGCGGCGATCATTCGCTGGACGGCGACTTCGTGGGACTCCTTCGAAATCCCGCCCGAAGCGTCGGTGATCACGGTCACGTCCCAGCCTTCGCCGGCGGCCTGGATGACAGGCATGGCGACGCAGACCTCGGTCCACAGGCCGGCGATGATCAACTGCTTGCGGCCGGTCGCCTTGACGACGTTCACCACATTCTCGTCCTGCCAGGTGTTCACCCAGGTGCGATCGATGACTTCCTGGTCCGGAAATACGTCGGTGATCTGCCTGAAAAGCAGTCCGCCGCGCGCCGCGATCACGCTGGTGAGGATGGTCGGAACATCGAAGGCTTTTGCCAGCTTCGCCAGCGCGGTCGTGTTGTTGACCACGGCTTGCGGATCGTGGCTGTTCAAGTTCGCGAGCTGATAGGGCTGGTGATCGATCAGAACGAGCACCGAGTCTTCGGGGCGGAGAAGCGAATCGAGGCCATTTCGAAAAGTCATGCGCATTTCCTTTGTTGCCGGTTGGGAGAAGGATGGGTCTTCAGGTTTTCAGGATCAGTCCTTCGCTTGCCTCGGCGCCCTCCCGGTTGAATCCGCGGAAGAGGCCGGTCGGCACATCGAGGAAGAACTGCGCGCGATTGCGCAATCGAGTCGAGTCTTGGCAGCATTGTGCTGGCCTCATTTCCGGCACGGTAGTCGCACGCCGCGACGAGGTGTGTTGCGAGAAGTGGAACGCGCGATGCATATCGCGCCTGCGGGATAACGAGCGCAACGCCCTGGCGTATGGTCAATGTCCCTGCGTTCGATACCGCATTACCATTCCCTGACCACCCATGTTGCGGAGAAAGGAACCCGGAATGGACATCGAAGCGCTACGGACATTCGTGGAAGTCGCCGATGCGGGAGGCGTTTCGCCTGCCGCGCTTCGGCTAGGGCTGCCCAAGTCGATCGTCAGCCGCCGGCTCGCGCGGCTCGAAGCGGAAATCGGCATCCAGTTGCTTGCACGATCCACCCGCGGGGCTGCCTTGACGGAGGCCGGCGCCACGTTTCGCGACCATGCAGCCCGGGCATGCGTCGAGATCGACACCGCCAGGGAGACGCTCCTGCCCGCCGGCGACCTTTGCGGCCGCTTGCGCATTGCCGCGCCGATTTCTCTCGGCCCGACCCACTTCGCTCCGGTGCTCGCGGAGTTCGCGCGACGCCATCCGCAGCTCCATATCCATACTTCCTACAGCGATCGCTTCGTCGACCTCATCGCCGAGGGGTTCGATTGCGCAATCAGGGTAGGCACGCTCCAGGACTCGAACCTGATCGCAAGGCGTGTCGGACCGCTCTTCGGGAAGTTCGTCGCGAGCCCGGACTATGTAAGAACGCATGGATCCCCGGAAACGCCACAGGAACTGCTCACCCATCAGGCCCTCATGCAGGGCACGGAATCCTGGCAACTTTTGGATGGCAAGAAAGTCGTCACCATCCATCCACAGGGACGATTCAAGGCCGACAGCGGCTTGGCGCTCGCCGTCGCCGCGGTGGCCGGCCTGGGCGTCGCAGCGCTCCCCGATTACCTGATCGATGGGCACATAGCGTCGGGGGCGCTCGTTACCGTCATGAAACGCTATCCGCCTCCGCCGGCAGGCATCTATGTCATCCGCCCGCCAGGCCAGCATCCGGCGCGGAAAGTACGGGTGCTGACCGAACTGCTGGTTGAATGCCTGGAGCAGGATCCAAACCCTGCGAGCATTTCCCCTGCCTAGACGGTGGGTCGGCTTCCAGCAGGCCAGCGGCAAAAAAACGCGGCCCCGCGCGAGAAGACACGGGGCCGCGATACTGCATCGAGAGGACATCCAGAACTGCGTCCCCGCCTCTCGCCGGGGAAACCCGCCAGGCCAGCCTACCTGGCGAGCCGGACTTCTGTTCGGGCCGCGTGCGCTATCGCGGCGGATTCATATGGACGGCGCCTTCGCCATCCATCGGTCGCGGCTTGAACCAGCGGCCAGGCGCTTCGGCGATCAGCCCTGGAACGGGACGTTGTCCAGGTCGCTGATGGCGGTGCCGGATTGCGGCGCGGCTTGCGCGGCGACTTCAGCACGCGACACGCCGGAATCGGCTTGCGCGGTGAAGGGGGCGTTGTCGACGTCGCTGTTGGCGACCAGGCCTTCGTTGCGGGCCTTTTGCAGTTCGGCCTGCACCTGGGCGCGGCTGGTCGAGTTGTCGGCCTGGCCGTAGACGCCTTGGAAAGGCAGGGTGTCGATGCTGCTGCCGACGGGGCCCGCGGCTTGGGCGGCACCGATCAGGGCAAACGAAACAATCAGCGAGGTAGCGATGGTCTTCATGGCAGTTCTCCTAGTCCTTGTCAGTGGGAACGAACCTGGCCGGGCGATTCCGGGGGTCTGTTGCTGTTCCCGATGACTGAATTCTCCGCTTCCAAGGACTAGGGATAAACCCGATATCAACTAAATGACTTTTCCATTTAATGAAGTAATCGTATGTTTATATAAATAAATCTGTGCGATTACGGGATTACAGGCTAAGCCGCCGGCCGCTTCGCTACTCCCCTGCTCCGGCCCTCGTCAATCGATCCGCGCCCCCGCGTCCTTGACCACCTTCGACCATTTGGCGGTCTCCGCCCCCACGAAGCCGGCCAACTGGCCCGCCGCCAGGCTGCCCGCGCCTTCGAGCCCCAGCGCCGTCAACTGTTTGCGCACCTCCGCCTCCCGCAGGACGTCGGCGGCCGCGCCGATCAGCTTCTGCCTGACGTCGCCCTCCAGGCCCGCGGGACCCGCCAGCATGAACCAGGCGGTCAGGTCGAAACCGGGATACCCCGATTCGCCCATCGTCGGCACGTCGGGGGCGGCCCCGGAACGGCGGGCGCTGCTCGCGGCCAGGGCGCGCATCTTGCCGCTCCTGATGTACGGCAGCACGGCGGCGGGATGGTAGAACATGAAATCCACTTGCCCGCCGAGCACCGCGGCCAGCGCCTGCCCGCCCTCCTTGAACGGAATGTGGGTCATCTGGATCCCGGCCATGGACTTGAGCAGTTCGCCCGCCAGGTGCCCCGAGGTCCCGTTGCCCGCCGAGCCGAACGATAGCTTGTCCGGGTGCGTCTTCGCGTACGCGACCAATTCCGCCAGCGTCTTGTAGGGCGCGTCGGCGCGCACCACCAGCAGCGTCGGCGTATAGCCGGGCATGGACAGATAGGAGAAGTCCCGCTCCGGCGAATACGACAGCGCCGGATACAGGGCGGGATTGATCGACAGCGTGCCCACCGTTCCCAGGGTCAACGTATAGCCATCCTTCCTGGACTTGGCCACGTAGTCGGTGCCGATACTGCCGCCGGCGCCGGGCCGGTTCTCGACGATGAAAGGCTGGCCCAGCTTCCTGGACAGGGCCTCGCCCAGGACGCGGGCCACCAGGTCGGTGGACGTCCCGCCCGCGAAGGGCACGATCAGGCGCACCGGATGATCGGGATAACGCTCGGCGGCGCCGGCGGTGGCGCAGCCGAGCGCCGTCGCCAGCGTCACTAGCGCCATCAAGGCCTGGAATAGTTTTTTCATGATGTCTCCTCCTGGTTTTTTTAGTTGGTGGATAAGGCGCGCGCGGCCAGCTCCCGCCGTATGACGTCGTTGTGTTCGCCCAGCAAGGGCGGCGCGCTTACCGTTAGCGGGCGCTGCCCGTCGAAGGAGACGGGACTGCGCACGGTCGTGAATTCGCCGAGGACGGGGTGGCGCCCCTTCACCGCGATCTGCAGATGCCGGGCCTGCGGATCCTCCAACGCCTCGCTGGTGTCGTACATCGGGGCATGCGGAACGTCCTCGGCTTGCAGACGCCGGCACCACTCATCGCGCGCATGCGCCTTGAAGCGCTCGCCGAGCAAGGCCATGATGCTTTCCTGGTTCCGGATCCGCGCCTCTCGCGTGGCATAGCGTTCGTCCGCGAGCAGGCCGGGCATGCCGATGGCGTTGGCCAGGCCCTGCCAGAATTTCTCGGGCGACGACATGTGCAACGCCACCCACTTTCCGTCGCCGCACGCCACCACGTAGGACTGCGACACGCTGGGCCGGCTATAGGGCCCCATGACCTCGCCCTCCGCGAAATAATGCGTGAATGCGTCGAGATTGAAATGGCTCATGGCTTCGAGCATGGACACTTCGACCTTGCGGCCCACGCCGGTACGCTCGCGCTCGTATAGCGCGCCGAGGATGCCGTAGGCCGCGTAATAACCCGTCAGCGCATCGGCGATGGCCGGCCCGACCACGCGCGGATTGCCCGGGTTGATCAAGAGCCCGAGGAATCCGCTGGCCGCCTGCGCCACCGTATCGTAGGCCGGACGGCCGGCCGCCGGGCCGCTCGCCCCGAAACCGCTGATGGCGCAATAAATCAGGCGAGGATTGATCTCGCGCAGCCGCGCCTCGCCCGCGCCCAGCCGTTCGGCGGCGCCGGGCCGAAAGTTCTGGATATAGACGTCGGCGCCGCGGATGAGGTCATCGAACAGCGCCAGGTCGCCGGGCTGCTTGGGATTGAGCGTAATGCTGCGCTTGTTGCGGTTATAGGTCTGGAAATGCGGACTGTAGAGGCCCCCGCGGAACGCGCGGAAGGGATCGCCGGTCTCCGGCTGCTCCACCTTGACGACGTCCGCGCCGAGGTCCGCCAGCATCATGCCCGCCGCCGGCCCCGTGATGAACGTCCCCTGCTCGATGACGCGCACGCCCTTCAATACTTCGATCATGCCTCTCTCCCTGACTGGCCGCGCATCACTGCCCGGCCTTGAAACCCTCGGGCAACGCCCCGGTATAGACCAGTTCGCGCGTCGCCTGATAAGACAAGGCGAAACCGATGCCATGACTCAACTCCTCGCACAGATGCGCGATCAGCCCGCCGGTGCGCGCCAGGATGGGCACGCCCCGCAGCCCATCCAGCGGGAACCCCACGCCCAGCAGCACGGCGGGGATGGCGGCGGACACGTTGAGCTTGAGCTGCTTGCCGACGACCTCGGGAATCACCCGCTCGACGGCGTCGGCCAGTCGCGTATAGACCAGGTCCGCGCCCTCCCTGGCCGCCACGTCGAACAAGGCCTGCACGCGAGGATCGCGCGTCTTGTGCTGGGGATGGCCATATCCGGGAATGGCGCGGCCGGCCTGGCGATAGTCGCGAACCACCGTCGCCGCGGCGGCGTCGTCGGACTGCCCTTGCTCGACCAGCGCGCGGATCTCCGCCAGCATGCGGCCGGCATTCTCCGACGCGCCGAGGATGACCGACCCACATCCCAGGATGCCCGCCGCCACGGCGCCCTGCATCGCGTCGGGCGCGGCCGCCAGCGTCATGCGGCTGGCCTGCACGCTGGGCACCAGGCCATGGTCGGCGATCGCCACCAGCGTGGCGTCGACCACGGCGGTCTGCGCGGCGGTCGGGCGCCGTCCCGTCACCAGGAAATAGAAGTATTCGGTGAAGGACAGCTTGCCGATGAGTTCCTTGCTCAGGTCCTTGCCGCGGACCACGATCGTTTCCGAGTTGGACGTGCTGATGGCCGTGCGGGGAACGGTTTCCTTGCCGATGATCATGTCGATTCCGTGAAAGGGAAAAAGCGGGAGCGGGACGATGCCCGGCGCTTGCCGACGCCGGCATGGCATTGGATAGCCAAGCCCGCGGAGCACAGTCTAGAGATGCGCATAGCCGATAAACAGTGATAAATTTCTGTGGAAACAATCGATGGCATCGATTATTTTTCCCATAGACCATCGACATCGGGACTTGAAAACACGACCATGGAATTGCGCCACCTGCGGTATTTCGAAGCGTTGGCCAAGACGCTCAGCTTCACCAAGGCGGCCGACAGCGTGCACGTCACGCAGTCCACGTTGTCCCATCAAATCCGCCAGTTAGAAGAAGAATTGGGACAGCCGCTCTTCGACCGCATCGGCAAGCGGGTATCCATGACCGAAGCCGGTGAGACCCTGCTGCTGAAGATCAGCCCCGCGCTGCGCCAGGTCGACGCCGCGATCCACGCCATTCGCGATGCCGGCGCGTCCGTGTCGGGCGAGGTTCGGGTGGGCACCACGCAGAGCTTCAATATCCGCCTGGTGCCGAAGTGCGTGGCGGAATGCCTGACGCGCTATCCGTCGGTGCGCGTCGTCGTCGAGGAACTGCCGGCGCTGCAGATCATCGACCGGCTGCATGCCGGCAGCCTGGACCTCGGGATCTCCTATCGTCCGGACGTTGCGCACGACCTGTGGTTCGAACAGCTCTACACCGAGGAAATGCGGCTCGTGGTGGGCCTCGAACACCCCATGGCCCATCGGCGCCGGGTGCGGATGACCGAACTGCACGGCGTGCGCATTGCCCTGTTCTCGCGCCAGTTTTCCACCCGCCAGCTAATCGACGACTGTTTCCAGGCGGCGGGCGCCGAGCCGCTGGTCATAGCCGAATTCAATTCGATCGGCGCCATGCTGGAGGTGGCGCGCCATACCGACGTCGCGGCCATCGTCGGCGCCAGCGCCGACACCGGCGATCCCGGACTGCGCTTCCTGCCCCTGGAAGACCCGACGCCCCTGCGCACGCCGGGCCTGTTATGGCGGCGCGGCATTCCCAGGCCGGTCAGCGTGAAGTACTTTGCCAGCATGATCCGCCGCGGCGTCGGCAAGGGCCTCTAGTATCCCCGCCGGGACGCTAGCCATCCACCAGTTGCTCGACCAGCAATTTCGCCGCCGCCGGCAAGGCGCCGAAGTCCCGGGCGACGATCTCCAAGGGCCGGAACGCCCACGGCTCATCGAGCGGCACCTTGACCAGGTTGGCGTCCTTGCGCCCGATCGCGATCTCGGGAAGCAGCCCCACGCCCATTCCCGCGGCCACCATATTGCGCACGGCCTCGAAGCTGGTCACCTGGATGCGCAGCCGCAAACGCCTGCCGCTCGCCGCCGCGGCCCGTTGGCTGAGCGTGAATATCGACGCCCCGTCCTGCATTCCCACGAAGTTCTCGTCCAGGACATCCTCGAAGCGCAAACTCGTGCGCCTGGCGAAACGATGGCGCGCCGGCACGACGACGAACAGCCTGTCCACCCGATAGGGCCTGCAAGCCAGATGCGCCACCGGCTCGGTCAGCGCGCAAATGCCGAAGTCCACCGTTCCGTTCTCGACCATGCGAAGCACGAGGTCGCTGGTCTTCTCGATCAAGTCGATGCGGATCGCCGCATTGGCCGACAAGAAGCTTTGCAGCGCCCGCGGCAGGTAGTACGCCATCGCGGTGAGATTGACCGACATCCGGACATGGCCGCGCACGCCCATCGTGTACTCGTGCAACTCGCCTTCCGCCTGCGCTATCTGCTCGAAGATCCGCCGCGCGTGCCGATATAGCGTCTGTCCCGCCGGCGTGGGCCGCACGCCCCGGCTGTGGCGGGCAAACAGGGCCACGCCGGCGTCCTGCTCCAACTCCGAGACGCGGCGGCTGACGGCCGAAGCCACGATATGCGTCGCCTGCGCCGCCGCCGCGATACTGCCCTGCTCCACGACAGCGGCGAACACGCGTAGGGAATCGACATCGAAGCGCATGGTTTTCTTCCTCTTGCACAAGACACGGGATTGAACGCCGGCCGGCGCCGCCATCTCGTATCGAGATGCCTGGATTGCCAAAAAAGAAATGGCGCGCGGTCGGCGCGAACGTTAGCATTTTGCTCTCGAGACAGGCCCGAAAATCCCAAAAAAGCATAATTCCGCGGTTTCAGGGCAATGAAAACAAAGACCAAAGAAACGCCGGCCGAGCCCCATCCCCCCACCATCCAGCCTTGCCATTCCGAGATGCCTGGGGCTCTCCGGGAGAGAACGCGCGCGCCGCGCCTGTCAGAAAAACGAAGAAAACCCCGTGTAGGAGAACTGGATGCAATCCGCAAAATCCTTGAACGCCGCGCCGGCATCGTGGCGCGCGAACCTGACCCCCAAACATTGGCGTACGCTGAACGGCGCCTTCCTCGGATGGATCTTCGATGGCTACGAAGCGCTGGCGCTGATCGTCATCCTGCCCGCCCTCATGCAATCCGTGCTCACTCCCGAGCAAGCCGGCTCGCGCCCTGTCTTCGCCGGCCTGGTCATCGGCATCACGCTGCTGGGCTGGGGCGTCGGCGGCCTGATCGGTGGCACCATGGCCGACTACGTGGGCCGCAAGCGCATGATGATGTGGTCGGTCTTCCTGTATGCCGTCCTCACCGGCTTTACGGCTTTCGTACATGACGTCTGGCAGTTGAGCGCGCTGCGCTTCGTCACCGGCCTGGCCATGGGCAGCGAATGGAGCACCGGCATCGCGCTGGTCGCGGAGACCTGGCCCAAGGAAGCCCGTTCCAAAGGGGCGGGCTTCCTGCAGTCCGGATTCGGATGGGGGACGCTCTTCGCCGCGGTTATCTGGTATCTGTTGGGCGAGTTCAATCCACTGGGCGCCGACAACTGGCGCATCATGTTCCTGGTGGGCGCGCTGCCGGCCTTCTTCGTCCTGTACCTGCGCCGCGGCGTCGATGAGTCCGAGGCATGGATCGAAGCCGTCAAGAACAAGCAGTGGGGCGCGACGGCGGGCGCCACGGCGCATACGGCGTCCGGCAAACGTCCTTTCACCCTCAAGCAGATCTTCTCCGAACGCGAGGCCGCGAAGCGCATCGTCCTGGCCACCATCCTGTCCATCGTGACCATCGTCGGCTGGTGGGCCGTATCGAGCTGGCTACCCGTCTACACCGGCGCGCTGGCCGCCGCCGGCCACGTCGCCAATCCCGCGCACTGGATCTCCGCCATCAACATCACCTATACCGTCGGCGCGATCGTGGCCTATATGGCGTCGGGTTTCATCATCGACGCCATCGGCCGCCGCTGGTTCCTCTTCCTGACCTTCGCGGGTTCCCTGCTTACCACCGTGTTGGCATATGCATGGGTGGATACGGTGCAGGGCATGCAAGTGGTGGCGCCGATCAACGGTTTCTTCACCCTGGGCTGTGCGTTTGCCTGGCTGGCCATCTATCCGGCGGAACTCTTCACCGCGTCGGTCCGGTCGACGTCGGTAAGCTTCGTCTTCAACTCGGCGCGCCTGATCGCCTGGGTCTTTCCCATCCTGTCCGGCACGCTGATCAAATCCTTCGGCGGCGTCGCGCAGGCGGCCCTGATCTTCGGTTCCGTCTATATCCTGGGCATGATCGTGCCCTGGTTCATGCCGGAAACCAACGGCCAGGACCTGCCGGAGTGACATCGGTGACTGATGCTAAGGCTGCCCTTCGACCTCCTGGACGCCTTCGAGCGGAGGAATCCAGGGAAAACGGCGCTTGGTCCAGATCTGCCGCGCGGGCCGTCCCAGTTCGTAGCGCTGCTTCAGCGCACCAACGCGCAATGAATAGCTTTGCGGATGCTCGGCCGCACAGGAATAGACCGGTCCGCCGCAGTTCTCGCAAAAGGCGTGGATGCGCCTGGCGCCGCTGTCGGCGATCTTGAGATAGCGCTTGGGATTTCCCCGCAGAAGACGGAACTTATCCGCGGGCGCGGGGATATTCACGCGAAAGGCGGAACCCGTCTGCATCTGGCAGTCGGCGCAGTTGCAGATGGCGGCGGTGCCGGGCTCGACCTCCGCTTCATACGCGATGGCGCCGCAATGGCATTGACCTTGGACTTTCATGTCTCCTCCGGGCGAATAGCATGGGACATTGAACGGCCATTATTCACCTTCTCCCGGCGCCCCGCGGTGGCCCCTCCCCGCGTCATTTATGCATAAAACGCAACTGTTTATCGAAATAGATTGATCTTGTAATCAATCGCGCTGCCCTCCTATCCTTGACGCCTCATAGCGCAGGGACCGCAACAGAGCGAGGAGATAAACATGAGCGCAGTCTTGCAAGAACCGTCATCCGCCATGAGCCGGGTGCCCGCGGACGTGGACCTGGTGGAGTACTACTACGAACAGGGATTCAGCGATGGCCTGCCCGTCGTCCCGCCCACGCGGGAAAAGGTCGACGCCATCGTTGCCCGTCTCGGCGGCGATCCGGCCTTCGTCGAAGCGCGCATCGCGCCGCGCTGGGGCGAACTGACCCGGGAAGTGCTGGCCATCAACATGGTCATGGCGGGATGCAGGCCCGAGTATGCGCCCGTCGTGCTGGCCGCCGTCAAGGCGGTCACGCAGCAGGCGTTCAACCTGAACGGCGTGCAAGCCACCACGCATGTCGCCTCGCCCCTGATCGTGGTGAATGGCCCGCTGGCCCGCGAAATCGGCATGAATGGCGGTTGCAACGCCTTCGGCTCGGGCAACCGCGCCAACGCGACCATAGGGCGGGCGCTGCGCCTGGTCATGCTGAACGTCGGCGGAGGATGGCCCGGCGATCTCGACAAGAGCACCCTGGGCCATCCCGGAAAGTACACCTATTGCGTATGCGAGAACGAGGCGCAAAGCCCCCTCGCCCCCTATCACGTCGAGCACGGCTACAAGCCCGAGGATTCCACGGTGTTCGCCCTGGCGGCCGAAGCCCCGCACAGCGTCACGAACCACATTTCGAACGATCCCGAAGGCATATTGGACACGATGTGCTCGGCGATGAACACCATCGCTTCCAACAGCGCGGTGCTGGGCGGACATATCGCGGTGGTGCTGGGCCTGGAGCATGCCCAGACCATCGCCAAGCATGGCTGGTCCCGCGCCGACATCCGCAACTACCTGTTCACCAATCACGGCAACCGCTTTATCGAGCTCGCCTACGGACACCGGTACGGCAAGGTCTACAACCGGAACATCCCCAAATACTACAAGCGCGAAGACGAGACGCGGATTCCCATCGTCCACAGCCCCGACCACATCCACCTCTTCGTCATGGGCGGCGAAGCGGGACGGTTCTCCGTGTTGATACCCGGCTGGGGCCATATGAGCACGCCCGTGCTGCAACCCATCGAAGGCAGCGGGGCCGGCGGCAACGGCGCCGAATGCGTAGGCGGCGTCTGCGCGCTCTGAACATCCGGATCCATGGAAAGGAGATCGACATGTTGATGAACACCACTACGAACACCGATACGAACACGAACGAAGTCGCGGTTTTCGACCCGCGCGGAAACCTGCGCTTCGAAAACGTGCCTACCTCCGCCCGCAGGAAAGACCTGCGCAAGCTTCGCCTGGGCATCCTGGACAATTCCAAATGGAACGCCAACAAGCTGCTGCGCGGCGCGGCGGCGGCGTTGGGCGAGGACATAGAATTCGAGGCGGTGAACTACTACGTCAAGCACAGCTTCTCGAAAGACGCCGCGCCCGAATTGATCGAGAAGATCGCCGCCGAAAACGACGTGGTGCTCACGGCCATCGGCGACTGCGGCTCCTGCTGCTCGGCCTGCGTGCGAGACTCGATCGCCCTGGAAAAGCTGGGCATCCCGAGCGCGGTCATCATCACAACCGAATTCGTGCGGGAGACCGAGCTGACCCGCCAGGCGGTGGGCATGAAGTCGCTCGAACCCGTGGTCATCACTCACCCCGTCAGCTCCATCACCGCCGAGGAAGTCGCCCAGCGCGTCGCCCAGATAAAGGAACAGGCCCAGCAAGTCTGGCTGGGCACCAAGGCGCCGCTTGAAATCAAGGTCGACCTGCAATAAGCGGGCAGCCCTGAACGGCAAGCCGCACAAAGGATCAAGACCATGGGCGCACTCGATCACCTGAGGGTCCTCGACCTCTCGCGCGTGTTGGCGGGACCCTGGGCCAGCCAGACGCTGGCCGATCTCGGCGCCGACGTCATAAAGATAGAAAAGCCGGGTTCGGGCGACGATACCCGCGCCTGGGGCCCGCCGTGGGTGGAAGATGCCCAATGGGGCGAAGTCCCGCAATCGGCCTACTTCGTCAGCGCCAACCGCAACAAGCGCTCGGTCTCGGTCGACATCGGCCATGCGGAGGGACAGCGTATCGTCGCCGGGCTGGCCGCCCGATGCGACGTCGTCATCGAGAACTTCAAGGTGGGCGGCCTCAAGGCCTATGGCCTGGACTACGGGACATTGAGCCGGGACCATCCCGGACTCGTCTATTGCTCGATAACGGGCTTCGGGCAGACGGGCCCCTACGCCAATCGCCCCGGCTACGACTTCCTGATCCAGGGCATGGGCGGCCTGATGAGCATCACCGGAAGACGAGACGGCGAAGCCGGGGCGGGTCCGCTGAAGGTCGGCGTCGCGCTCACCGACATTCTCACGGGCCTCTATGCCACGGTCGGGATCCAGGCGGCGCTCGCCCATCGCGACCGCACGGGCAAGGGGCAGCACATCGACATTTCCCTCCTCGACGTGCAGGTCGCCTGCCTGGCCAACCAGGCCATGAACTTCCTGGCGAGCGGCAACCAGCCGCCGCGGCTGGGAAACGCCCACCCCAACATCGTCCCGTATCAGGACTTCCCCACTCGCGACGGGCACATCATCGTCACGGTGGGAAACGACGCCCAATTCCGCCGCTTCGCCGACGCGCTGGGCGCGCCGCAATGGGCGGACGATCCGCGTTTCTCCACGAACACCGCCCGGCTGTCGTCCAGGGATGCGCTGATTCCGCTGATCGATGCGCGGATGCGACTGAAGTCCACGGCGAACTGGCTGGAGATACTCGAGCAGGCGTCGGTCCCCTGCGGCCCGATCAACCAACTGGCGGACGTTTTCACGGACCCGCACGTCCTGCACCGGGGCATGAAGATCCCGCTCCCGAATGGCGGCGGGGGCAGCCTCGATATCGTCGGCAGCCCCCTGCATATGTCGGAAACCCCCGTCTCCTACCGATCGGCGCCGCCCATCCTGGGCGCGCATACGGAGACCGTGCTGGCGGAACTGCTCGGCTACGACAGGACCAGGATTCTGGCGCTGAAAAACGAGGGAGTGGTATCGACCATGTGAGCATCCATCCGTCCTGCCATAAGAACAAAGGAGACAACAATGACATTCACCAAGGAAATACCCGGCGCGGCCAGCGCCGGCCGCCGGCGCTTCATCGGATCGGCGGCATGCCTGGCGGCAACCGTTTTCGCATCGGGCGTCCGGGCCTCGGCAGGCTATCCCGCCCAAAAGCCCATCCGCCTCATCATCCCCTACCCGCCCGGCGGCCCCACGGATGTCGTGGGCCGGATCGTGGGGCAGGCGCTGGCCGAGCGCGTGGGCCAGTCGGTCATCGTCGACAACCGGCCCGGCGCCAGCGGAATGATAGGCGCCGACCTGGTGGCGAAGGCCGCGCCGGACGGCTATACCATCATGATCAACGTGTCCGGCCAGCTCGTTAACCCGGCGCTGTACGCCAACATGACGCACGATCCGCTCAAGGACTTCACGCCGATCACGGACGTCGCCAGCACGCCGATCCAATTGGTCGTCAGTGAAAAGCTGCAGGTCCGCTCGGTCGCCGACCTCGTCAAGCTGGTCCGCTCGGAACCCGGCCGCCATAGTTTCGCCAGCTCCAGCACGGGCACGCCCGGCCACCTGGCCGGCGAACTGTTCAAGTCGGCCGCCAAGCTGGATGTGCTGCACGTTCCCTACAAGGGATCGGCGCCCGCGCTTACCGATGTCATGAGCGGCCAGGTCACGTACATGCTCGACTCCATGCCCTCCTCCATCAATCTCGTGAAAGGCGGAAGGTTGCGGGCGCTCGCCGTCACCTCGGCGCAGCGGGTGGACGTCCTGCCCGACGTGCCGACCCTCACGGAACTGGGCTATCCCGCCGTCGACCTCACCAGTTGGTACGGGCTATGGGCGCCCGCGAAGCTGCCGCAGGACATCGTCGATCGCCTGTACGCGGCGGTCAGCAGCGTCTTGGCGCAAGACGACGTCAAGAAACGCTTCAGGGAAGTCATGGCGCAGGGCGTCGGCGACACGCCCAAGGACTTCAGCGCATTCTGCATCAGCGAATCGCGGCGGTATGCCGCCATCGTAAAGTCCGCCGGCATAAAACCCCAATAGATCCATGACCACGAAAAAGCACGCAAGCCTCGTCATCCTCGGCTCCGGGCCGGCCGGCTACACGGCGGCGGTCTACGCCGCCCGCGCCAATCTGAAACCGGTCCTCATCACCGGGCTGGCCCAGGGCGGCCAATTGATGACCACCACGGACGTCGACAACTGGCCCGCCGACGACGCCGGCGTACAAGGTCCGGACCTGATGCAGCGATTCCAGAAGCATGCGGAACGCTTCGACACGGAAATCCTTTTCGATCATATCGAAGGCGTCGATCTTTCCAGCCGCCCGTTCACCCTCAAGGGGGATTCCGGCTCGGCGTATAGCTGCGATGCGCTGATCATCGCCACGGGCGCCTCGGCGAAATACCTGGGACTTCCCTCGGAACAGGCCTTCATGGGGCGAGGCGTGTCCGGTTGCGCCACCTGCGACGGATTCTTCTATCGCGGACGGGACGTCGTCGTCGTGGGCGGCGGCAACACCGCGGTGGAGGAAGCGCTGTACCTGTCCAATATCTGCCGGACGGTGACGGTGGTGCATCGCCGCGACAGATTCCGCGCGGAACCGATACTGGTCGACAGGATGATGAGGAAGGTGGAAACCGGCGGCATGCGGCTCATGCTGTTCCGCGAATTGGACGAAGTGCTGGGCGACGACTCAGGGGTGACGGGCGTGCGCCTTTCCGGCACGCGAACCGGCCAAAGCGAGGAGATGGCGGTTGCAGGCGTCTTCATCGCCATCGGCCATCACCCGAATACGGCGATCTTCGAGGGGCAGCTCGACATGGAGAACGGCTACATCCGGACCCGCGGCGGCCTGGCGGGCGCCGCGACCATGACGTCCATACCCGGCGTCTTCGCCGCCGGCGACGTCCAGGACCACGTATACCGCCAGGCAATCACCAGCGCGGGCAGCGGATGCATGGCGGCGCTCGACGCCCAGCGTTTTCTCGAAACACGGAATGCCGGCGCCTGAAGGCCTGAAGCATAATCCGGAAGACCCGCGATTCGCGGGCAGCCGAAGGAGACACGCCGTGGGTATCGACCTTGTTCCCGATCTCGGTGCGCGGGAATTGCAGGCCATCTGCACCATCGCGGAGTGCGGCAGCTTCATGGCGGCCGCGTTGACGCTCGACATGTCGCAGCCCGCGCTGACACGAACCGTCCAGCGCGTGGAGAAGGCGGTGGGCCTGGAGCTCTTCCATCGATCCACCCGCCGCATCGAAGTCACGGCCGCCGGCCAGGAATTCATCGCCCTGGCCAACCGCATCCTGGGCGACCTCAGGATCTCGTTCGCCAACATGCGCGAGATATCGGACGAACAGCGGGGGCGGGTCGTGGTTTCCGCGGTCATGTCCGTGGCCTATACCCACCTTCCGACGATCATCGGCAGCTACCGCAAATCCCGGCCCAGGATAGAACTGCAGGTGCGCGAGGGCGTGCACGGCGTGGTCATGGAGGACGTCCGCAGCGGCGTCGCCGACCTGGGCCTGGGCTACATCGACGAAGTCGGGCCGGCATTTTCCGCGGCGCCGCTGAGCCTCGTCGCCTTGCACGTGGTCATGCCGCGGGGACATGTCCTGTCGACATGCCCGGAAATAACCATAGACCAACTGGAAGGCTATCCGCTGATCGTGTTGCCGCGCGAAGCGCACACGCGGCGCCTGCTCGACAGCCGCGCGGCGGTGTCCGGGCTGCTGCTGGAACAGGCGGTCACGGTCCATCACTTCGCGACCATGATGCAGTGCGTCTACGCCGGCGTCGGCCTGGCCATCGTTCCCGGCGGCGCGGTGCCGGCCGCGCTCCAGGCCGACCTCGTCTCCCGGCCGCTGCAACTGCCGGAACTGACGCGGACCATAGGCACCATCGCCATCAAGGAAAGAACGCTGACGCCCAGCGCCGCCGGGTTTCTCGCCCACCTGCGGCAGGCGTGGCCGGCGATAGAGGCGTCCTTGGCGACCGCGCCTGCGTCAAGGACGGCCAATATCAATACCAATACGGCCTAGCGGCCACCCTTCCCCTGCCTCCGCCTATTCCAGATGCGGATGACGATCCGCCAGGCGCTGGCGGCGCTCGCGCAGGGAGGCCAGCCTCTCCTCCAGTTCCGCGATCTCGGCGTCGACCTCCTGCACGGTTTCCTCGATGTGGTCGTAGGCCTGTTGCAGCAGGACCTTGGCCTCGCGCTTGTTGGCGGCGTTCGGCGTGTCGCCGCGCAGCGGGCGGTTGGCGGTTTCGGGCAGGAAGAACGAGGTCACCAGGCCGATGACGGCGGCCACGATCAGGTAGTAGGCCGGCATCATCACGTCGTTCGTGCCCTCCACCAGCCAAGCCGCGACGGTCGGCGTCAGGCCGGCGACGATGATGGCGACGTTGAACGCGCTGGCCAGCGCACTGTAGCGGATGCGGGTGGGAAACAAGGCCGGCAGGGTGGAGGCCATCACGCCGGTCATGCAGTTCAGCAGGACCGCGATGAGCAGCAGGCCCAGGAAGATGAGGCCGACATTGTCGCTGCCGATGAAATGGAAGGCGGGGATGGAAAGGATCAACAGGCCGACGCTGCCTATCAGCAGGAAAGGCTTGCGTCCCACCTTGTCGCTGAGAAAGCCGACGATGGGCTGCACGAACAGCATGCCTATCATCACCACCACGATGATCAGCACCCCATGCTCCTCGGAATACCCCAGGCTGCTCGACAGGTAGGTCGGCATGTAGGTCAGCAGCATGTAGTAGGTGATATTGGTCACCAGCACCACGCCGATGCAGATCGACAAGGCCTTGCGATATTTGAGGAAGATCTCCTTGAAGGACACGGTGGGCCGCTCCTTCAGCGCATCGCGGTCTTCCTTTTCGAGTTTTTCCAGTTGCTGGGTGAAGGCCGGGGTTTCCTCGGCGGCGTGCCGAAGATACAGGCCCAGCAACCCCAGCGGCCCGGCCACGAAGAATGGCAGGCGCCAGCCCCAATCGAGAAAGCGCTGCTCCGCCAGCGTCGTGTGCAACAGCACCACCAGCCCCGCCCCCAGCACGAAGCCGGCGATCGATCCGAAATCCAGCCAGCTACCCAGGAAGCCGCGCTGGCGGTCCGGGGCATATTCCGCGACGAAGATGGCAGCGCCGGTATATTCGCCGCCGACCGAGAAACCCTGGGCCAGCTTGCACAGCAACAGCAGCACGGGCGCCCACAAACCGATGGCTTCGTAGGACGGGATCAGCCCGATGCAGAAGGTGCTGATCGCCATGATGACGATGGTCAGCGACAGCACCTTCTGCCGCCCGAAGCGGTCCCCCATGACTCCGAAGAAAACGCCGCCGAGCGGGCGGACGAGAAAAGGCACGGAGAACGTGCCCAACGCGGCGATCGTCTGCACCGCCGGCGAGGCTTCCGGGAAGAACACCTTGCCCAGGGCCGTGGCGACGAAACCGTAGACGCCGAAGTCGAACCACTCCATGGCGTTGCCGAGCGCGGCGGCCGTGACGGCTTTCTTGAGTTTGGTGTTATCGATGACGGTGATGTCGTCGATCTGCAAGGGCTGGACCGGCGATGGACTGACGGACTGGCTCATGAGACGCTCCTTGTCGATATACCCAGATGCGCGGCGAAAAGCGGCAAGAATCTGCCGCCTGCGCTCCGTTCGACATGCCCGGCCATGGCGTGCGGCCCCGATCCCTTCCTTCGAGTATGCCCTCCTTTGGGCTTTCGGCGTTATGACACGCCTTCAGATACTGTTACTGGCGTATACAGGCGACGCCCGCGAAAATCAGAGGGCCAGGAGGTCGTGGCTCGATACGACAATGAGGGCGACGCCTTCGTCTTCGCCGACGGAGACGAGCTTGTGCGGCGACGAGGAATTGAACTGGACGCAATCCCCCACGTCGAGCAGCTCTTTTCTCGCGCCGATGGTCAGTTCCAGGCGTCCGCTCAGCACATACAGGATTTCCTCGCCGTCATGATGGCTGAGGATGCGCTTGCGGGCCCGCCCGCCGTTGAACTTGCCGGGGCGGATGACGAAGGCCCGCATCAGGCGGTCGCCATTGGCGCCGGCGACGAGCGTCAGGTATTCGTCGCGCTCGTCGGGCGCCGCGTCCCTGGCCCTTATCAGCGAAATTTCCTCCGCCTGCTCCGGCTTGCCGAACAAGCGATCGACGTTGACGCCCAATGCATGGGCCAGCTTGAACGCGGTTTCGATCGAGGGCGTCGAAATGCCCCGTTCCACCTTCGAGATATAGCTGCGGGTCAACCCGCAGGACTGGGCCAACTGCTCCAACGTCAACCCGGCCTGGACTCGTAGAAGTTTTAGTTTTAAAGCCACTCGTGGACCCTCGAGGACAAATTGCCGCGATGCGCAAACCTGCGTACGGGGAAAACCCGGGAATTGTACGCAGAATCCTCTCCAAGCCCATCTGCCGCCCTGGGCCTCCCGCGCGAGCGGGCGCCAGGCGCGGCATGCCACCGTTATTGCATCAAGCGCCCCTCGGCCGTGATCGCGGCCGGCCGTCCATCGATGAGCAAGGGCGCGCCCGTCATGGATCGCAGCGTATCCAGGTCCGTTCCCTCGACCGCCGCGTCTAGCCGAAAGCCCCGCGGCGTGACCGAGAGGATGCAATGGTTGGTGAAAACCCGCCGGACCACGCCCATGGCCGTCAAGGGCAAGCTGCACGCCTCGACCAGCCTGGCCGCGCCGGTCTTGGTGACGTGCTCCATCATCACCCATATCTGCTTCGCGCCGACGGCCAGGTCGATGGCGCCGCCGATCGCCGGCGGCGAACCGTCCGCGCGGCCGGTGCTCCAGTTCGCCAGATCGCCGCCGGAAGACACCTCGAAAGCGCCAAGCACGGCGACGTCGATGTGCCCGCCGCGCATCATCGCGAAGGCCAGGCTGGAGTCGAAATAGGCGCCGCCCTCGTTGATCGTGACCGGGCTCTTGCCGGCGTTGATCAAGTCGTAGTCCTCCAGGCCCGGCGCCGGCTTCGGACCGAGATGGAGTATGCCGTTTTCGCTATGGAGGATGACGTCGGAATCGTCCGGCAGATAATCGGCCACGGCGGTGGGCGCGCCTATCCCCAGATTGACGAATGCCCCCGCGGGCAGCGAGGCGGCCACCAGCCTTGCCAGGTTTTCGCGAGACAAGCCTTTCATACCGCCTCCTGCAGGAAAACGCGGTCGACGAAAATGCACGGCGTGACGATGGCCTCCGGGTCGAGCGCGCCCGGCGCCAGGATCTCGGCCACCTCCACGACGACGGTTTCGGCCGCGGTCGCCATCACCGCCTGATGATTCCTCGCCGTCTTGTTATAGACGACGTTGCCCAAGGTATCGGCCGCCCGCCCCCGCAACAATGCGAAGTCCGCCTTCAGCGGAACTTCCAGCAGATAAGGCTTGCCGCCGACTTCGATGATCTGCTTGCCTTCGGCGAACCGGGTGCCTACCCCCACCGGGCTGAGAAAGCCGCCCAGGCCGGCGCCGCCCGCGCGGATCCGCTCCACCAGGGTGCCTTGCGGCACGAGTTCCAGCTCCACGCTGCCGGCGCGATACTGCTCGGCGAAGGCTTCGGCGTTCCTGGGATAGGAACAGACGATCTTCCGGACGATGCGCGCCTCGAACCAGGCGGCCAGGTCCACGCCGCCGGCGCCCGCATTGTTGGATATCACGGTCAGGTCACGGACGCCGGCGTCGAGCACGGCCGTGATGAGACGACGCGGCAAGCCCGCGCCGCCAAAGCCGCCGACCATGACGACCGCCCCGTCCCGCATGCCCTCGATCGCGGCATCGGGCCCCGCTACAACCACGTTCCTCACGTCACTTCCCCTGTTCAGTACTGGGATAATCCTTCAGCAGCCCCTTGCCGATCCGGTCCAGCAGCAATTGCCCGGTGCCGTCCGTATAGGCGGAGAACCGCAGTTCGGCCTGGTGCATGGCCAGCCGCATCCCCGAGGTCGCGCCACGGGCGCCGACGCAGCGCACGCACTGGTCCAGTCCCCAGATCGCCGTGTCGACCGCGAACTTCTTGGCCTGCGCGGCCAGGGTGATGGCGGCATCGCCGCTTTCGATACGCTGCGCCGCCAGGACGGCCAGCGCGTTGGCCGCCTCCAGCCGCGTCGCGACCTCGGCCAGCTCCCAACGCAGGCCTTGATGGTCGAGCAAGGACTGCCCGAACGCCGTCCGCTGGCGGCAATAGGCAATGGCATCGCACAGCGCCGCGTGCAGCGTCGCCGTGCACATGGCGGCGACGTGGACCCGCGCCGCGGTGATGGAAGCGAGGGAAGCCTTGAACGCCTCCCCCGGCGCATTGAACATGGCCCAATCGGGAACGAAATGCCGGTCGAAGACGAGCTCCGCGCAACGGAACGAGTGGCCGCCGACAGACGGCATGGGCCGGCGCGCATAACTGCCGGACGGCGCCGACATATCGACCAGGAAGCTGGCGATCTGGCCGTCCTGCGTTCCGCTTCCCTTTACCTTCGCCAGGACGAGGGGACAATTCACCACGGCGCCGTTCGTTACCCAGGCCTTGGAGCCGGAGATCAGCCAGCCGCCGTCGACCCGCGCCGCCTCGGTGCGCAAGGCGCCGAGATCGCTGCCTGCCTCGGGCTCGGTGAGCGCCGGAGCGCCCAGCAATCGGCCGCGCATGAATCCCTCCAGCAACGCCGCGCGCTGGGTGTCCGAACCGCTTCGGGCCAGGCGCGTCACGGAGCCCTGCAGATTGTTCAGCGCGAAAGCCGTGGCGAAGCTATGCCGCGCGACTTCCTGGGCAATCCGGATCTTGCACGGATAGGAAGCGCCATGGCCGCCCTGCTCGCGCGGCACCTGCAAGGATAAGAAGCCCTCCCCCGCCCAGTCGTCGATCAGCGACGACGCATAGGGCCTGCCCTCGATAAAGGCGGCCAGCGGCTCATGCGCCAGGCGCTCGTCGCAGAATCGGCGCGCGCGCCGCACCAGTTCGAGCTCCCGCTCCGTGAGCAAGGCATCGAGCTGCGCGTAGAAGCCGGATGAAGAAGGGATGCGCTGTGTCGTTGGCAATGATGCGCTCATCGCTGGCCTCGGTGGATGGGACCCGGTTGATCGGACTCAGTTGATCGGATTCAGTTGATCGGAATATGGGCGTCGGCCACGAATTTCTTCCAATAGGCGATTTCGCGGACGACGTCGTCATGAAAAGACGTGGGCGTGGAACCCGGAATGGAGGCGGCGCCGATGGCGGCCAACTGCGCCTGGAAGGCCTGGTCGTGCGCGAGGACGTCGAGCGCCTTGCTCAGCCGCCCGACCACCGCGGCCGGCATCCCGGGCGGACCGGCGAGCCCGAACCACGGCGACAATTCCATGGGCCTGGCGCCCGCCTCCGCCAGGGTCGGCACGTCGGGAAAGGCCGGGGAACGTTCAGGCGCCGCCATGGCGAGGGGCTTGAGCATCCCGGCCTTGACCTGCGTCGCGATGGTGGCTTCGGTAAAGAACCCCACCTGCACGGTTCCGGCGATCAGGTCGGTGATGGGCTGCGCGCCGCCGGGGTAGCTGACGAAGGTCATTTTCACGCCATTGTCCAGATCGAACAGCTCGCCGCCGATATGGGAGGTGGCGCCGTAGGTGCCGCCGAAATTCAACTCGCCGGGGTGCGCCTTCGCGTAGGCGATAAGCGCCTTCACATTGGACACCGGCAACTTCGGATTCACGACGAGCAGATTGCGTTGCTTGGCTATCTTGCCGATGTAGGTGAAGTCCTTCTCGGCATCGTACGGCAGCGTCTTGTTGAGCGCGACGCCGCGCGTCTGCGACGATTCGACGCCCACCAGCAAGGTGTAGCCGTCGGGGCGCGAGGTCGCGACGATGCGGGCCGCGATGACGCCGCCCGCGCCGCCGCGGTTCTCCACGATCACCGACTGGCCGAGCTGCTCGGCCAGTCCCTTGCCGATGATGCGGGCGATGATGTCCGTCGGACCGCCCGGCGGAAACCCGACGAGCAGGCGTATGGGTTTGCCGGGATAGTCGTCCGCGGCCCTGGCGATGCCTATCGTCGCCGCCAGGGTGCAAACGCCCACGGCGAGTACACGTGACCATCCGAATCTCATGAACTTCCCCTTTTTGGTCCAGGCCGCGCTCCTGGGCGCGGTGAGGAGAAGTATGTTTGCTTAGAACACTTTGTGTCATTAGGGAAACTACCGACACTTTGCGTTCATGCGATATAAATGCCCTTATTCGATCGCCAGAAATCCTACTTTCTTATTTATTATCAATATATTAATTAATTTCTCATGAAAAAATAAGGGCTAAACGAACGTACCACTCACTGCTTGAAATAGAAGACGACCGGTCTATAATTCGCCGCATGGACACAAAATCACCCGCCACCCGCCGTGGCCGCCGCAGCCAGGCCGATGCCGCGCTCGCCGTCGTCGAAACGCGCGCCATCCTCGTTCGCATCGGCATGGAGATGCTGACCGAACAGGGGTTCAGCGCGACCGGACTCGACGCCATCCTGAAACGCGCGACGGTGCCCAAGGGGTCCTTCTATCACTACTTCAAGAACAAGGAAGACTTCGGGTTGCAGGTCATGCAGGCCTATGACGAATACTTTCGGAGAAAGCTCGATCGCTGGCTGCTCGACGACGGCGTCGATCCGTTGCGGCGGATTTTCAATTTCGTCGACGACGCCAAGCTGGGGATGGCCAGGCACGGCTTCTCGCGCGGTTGCCTCATCGGCAATTTCGGCCAGGAAGTGGGCACGCTTCCGCCCGCCTACCGTGGCTACATGAACGAAATCCTCCAGGCCTGGGAAGCGAAGGTGGCCGCCTGCTTCGCCCTGGCGCGCGACGCGGGCCAGATCAGGAAGGACGCCGACTGCGCGGCGCTGGCTCGCTTCTTCTGGATAGGCTGGGAAGGCGCGGTCTTGCGCGCCAGGATGATGCGGGAGCCCGGCCCGCTCGATATCTTCATCCAGGGCTTCGTCAATGGCGTCACGCCGTAGCGGACCGCCGAACCACAACGAATTCATCACCGATACGGAGCTGAAAGTGTTCAACGCAATCTTGATCGACAAGAATGACCAGGGCCAGCAGGCCACGCTGCAATCGATTTCGGAAGACCGCCTGCCGGAAGGCGATGTATTGGTCGAGGTGGAATACAGCACGCTCAACTTCAAGGACGGCCTGGCCATCACCGGCAAGGGCCCTATCGTGCGCAGCTTCCCCATGATTCCCGGCATCGACTTCGCCGGCGTGGTGCGGCAAAGCACGCACCCGGACTACGCGGCCGGCCAGCGCGTCATCCTCAACGGCTGGGGCGTCGGCGAACAGCATTGGGGCGGCCTGTCCCAGCTCGCCCGGGTCAAGGGAGACTGGCTGATCCATGCGCCCGAGGGCATCTCCACGCACCAGGCGATGGCGATCGGCACGGCCGGCTATACGGCCATGCTTTGCGTCATGGCGCTGGAGAAAGCCGGCGTCACGAAGGACGCCGGGGACGTCCTGGTCACCGGCGCGAACGGGGGCGTCGGTGGATTCTCCGTCGCCATCCTGAACAAGCTCGGCTATCGCGTCATCGCCGCCACGGGGCGCCCCCAGGAAGCGGACTATCTGCGCAAGCTGGGCGCGGCCGAGATCATCGACCGGGCCACCTTGTCCAACCCCGGCAAACCCCTGCAAAAGGAAAGATGGGCGGCCGCCATCGACTCGGTGGGCAGCCATACGCTTGCGAACGTGTGCGCCGCCACGAAGGCCGATGGCGCGGTGGCCGCCTGCGGGATGGCCCAGGGCCTGGACTTCCCGGGCTCCGTCGCGCCCTTCATCCTGCGCGGCGTGAAGCTGCTGGGCATCAACAGCGTCACGCGTCCGCGCGCCGAACGCGAAGCGGCCTGGGCAAGGCTGAGCCGCGACCTGCCGCCGGAGGCAACCGGCGATATCGGAAAAGACATTCCGTTGAGCGCCGCCATCCAGGCCGCGCACGATCTGGTCGCCGGGCATATCCGCGGACGCCTGGTCGTCGACGTGAACGAATAGGCTTGCTGCCATTCCCACGCCGCGCTCGTCCGCAAGGCCGGGCCACGAACCACGGGCCACGCCATTCCGTAGAGACGGAGATAGACAATGAGAATTGCCGAACTCATCACGGCCACCCTGGCCAATTTCGGCGTGGAGCGAATTTTCAGCGTCCCGGGGGAAAGCTTTCTCGGGCTGCTGGACGCCCTGCACGATGAGGCGCGAATCGATCTGGTCACCTGCCGCCACGAAGGGTCGGCGGGACTGGCCGCGGTAGCGGACGCCAAGCTGTCCGGTAAGACCGGCGTGGCCGCGGTCAGCCGCGGGCCCGGCCTGTTCAATGCGTCCATCGCCCTCCACGTAGCCGAGCAGGAAGCCATTCCGCTTATCCTTCTCGTCGGCCAGGTCGATCTTCCGAACCTGGACCGGGGCGCGGTGCAGGAAGTCGACACCCGGGTCTCGCTCAATTGGGTCATCAAGGGAAGCTACCGGATCGCGCATCCGGCCACCGCCGCCGAAGTGCTGCGCAAGGCGTTCGCGCTCGCAACCTCGGGGACGCCGGGCGCGGTCATAATCGAACTGCCCGAGGACGCGCTCGAATACGAGGCCGCCCAGGCGGCGCCCTTCCCCGCCGCCGTCGCCGCCGACACCCTCGCGGAACCGGCGATCGACACATTCGTCTCGCTGCTGGAAGGCTGCGAACGGCCCCTGCTGCTCGTCGGCGGACAGAACCGGTCGGACGACTTCCGGCATGCCCTGGCCCGATTCGCCGGCAAGTTCGGCCTGCCCGTGGTCGCGGCGAACAAGCAGCAGGACCAGTTCTCCAACCGCCATCCCAACTGGGCGGGACAACTGGGCTTTTTCCCTTCCCGCGAACATACCGCGCTGCTGGGCGAGGCGGACTTGATCGTCGCGCTGGGCACGCGGCTGGGGGACCTGTCCACGCTCGGTTTCAATTATCCGAGGCAGGCCCCTCCGCGCCAGAAACTCGTGCACGTTCATCCCGACGCAGCGGTCCTGGGCGCGCGATTCGAAACGGACCTGGCCGTGGCCGCCGATGCCGGCGCCTTCGTGCGCCGAATGCTGGACACCGCCTATACGCGGGCCCTGTCCTCCGGCTGGAGCAGCCAGATTTCGCACGCCCGCGAAACGCTGCATTATTGGCGAGGCGAATCCGCGCCCACGGCGGACGTGCTGGGGCACACGGTCCATGCGTGCTCCCGCTTTCTCTCTGACGATGGCATCGTCACCACGGATTCCGGCAATTTCGCGTCCTGGGTGCACCGGATCTACCGGCTGGAACCCACGAACCGCCTGCTGGGTTCGGCCTGCGGCGCGATGGGCTCCGGCGTGCCCGCCGCCCTGGCGGCGGCCTTGCGCTTTCCCGGCAGGCAAGTGACCGCCTTCTGTGGCGACGGCGGCTTTCTCATGAACGGGAACGAACTGGCCACCGCGGTCGAGCGCGATCTCGACATCAAGATCGTCGTCTCCAATAACCGGTCCTACGGCACGATACGAACCCACCAGCAACGCGCCTACCCGGGACGCGTCAGCGGCACCGACCTGCATAACCCGGACTTCCGCGCCCTGGCCAACGCATTCGGCGCCCAAGGCCTGCTCGTGGCCCATGCCCACGAGGCCGCCGCCATCGTGGAACAAGCCTACCGGCACCGGGGCCCGGTGCTGATCGAAGTGAAGTGCGACCCCGACTACACCGTCGCCCGGTCCATCGAAGCGGGATAGCGCCGGCGCAATGCCGTCCGCATGGACCACTTAACCGGAATTTTCATAGACCAAATCCAACCTCTCCCCTGACGCAGCCCTTGCGTCCATGTTTACCCTTATGGACCATTTGAGTCTTATTAGACACATTGTGTCCGTGGATGCCAATACCATCGAAGACAACGAACCGGCATCGATAACTCGGGAGACTCCATTGGGAATTTCGAACATAGTCATCGGTTTGGGAATAAGCCTGGCGTGCCTGCAATGCGCGCATGCGGGCGCCTCTTTCGATGCCATAAAGAAACGCGGCTATGTCCAGTGCGGCGTAACCACGGATCTGCCTGGTTTTGCGTACACCGACAGCAAGAGCAATTGGCAAGGCATAGACGTCGACACCTGCCGGTCCATTGCCGCGGCGGTCTTCGGCGACAAGAACAAGTCCAAGATCGTGCCGTTGACCACACAGGCTCGGTTCACGGCATTGCAGTCCGGCGAAGTCGATGTCCTGACGCGCAATACGACCCAGACCCTTACGCGCGACACTACGCTGGGACTGATCGGCGCGGGCGTGAACTACTACGATGCACAGGGGCTCATGGTCAAGAGCAGCCTGGGCGTAAAGAGCGCGAAAGAACTCAATGGCGCCACGATCTGCGTGTTGCCAGGGACCACGACAGAACTCAATCTGGCGGACTGGTTTCGCGGAAACGGCATCGACTTCAAACCGGTCGTACTGGATAAGTTCGACGAGGCGCTGCGTGCTTTCTCCGCCGGCCGATGCGATGCCGTCACCGCGGACAAGTCCATGCTGGCGGCCACGCGCACGGGCATGGGTGGGGAAACTGCGCTGACGATACTGCCGGAATCGCTCTCGAAAGAGCCTTTGGGACCCATGGTCCGGCAAGGCGATGAACAATGGTTCAACATCGTCCGATGGGTATTGAATGCGTTGCTCGAAACCGAGGAATACGGCATCACCCAGGCCAACGTCGACGAAATGACCAAGAGCGCCAATCCGAATGTGCAACGCATCCTGGGCGTGACGCCGGGAATGGGAAAAAACCTCGGTATCGATGACAAATGGGCATACAACATCGTCAAGCAGCTAGGCAACTATGGCGAAATATACGAGCGAACGCTCGGTGCCCGGAGCGCATTGAAACTGGACCGTGGGATAAACGCCCTATACACCCATGGTGGCGTCATGTACGGCTGGCCGGTGCGCTGATGCCGGCGCCAAGACGGTATTGAGGCGAGTCCGCCCGACTCCGAAAAAGGAACACCATGAAAGGCAAGCAGAATTCCGGCGTCCGCTTCGCGACGAAAGCCATCCATTACGGTTATGACCCGATAGCACACCAAGGCGCCGTGTCGCCTCCGATCTTCATGACTTCCACTTATGCCTTCGAATCCAGCGCCGAATTCCAGGCGGTGTTTTCCGGCGAAAGCGAGCGCTGTGTGTATGGCCGGCAGCAAAACCGGACCCAGCAGCTCCTGGAACGGCGCCTGGCCGCGCTCGAAGGCGGCGAAGACGCGATCGTGACGGCATCCGGCATGGGCGCCATTGCGTCCACCTTGCTGACGCTGTTGAAAGCCGGCGACGAGATCGTGGTCCACCACACGATCTACAACACCGCCGGCGCCCTGATGGACGAAGGCCTGCCGAAGTTCGGCATCAAGGTGGTTCGCGCCGACCTGAGCACCGAAGCCGGCACGCGCGCGGCGATCGGCCCGAATACCAGGATCGTCTACTTCGAAACGCCGATCAACCCGTCCTGCGAGGTGCTCGACATCGCCCGCCTGTCCTCGGCGGCGCGCCAGGTCGGCGCAAGGGTGATCGTCGACTCGACCTTCGCCTCGCCCGCGTTGCAGCGCCCGCTGGAACACGGCGCGGACCTGGTGGTCCATTCGCTGACCAAGTATCTCAACGGCCATGGGGACGTCCTGGGCGGCGCGATCATCGGCGACGCCGCCACCATGGATGCCATACGCGCTTCCGGGACCAAGTTCCTGACCGGCGCGACGCCGTCTCCCATGTCGTGTTTTCTCATACTGCGCGGCCTCAAGACCCTGGCGATAAGAATGGAGCGGCACAGCCGGAATGCGCTGGCCATCGCCGATTGGCTGCATTCGCACCCGGCCATCTCCAAGGTGACCTACCCCTGGCTTGCCTCGTTTGGCGGCCACGACATCGCGCGCCGGCAAATGTCGGCGGGCAGCGGGATGATTTCCTTCGAACTCAAGGCCGGTTTCGACGGTGTCGCGCCGATGATGGACAGACTGAAGGTGATCTCGCGCGGCATCAGCCTGGGCGACACCGACTCGTTGATCTACCACACCGCGGGAATGATACGGGCCAGGCAGGCAATCAACCCGGATCTGAAACTCAGCCCAGGAGTCACGCCGGAACTGGTGCGACTCTCCGTGGGCCTGGAAGACAGCGACGACCTGATCGAAGACCTGGGACAGGCATTGGCCTGACACGTCCCCGGCCATGTTATTTCTAGAGCCTGCCGGCCGCGTCGGCCGATGGCATCGGACGGAGACAGGAATGGACGCTTATATCGATCCGGATCCGCAGGAGACGGAAGAGTGGCAGGAGGCATTCGCCGCCATGGTCCGCACACATGGCGACGATCGCGGGGCGCGCATGCTGGCGCGCCTGCGCGCGCAGCTCGCGGACCCGGCGCGTGCCGGCGCGCGGGAAACGCCGCCCGCGCCCGGCCAGGGCGGCTATGTGAACTCCATCCCGCTTTCCCAGGAAGCGCCCTTCCCCGGCGACCTGGAGATCGAGGAAAGGCTGGCCTCCCTTATGCGCTGGAACGCGCTGGCCATGGTCGTGAAGGCCAACAAGGCCTACGGGGAATTGGGCGGCCACATCGCCAGCTATGCCAGCGCCGCCGATCTTTTCGAAGTGGGTTTCAACCACTTCTTCCACGCCCGGCGCGACATGGCGCCGCAAAACCGCGGCGACCTGGTTTTCTTCCAACCGCACAGCGCCCCCGGCATCTATGCGCGCGCCTATATGGAAAACCGGCTGACGGAACGCGACCTGACCTATTTCCGCAGGGAAATTGCCGCGCGGGAAGCCGGCGCGCAAGGGCTTTCCAGCTATCCGCATCCCTACCTGATGCCGGAATTCTGGCAGTTCCCCACCGGGTCCATGGGGATCGGTCCCATCAATTCCATCTACCAGGCCCGCTTCATGCACTACCTCACCGACCGCGGCATACTCGATTGCAGCGGCCGGCGCGTCTGGGGAGTGTTCGGCGACGGAGAGATGGACGAGCCCGAAAGCATGGCGGCGCTCACGCTCGCCGCCCGCGAGAACCTGGACAACCTCACCTGGGTGGTGAATTGCAACCTGCAACGCCTGGACGGGCCGGTGCGGGGAAATGGCAAGATCATCGACGAACTCGAGAGGCTGTTTTCCGGGGCGGGATGGAATGTGATCAAGCTGCTCTGGGGCAGCGACTGGGATCCGCTGTTCGAACGGGACGCCGACGGCAGCCTGAAGGCGGCGCTGGCGGCCACGGTCGACGGCCAGATGCAGACCTTCGCGGCAAAGGACGCCGCCTACAACCGCGAGAATTTCTTCGGCCAATCGCCGGAACTCTCCGCGCTCATCGCGTCCCTTTCCGACGAGCAGATCGATCTCCTGACACGCGGCGGCCACGACATCAGGAAAATCTACGCGGCATACCACGCCGCGGTTCGCAAGACGGGCGCGCCGACGGTGATCCTGGCGCACACCAAGAAGGGCTTCGGCATGGGCCCAGCCGTCCAGGGGAAAATGACCACCCACTCCAACAAGAAACTGGAGCCCGAGGACCTGCTCTCCTTCCGCGACCGCTTCAAGCTGCCGCTTTCGGACGACATGGTCAGGAACGCCGACTTCTACAAGCCCGGCGTCTCGTCGCCGGAGATGCAATATCTCCGCGACCGGCGCCAGGCCCTCGGCGGCTCCCTGCCCGCCCGGCACACGGCCTGCGCGCCCGTTCCGGCGCCGGATCGCGCTTCCTGGAGCGGTTTCGCGACGCACCCCGACGGCAAGGAAATGAGCACGACCATGGCCTTCGTCCGCATGCTCGGCAACCTGCTCAAGGACAAGTCGCTGGGCCCGCGCATCGTGCCCATCGTGGCCGACGAGGCCCGCACGTTCGGCATGGCGAATCTCTTCAAGCAGGTAGGCATTTATTCCAGCCGGGGCCAACGCTACGAGCCGGAGGACATCGGCTCCCTGCTGTCCTATCGCGAGGCCACCGACGGGCAGATCCTGGAGGAAGGCATCAGCGAGGCCGGCGCGATATCGAGCTGGACCGCCGCGGCCACCAGCTACAGCACGCACGGCGAGGCGATGCTGCCGTTCTATATCTATTATTCGATGTTCGGCTTCCAGCGCATCGGCGACCTCATCTGGGCGGCGGCCGACCAGCGGCCGCGCGGCTTCCTGATCGGCGCGACGTCGGGCCGCACCACCCTGGGCGGCGAAGGCCTGCAACATCAGGATGGAACCAGCCATCTCTGGGCCGCCACGATTCCCAATTGCCGCGCCTACGATCCCGCGCATGCCGGCGAGCTTGCCGTCATCATCGACGAGGGAATGCGGGAAATGATGGAAGTGCAGCGCGACGTTTTCTACTACGTCACCGTCATGAACGAAAACTATGCGCAGCCCAATCTGGACGACGGGAACAGCGCCGACATCGTGAAGGGAGGCTATCTCTACCGAACGCTGGAAGGAAGCGCCGGCAAACCCGCCGTCACCCTGCTGGGTTCGGGCGCGATCTTCCGTGAGGTGCAGCGCGCCGGCGAAGACCTCAACCGCGAGGGATACACCGTCCATCTCTACAGCATCACCAGTTGGAGCGAGCTGGACCGCGAAGCCAGGATGTGCGAGGCCGATGACGCGGGACACGCCGGCGCCGACGCGGCGGCGGTGCCTCACCTGCGCCGTATCCTGGCCATGAGCGGCGGGCCCATCGTCGCGGCGTCGGACTATGTCCGCCTGGTCCCGGAATCGATCCGCGCGCATATCCCGGCCGGACGGCCGTACCGGACGCTGGGCACCGACGGTTTCGGCCGCAGCGACACCCGCGGCGCGCTGCGCCGCTATTTCGGCGTGGATGCGGCCAGCATCGCGGAGACGGCGCGGCGCGCCTTGCGTTGACGGACAGGCCCCGCCGCGACGCCGCGCCGCGGCGGGACCGCCCGGATCACGCCGCCGGGGAAGCCAGGCGTATCGCCTTCTCCAGCAGGTCGAGGCGATCCTGCCCCCAGAAAACCTCGCCCTCGAACACATAACTGGGCGAGCCGAATACGCCCGCCGCGACCGCGGCATCCGTATTGCGCCGGTAAATGGCTTCGATGTCGGCCTGGGCGGCACGCTGGAACAGGGCCTCGGCATCGTAGCCGGCGCGGCGCAGGATATCCCGCAACACTTCCGGATCGGAGATATCCCTTTCCTCGCACCATTCCGCCTCCAGGATCCTGGTGTACAGCGGCGTGATCGGCGCGGGCTCCCGCAGCGCGGCAATGACCAGGCGCGAGGCCAGGTCGGCATCGGGGCACATGTACCGGGGCGCGGGATTCACGTGCATCCCCAATTCCCGGCACCACCGCTTCAATTCGGCGACGCGATAGGCCTGGCGCTCGGGCGATCGCTGGCCGAGCAGCACGCCGCCGGTCCGGCGATACACGTCGGGCAAGTCCACGGGAAGGTAGTTGACCTTGACGCCCAGCCGGTCGGCCAAGGCGTCCAGCCGATGCGCGCCCAGGTAGGCCCAATCCGAATTGAGCCAGAAATAGTAGTCAATGGATTTTTGCATGGCCCATTCCCCTGGTGTCGCTGGTGTCGTGTCCGGAACGTTCGGCGCCGAAGCGCTCCGGCCCGTGCATGAAGAAGGCGCTGACGACGGCGATGAAACCGAGGATGCCGAGATACCAGACGATGTAGTGCGTGTGGCCTTTACCATAGGCGAGCAGCGAGGTGGCGATCAAGGGCGCCAGGCCGCCGCCTATCGCGCCGGACACCTGGACGGCGAGCGATATGCCGCTATAGCGCACCGCCGAGGGAAACTGGGCCGAAAACAGGCTGCCCTCGGGGCCGTACAGGCAACCGTAGATAAGGCCGATGGCGATGATCATCGCCCAATTGACCGAGGCCGGGTCGCGCGTCTGCAGCAGGCCGAAAAACGGCGACGCGAACAATATGACGCCCAGCGCCCCGATAATGAAAACGACGCGGTAGCCTATCCTGTCGCCCAATATGCCGAACAAGGGCATGGTGAACAGCGCGACCGCGGCGCCCCATATGGTCGCGTCCAGCATCGTGCCGCGCGCCACGCCCAACGTGCCCGTGGCATACGCCAGCGCGAACGTGGCGACGGTATAGAACCAGGTGACCTCGGCCAGGCGCCCGCCCACCACGGCCAGCACCTCCCGGGGATACTTCCTGAGCACGACCTTGGCCGGCACGTCCACCTTCTCCCCCTGGCTTTCCATTTTCTCGAAATCGGGCGACTCGGCGACCCGGATGCGGATGAACCAGCCCACCAGCAGCAGCACCACGCTGGCCAGGAAAGGGATGCGCCAGCCCCACGCCAGCATCTCGCTCTCGGGGAGTTTCGCGACGGCGCCCATCGCCAACGACGACAGGATCAGCCCCGGCGCGACGCCGACCTGCGGTAGGCTGCCGAAAAAGCCCTTCTTGCCCTCGGGCGCGTGCTCCACCGCCATCAATACGGCGCCGCCCCATTCCCCGCCCACGGCGATGCCCTGGAGCAGCCGCATCAACACCAGCAGGACGGCGGCCCAATAACCGATGCTGTCGTATGAGGGAATCAGGCCGATGAGTATCGTGGGTATTCCCATCATGAACAGGGTGATCAGCAGCATGGACTTGCGCCCCACCCGGTCGCCGAAGTGCCCGAAGATGATGCCGCCCAACGGGCGCGCGAAGAAGCCCACCGAATACGTGGCGAACGACGCCAGCGTGCCCGTCACCGGGTCGAACGAAGGAAAGAATATCTTGTTGAAGATAAGGGCCGCCGCCGTGCCGTACAGGAAGTAGTCGTACCATTCGATGGTCGTGCCCATGAAGCTGGCGATGCCGGCGGTGATATGCTGGCGCGCAGGCTTGGGCCCACCCGGCGCCGCGTTGCTGTCCGTGTGTTTCATGATTTCCCCTTGGTCGTTTGGTTCAGTGGCTACTTGAGGCCGGGATAGCGCGTGGTCTGGCGCGCCCAGTAATCGAAGGTCGCATTGACGATGGAGCGCTTGAGCAGATAGTCGTGGGCCTCTCTCGCCAACTTTGCATCGACGGGCGTCAAGGGTCCGAAGGCCTGGGCGCGCACCTGCAATCGCGCGGCGCGCTCCAGGTAGACGGAAAGATAGGTGGCTTCCTGGACGGAATTTCCGGCGGTCAGATAGCCATGGTGCGCGAGGATGATGGCCTTCTTGTTCCCCAGCGCGCCGGAAATGATGACCCCTTCCTGGTCCGCGATGGGCACGCCGGGCCATTCGCCGAGAAACGCGCAATCGTCGTACAGGGGCGCCATGTCCATCTGGGCGACGACCAGGGGCTGCCGCGCGGTGGCGAGCGTCGTGGCCCAGGGCGAATGGGTGTGGATGATGGACTGGACGTCCGGCCTCGCCTGGTAGACCCAGAGGTGGAATCGCGTGGCGGGATTCGCCATTCCCTCGCCGGTGATCGTGTTCAGGTCCTGGTCGACTTCGACGAAATCGTCCGCGGTCGCCTCGTCGAACCCCAGGCCGAAACGCAAGGTCCAGTATGCGTTGGGCTTGTCGGACCGCGCCGTGATCTGGCCCGCGAGCCCCGCCTCCTGCCCCGTCATGGCCAGGATGCGACAGGCATACGCCAGGTTCTCGCTGACGGAGCGATTCGCCTCCTTGAGATGCCGGGACATCTCCTCGGAAGCGCGTTTATCGAAATACGCCTTGCTGCGAAGCTGCTCGCTCATCGTTCTCATCCTTCTTCGTCAGGCAGAATTGCCAACCCGGGAAGTATGAGAAACGAAGCGCGATGGAATCCATGCGTCTGGGGCTATAGCTGTTATTCAGGTGCGCGCCGCGACAATCGATGGGCGATGCCCAGGGCCAAGGCGGCGAGCGGCGAGAGGCGCCGGCCCTCCTTGTGTATCGCCACCACCTTTCTGGCCAGTTGCGGTCCGGCGATGGCGACCTTGCGCAGCTTGTAGTCCGCCAGCAGCCGGTCGGGAATCCGGCTGGGCAGCAGACAGGTGCCCATGCCGGCCGAGACCATCTCGAGCGCGGCGTCCACGGTATCCGTCTCGGCCGAGGCGACATAATCGAGCTTGGCGTGCTGCAACATCTTGCGCAGCGCGTAGTGAGCGGGAAACACCACCAGCCGCTGCCGCTCGTTCCATATATCGACCGTGTCCCGGGATTCGTGTTCCGCGCGCACGATCAGGCACATCTCGTCCTCGAAAAGATCGATCGAGGTCAGGCCGGAAACCGCGACGGCGGAATCGTAGACGAACCCCAGTTCGGCTTTCCCCGAGGCGACGAGGTCGACGACTTCAGGGGAACTGCGCCCCATCAACTGCAGATTCGCGCCATGCCCTTCATGGGCGACGACGGACACCAGATCGCCGAGCAGGTAATACGTCAGTGTATGGACCGCGGCGATCTTCAGGGAGCCGCGTATGACCGTGTTCATATCCCGGACCTTGGCCACGGCATCGTCGATAAGCTTGAAACCCGACGCGGTCGCCCAATAAAGCTCCTCGCCGACGCTCGTGAGAACCACGCCGCGCCCCGTGCGCTCGAAGACGGGCTGACCGAGATAGGTCTCCAGGACGGAAATCTGCCGGCTCAGGCTGGGCTGCGAAATACCCAGCTCATCAGCGGCTTTCGACATCGAACCGAGCGCGGCGATCGTCATGAAATACCGCAAGCGGCGGTCGGACTCGCCCGGCACATTGTCGCCGGGAAGCTCGTCGCGTTCATGGGCAATCACGTCCGGCATGCCTGGCACCTATCTTCCTTCGCTGGTGGCGGACTGGCAGCGCAGTCCGGGATAGATCGCCATTGTCGCTCAACCTGCCCCCCACCGGCGCGCCGTTACCGTTCTCGCGGCCTGGATACGCGGCGGCGAGGTCCGGACTTGTCCATTCGGATCGGCAACTTCAGATAACTCATGCCGTTGTCTTCCTTGGGAGGAAACCGGCCTGCCCGCATATTCACTTGAATGGCGGGCAACAGCAGCCTGGGCATGGACAAGGTTGCATCCCTTTCATTGCGCATGGACACGAAAGCCTCCTCGCCCACGCCATCCCGCACGTGCACGTTCGTCACGCGCTGCGCGGACACCGTCGTCTCCCAGGCATACTCCGCGCGCCCTTCCGCCTTGTAGTCGTGGCAGAGAAAGAGCCGCGTTTCGTGCGGCAGGCGCATCAGGCGCCGTATCGACCGGTACAGCGCGCGCGCATCGCCGCCGGGGAAATCGCAACGCGCGGTGCCGTAATCCGGCATGAACAGAGTGTCCCCCGGAAAGACCGCGTCGCCGATCACGTAGGCCATGCAGGCCGGCGTATGGCCCGGCACGTGCAGCGCCATCGCCGCCATGTCCCCTACTGCAAAGCGGTCGCCGTCCTGGAACAGCGCGTCGAACTGGCTGCCGTCGCGGGCGAAGGCCGAGCCTTCGTTGAATAGCCGGCCGAAGTGCGCCTGCACCGTGCGGATCTCCCGGCCCATGGCCAAGCGGCCGCCGGCGCGCTGCCGCAGATAAGGCGCCGCCGACAGATGATCGGCATGGACGTGCGTTTCCAACAGCCATTGCGGCTGCAAGCCTTCCGACTCGATAAATGCAAGAATCCTGTCCGCCGCAACCGTGGACGCCCGACCCGACGCAGGGTCGAAATCCATCACGCTGTCGATCACCGCGCAATGACGGGAGGCGGGATCGCGCACGACATAGCTTACGGTGCAGGTCGCCTCATCGAAAAAGGCGGTAACCACGGGACGGCGGGCAGCAACCTCCATCGCGCTCACGACGATGCCGCGCGCCGCCGCGATCGCCTCGTCCGGCTGCGCCTGGGTCAGGTCCAGTGTCATCGGTGCCATTTCCTCCCGACAAAACGGAGAATATTCAGGCGCGCGGGCACGCCGCCGGCCTGTCCTGCCCGAATCACGCCGGCCCGAATATCTCGGCGAGATCCTGCGGCACGCCCGGATGCACCCGCACATTTCCCTTTTCGTCGCGCCAGACGACGCCGGGCGTGCCGCGGATTCCCATATTCATCATGAGTTCCAGGTTTGCGTTCAGGCTCTGCTTGATGGCCGGCGGAATGTCCACCAGCGGCTTGACGCCGGACTCCAGCGGCTTCATCCCCGCCGGCCGCGCCGCCTTCCTGGCCTCGGTGTTGTCCTTCTCGTGCTGGAAAAGCGCCTGGGCGGGATCGGCGGAAGCAAGCAATGCGGCCGCCTTGGCCTGGCTGGTGGGCGTGATGATGCCCACCATGACGTGGCGCAACTGCACCTTGCCGCTATCGACCCAGGGCCGGGCGGCGTTCCAGAACAGATTGCAATAGGGACAGTTCGCGTCCGTGAAGACATAGACGACCCTGGGGGCCGTCGCCTTGCCGTCGGCGATCCAGCGGCTTTTCTCGAGCTGCCCCCAGATCCCGCGCGACATGGCGTCGCTCACCGCGGATTGCAGCGGGCCGCGCGTCATGTCCTCGCCCTTCGCATTGAATACCGTTCCCACGATGACCTGGCCGTCAGGCGCCACGTAGAAGGCCAGGGGTTGCGTGCCCTGGTAGCCCGCCCAGCCCGTCATGCCCTTCGGCGCGGGCAGCACGTTGCCGACGATGGTGATGCCCTCTTTCTCGATGGTCTTGAGGACGGCCGGCTTCTCGATTTCCGCCGAAGCGGCATGAATCGACACGCCGGCCAGCGTCAGGCTCAATACGGCCGCCACGGCCGTGGTCGCGCGCGCATACCGGTTGCGCACCGCGGAAGTCGTCGTGGAGGCATAATTTGTCGTTTCCATGCCGGCAATTCTATTGAGCCAACATTAAGCGGGAATTAACCCGGCACCCACGATCCGCATGCGGAACGCACGCGGGACCAGGAAAGATTTCCATGCGAGTCCTTGTCGTCGAAGATAATCAACTGGTCGCCAAAGGCCTGATGTCAGGCCTGCGCCTGCATGATTTCACGCCTCATCATGCCGGGTCCGCGGCCCAGGCCGAGTCCGCCGTCGCGCTTGCGCCGTTCGACATCTGCGTGCTCGATCTGGGCCTGCCCGACGGCGACGGCATAGACCTGCTGACGAAATGGCGGGCCCTGGGCGTCAGGCTGCCCACGCTGATACTCTCCGCGCGGGACGCGGTGGATCATCGCATTCGCGGACTGCGCGCGGGCGCGGACGATTATCTGGTCAAGCCGTTCGATCTCGACGAACTGGTGGCTCGCCTGCATGCCATCGCGCGGCGCGCCAACGGCCATGCCGACGATACGATCCGGCACGGGCGCCTGACCTGCAACGTCGCGGCGGGCAAGGTGTGGCTCGATGACGAAGAAGTCGAGCTGCCCCGGCGGGAACTGACGCTGCTGATGTCCTTCCTGAAGCATCCCGATCACATTCTCAGCACGGGCCAACTGCACGACAGCATCTACGGGATGGACGAAGCCGTCGCGAGCAATGCCTTGAACGTGCACATCCATCATCTGCGCCGCAAACTGGGGGCGGACATCATCCAGACCGTGCGGGGCCTGGGCTATCGGCTGGGCGAGGCCGGCGAATGAAGCGCGCCCTGAGCCTGCGGGCGCGCCTGATGCTCATGATCGGCCTTTCCCTGGTCGTCCTGTGGGCCGGATTTTCCGCCTGGATGCTGGCCAACTCGCGCAATGAACTGCGCGCGGCGCTGGACGACAGGCTCGCGGCGTCGGCAAAAATGGTCGCGGGGCTCATCACGCGGCTGCCGGACGGAACGATGGTGGACGGCCCTTCGGATTGGGTCAATCCGTTCTCAGGCAGCGGCATGGCGTGCTCCATCAGCCAGATCCGGGATGGCATTGCCGTGCGCGTGATTTCCCATTCGGCGAACAGCCCGGTGCTGGGGCGGTTGAAAGACGGTTTCGACATGGTGGACTATGGAGGGGAGCGTTGGCGCACCTACTCCATCGAACATAACGGCATGCGCGTGACGACGGCCGATCGCGTGGCCTTGCGCAAGTCCCTGGTCCACGAGATCGCCACCTCCATCGTCGTGCCCTTCTGCGTCGCGCTCGCGGGCGCCCTGCTCGCCTTGCGCATGGGAATCGCGTGGGGCCTGGCCCCGCTGGAACGTCTTCGACGCGTCCTCGAGGCGCGCACGCCCGGCAGCGACGCCGTCCTGCCCGCGCTCAGGATACCCGCCGAACTGGCGCCCTTCCAGGACACGCTGAACAACCTGCTGCGCCGCGTCCACGATGCGTTCAACCGGGAGCGTCAATTCACCGACGCCGCCGCGCATGAGCTGCGCACGCCCCTGGCGGCCATGAAGGTGCATATGCAGGTCGCGGATCTCGCGCTCGAAAAGAACCAGGATATCGCCGTCGTGCGAGAAGCGATTCACGAGGCGCGGACCGGCGCCGACCGGATGCAGGAGCTGCTCGACCAACTGCTCGAACTCGCCCGCATCGACTGCGGCGCCCGCGCCGGCGAAGCGACCGGCGTTGCCCAGGCGCTGCGCGCCGTCCTCAATGCCCTGCCGGCGGCCCAGCAACGCCGCCTGGACGTCGACATGCATTGCACGGACGCGCAAGCGGCGGACATGCCGGAACCGCTGCTGGTCTCCGCCTTGAGCAATATCGTGCAGAACGCCATGCGGCATACCCCGGCAACCGCCAGGGTCGAATTGCGGGTCAAGGAAATAGCGGGCGACATCGAATTCCAGGTGCTGGATGCCGGGCCCGGCATGTCGCGGGCGCAGTGCGCCGAGGCGGTGCGACGCTTCTGGCGCGGCAACACCGCGTCCGAGGGCAGCGGCCTGGGCCTGGCCATCGTCAAGGCCATCGCGGATTGCCACGGTGGCGAACTGAGCTTGACGCCACGCCCCGAGGGCGGCTTGTGCGTCCGCCTGACCATACGGGGGACGAACGCCGCCGCCCGCGGATAGATTTTCTTTGCGTCCGGCCCAGTTTTTATGCCTTGTCCCGGCCGGCCTCCACGGAAAACAATATCTCTCTCCGCCTTGGCGGGAGGGCACGCATCGCTCGGCGTCATCGCTTCCCCAACGGAGATCCTATCGTTTCAGGAACACTCCGATGCGCGTGAACGCGGATTTCAATCAACGGGCCATCGTCTACCCGGCTCACTGCGCCTGGACGGCGAGTTGTCGCTGGGCGCCCGGTCCTGTCAGCGGGGCGCCTGGATCCGCCTGCCGGCGGGCGACATCCCGCCGGATCTCGCGGCCGGCGCCGGCGGCGCCACCGTCTATCTGAAGCAAAGCGCCGCCGCCATGTTCGCCGGCCTGTCCCTGGATTGACGCCATGCCCGGCATCGCAATCGTCGGAGCGGGCCTGAGCGGCCTGTATGCCGCCTATCTCCTGCAAGAAAGCGGCCATACGGACTACGTCGTGCTCGAGGCCCGCCCCGTCCTGGGCGGCCGCATCGCCTCCCTGACGCTGGACGAGCCGGCGCCTCCGGCCGACCGCCTCGCACCCTCCCCCGCCGCGCGGCGCTTCGACCTGGGTCCGACCTGGTTCTGGCCGTCCTACCAGCCCGCGTTGTCGCATCTCATCGACGCCCTGCAACTCGGACGCCATGCGCAGTATGAGGCCGGCGAAACCGTCGTCGAACCCGCGCAAGGCGCGCCGCGACGCGTGCCGGGCATGGCCGGCTGGCCGACGTCCATGCGCCTGGCGGACGGCATGGGCAGCCTGATCGATGCGCTGTCCGGCAAGCTGGAAGCCGGAAAAATACACGCGGACCGCCGCGTCACGGCCGTTCGCCGCGACGGCGCGGCTGTCGATATCGAAGCGCGCGACGCGCAAGGCGCGCCGTCGCGCTATCGAGCGGACATCGTCCTGCTTGCCCTGCCGCCGCGCCTGGCCGCCGCCACCATCGCTTTCGAACCCGCGCTTCCCGCCGACCTCGAAGATACTTGGCGCGACACGCAGACCTGGATGGCGCCGCACGCCAAATACCTGGCCGTATACGACCGCCCGTTCTGGCGCGAACAAGGCCTGTCGGGGGCTGTCCGCAGCGCGCGCGGCCCCATGGCGGAGATCCACGATGCCGCCTCGCCCGGAGGCAAGGCGGCCTTGTTCGGCTTCGTCGGCGTCGGCAGCGAATGGTCCCCGAACTATCCGGGCTATCTCGCGGGCGCGGTCGAAGCCGTAACGCTGGGCCTGGACGCGCTCTTGCGCAAAGCCGGCGAAAGCGCCGCCTGCCCGCGCTGAGATCCTGTCCTGCATCATCCGTTAGGAGTCCTGTCATGAAACAAACTTATCGCGCGATGCAGGTCCGGTCCGCCGACGCCCTGGAGATGGTGGAGCGCGACATCCCGGCGCCCGGCTTCGGCGAGGTCGTCCTGGACGTCGAGGCCTGCGGCGTTTGCGGCGCGGACGCCGCGGATATCGCCAATGCCGACCCGTCGCTCCCTTTTCCCCGTGTGCCGGGCCATGAAGTGGTGGGACGGATCCGGGCCCTGGGCCAGGGGGTTCCGCCCCTCTGGAAACTGGGGCAACGCGTCGGCGTAGGCCGCCTGGGCGGCCCCTGCCACGCTTGCCCGGAATGCAGGAAAGGCCTGTTTCAGCTTTGCTTGAACCAGCCCGTGGTCGGATCCTCTTGCGACGGCGGCTATGCCGAAGCCATGGTGGCCCGCGCCAGCGGGCTGGTTTCCATCCCGGCGGAGTTGGACGCCGAGGAGGCCGCTCCCATACTCTGCGCCGGCATCGCCACCTTCAATGCCTTGAAAAAATGCGGCGCGCAGGCCGGAGACCTTGTCGCCATCTTCGGTATCGGCGGCCTGGGACACATGGCCGTTCAATACGCCCGCAAGATGGGTTTCAACGTGGCGGCCATCGGCCGCGGCGCCGACATTGCCGGAGATGCCGCGGCCTTGGGCGCGCACACCTACATCGACACGCACGTCGCCGACCCGGTGGATGCCCTGAAAGCCATGGGCGGCGCGCAAGCCATCGTCAGCACGGTCGCCGACAACGGGGCGACGGCCAGGCTGGTCGGCGCCCTGGCTCCCGGCGGACGGCTGACCATCCTGGCGCCCGGCAAGGACGCGGCCACGCTTCCGACCGGCCTGATGGTGCGCGGCGAGCGATCGGTCGCCGGATCGATCACCGGATCGCCCTACGAAAACGAGCGGGCGCTGCAATTCTCCGTCCTCGCGGGCATCCGGCCCAGCATAGAAATCGTGCCGCTGGCGCAGGCCAACGCGGCGTTGCAGCGCATGAAATCCGGCAAGGCGAAATTCCGCGTGGTCCTGACCATGGCGCGCTGATCTCGCCCGCGACAAGAAATTTGCGCCACGATGCAGCGCCATTCATTTATAATTTTTGGAAATTAAGTTATGTCTACAAATAATTAATCATAGGCATAGACCAGAAAACGGAGACGAGCATGCGAGGCGCGATTCAGGCCGCACCGGGATTCCCGACGAACGATTCCCCATCCTGTAGACCGGGTTGGCGGTGGCCGGCGATATGGGCCGCCGGGTTCTTCACCCTGTGCACGGCGCTGACCGCGCATGCCGCCGCCGACGCGGCGCTGGGCAAAACGCTGGCCACGCAAGGCATGGGATCGGTTCCCGCCTGTAGTTCCTGCCACGGCGCCCAGGGCGCCGGCACGCCGGCCGCGGGCTTTCCCCGCCTGGCCGGCCAAGGCGAGCAATACCTGGACGAACAACTCGAAGCCATGGCCAACGGGATGCGCGTCAGCCCTGTCATGGCTCCCATCGCCAAAAGCCTGAACGCCGACCAGCGCGCTTCGCTGGCGCGCTACTACGCGACCTTGCCGACGCCCCTGGACAACGCGGCACTAGCGGCCACCGCGCAGGAAGATGTGCGCCCGGAAGACCGCGGCGCCTGGCTGGCCAAGCGCGGCGAATGGGGCCGCAACCTGCCGGCCTGCAATCAATGCCATGGCCCGGGTGGAATCGGCGTCGGCAACCAGTTCCCCTCCCTGGCCGGGCAGTCCGCGGCTTATATCGCCGCGCAACTGCAAGCCTGGCAACAAGGCCATCGTCCGCCCGGCCCGCTGGCGCTGATGCCCGCTGTCGCAAGCCATATGGACGACAGCGATATAAAGGCCGTCGCGGCTTATTACGCGGAGCTGCCGAATGCCGCCAAGAAGCAAGCCGGGGCCGGTGCGGCATCCACGCCGGCCGTCGCTTCCGCGCAAGCGGCCGGCTCGGCCAACGGCAATGCGAACGCAACGCCGGGCGCCAGCTCGGCCGATGCCCCCGGCGTTCACGACGCCGGGCCCGGCAAACCACCGCGTTTCGTCCCGCCGCTGGCGTCCAGCATCCCCGACAACGAATTCGGCAAGGAAGTGCGCCTGGGCGAGCAGATCTTCCTGCATACGCCCGAGATGGCACCCAAGTTCGTCGGCAACAAGCTGAACTGCGCCAGTTGCCACCTGGACGCCGGCCGCCGGCCCGACTCGGCCCCGATGTGGGCGGCATACGTCATCTATCCCGCCTACCGCGCCAAGAACGGCCACGTGAACGCGATGGCCGAGCGCCTGCAGGGCTGCTTCCGTTTCAGCATGGACGGCAAGGCCCCCGCCGCGGACGACCCGATAATGACGGCCTTGCAAACGTATATGTTCTGGCTGGCCTCGAAGGCGCCCACCGGCGTGAAGCTCGCCGGCCAGGGCTATCCAAAGCTGCCGCCGCCCCCGCAGAAGGCCGACTACGTACGCGGCGAAGCGGTTTTCGGGCAGTTCTGCGCCACCTGCCATGGCGCGCAGGGCGAAGGGCAGAAGCAGGACGGCCATTGGGTATTCCCGGCCTTGTGGGGTCCGGACTCGTACAACTGGGGCGCGGGCATGCACCAACTGGGCAATGCGGCCGGCTTCATCCTGGCCAACATGCCGCTCTCGCAAGCGGGCCTGCTCACCGCGCAACAGGCCTGGGACGTCGCGTATTTCATGAACGCGCACGAGCGTCCCCAGGATCCCCGTTTCAAGGAATCGGTCGCGGCCACGCGCAAGCGTTATCACGACGGAGCCGACTCGCTCTACGGATTGGAAATCAACGGCCACGTCCTGGGCAGCGACTCGCCGCCTGCCGCCGCCCATTTGCAAAAGGAGGGGTCGTGATGCTGGGGCTAGGGCTGATGCTGATGCTGTTTCCGGTGCTGGTGCTGGGACTGACGTGACCCGCGACATCCCGCATGCGAATGTCGGTCGCGTATTTCATCGGCGTTGACGACGCTTGAATTGGCTGGCGGTACACCGCGGCTTTCGGCGCCCGCCATGCGGCGGCGCCGAGGCTGCTGGCGATACCCCAGCCTACCGTTCCGTCAATCGGTGAATTGAAAAACGGGCTTACGATATTCGTGCCCGATCGGCAAATACCGATCGAAAAATATATTGTCATCCAGATATTCTTTTACTTGCCAGCGGACCTTATCGACTCGCCTGTAATCGTTATGAACGTCGAACAGCGATTCGGTCAATTGCAGTATTCTCCGCGGAGAAAACGACCGAAAAATGCCTGATGGAAAAAACTTGTCCGTAGTGTCTGGTCCAGGCCTGAGCGGCTTCCGAGTCGGGATACTCTAAGAGCGCCCCCGATAGTGCATTTTCTGAGGTGAAATCCAGATCAAGCGTCCATGGACCAGGAAATGCCTGTTTGTAGTAAGAGCATGCGCCTCCGAAGGAAATATCTCGCTTCAGAAGATCCGGGCCATGGTCATACCATACCGAAATCACCAAACAATTGCCCTCGCCAGAGTGCAGACTCGCAGCGGATTCTCCGTGCCCAGGCAGCCAATCATAAAGATCAAAAACTTCAACGCCGCGTCCTTTTTTCATCATTATCGGAGGTTATGTTGGACTAAGCAGTCGCTGGTGAAACCGGACAGGCCAAACGCAAAAAAGCCCACCGGCTTAATAGGCTTAGTGGGCTTCTATCTTGGCAGTATCGGGACTGCCTGGGAATTCGGTGGTAGGCGGTATTGGAATCGAACCAACGACCTCTACGATGTCAACGTAGCGCTCTAACCATCTGAGCTAACCGCCTGCAAAGAAGAAGAATTATATGGGTGATTTTTTTGTCTGTCAAATCGCATCAGTTTTTTGATTCGTTCGACGCACCCTTTCTCTTCACGCTTCGTCGGCGCGGCGCACCGCATCGACGAAGGCGCGCATCTTATCATGGACTTTGATGCCCGGGGCGCTTTCCACGCCACTGCTGACGTCGACCGCATAGGGACGCACGGTGCGCACCGCGGCTTCGACGTTGCCGGGCGTCAAGCCGCCCGAGAGAATCAATGGCACGGACACGCGCGATGGGGCGCCGGTGGAGGCGGCGTCCGCGCCATCCACCGCTCCGATCGCGTTGCACGCAGCGGCCGCCGAGGCCTTCCGCACGTCGTCGAGCAGATGATGATCGAAGGCCAGGCCGCTGCCGCCGAAGCCCGGCGTATAGCTGTCGAACAGCCAGCCCGCGGCGTCGCCATACGTCGCGCAGGTGGCGGCGAGCGCGGCGGCGCTGTCCGCGCCCGGGCCGCCCACGCGCAGCGCGCGCAGGTAGCGATGGCCATACAGACGGCAGTCGGCCGGCGTCTCGTCGCCATGGAATTGCAGCAGGTCCGGACCCACTTCGCCGATGATGCGGCGAACGTCCTCCTCGGCAGCGTTGACCACCAAGGCCACCACGTCGACGAAAGCGGGCACCGCGCGGCGCAAGCGGGCTGCCTGCGCGACGTCGATGCAGCGCTTGCTCTTGGGATAGAAGATCATGCCGATGGCGTCAGCACCGGCCGCGACCGCGGCGGCGACGTCTTCGGAGCGGGTCATGCCGCAGAATTTGATGCGGGTGCGCATGAAGAGTGAATCAAAAAAGGGGGGAGAAGAATCGGTGAGATAGGCCCGGCGCAACGATACACCGGCCAAGGCAAACCGCTATTTTATCGGCTCCGGCGCATGGCCCCACCGCCCTTTCAGGACACCGACGGCAGGATCAGCCGAGTCCCGTCCAGTTCGCCCAGCGCGAAGCGTTCGGGATACTCGATGGCCGCCAGGTACAGGCCGTCGGGCATGAAGGTCGGCGCGCCCTGCGTGCGATCGCGCGCGGCCAGCAGTTCGGCCATCCACGCCGCCGGCTTGCGCCCCTGGCCGACTTGCAATAACGCGCCCATGAGGTTGCGAACCATATGGTGCAGAAAGGCGTTGGCGCGCAGCGTGACCACGATGAGGTCGCCCTGCGTGGCAATGTCCAGGCGATGCATGACACGCACCGGATGCCTGGCCTGGCACTGCGACGAGCGGAAGCTGCTGAAGTCGTGCTCGCCTATCAGGCAGGCGGCCGCCTGGCGCATCGCCTCGATGTCCAGCGGCTGGAAGCACCAGCCCGCGCGCCCGGCCCACAAGGGCGAACGCACGCGATCGTTGATCAGCAGATAGACATAGGTGCGACTGGCCGCCGAGAAACGCGCATGGAAATCGTCCTGCACCACGCGCGCCCAGCGCACCGCGATGCTGGGCGGCAGCAGCGCATTGACGCCCCGCACCCAGGACTCATCGCGCCGCTGCGCGTCCGTGTCCAGATGCACGACCTGCATGGCTGCGTGCACGCCCGTATCGGTGCGGCCCGCGCATATCGTGGCGACCGGACGGTCGGCGAATTGCGCGAGCGCCGCCTCCAGCGTGTCCTGCACGGTCCGCCCATGCGGCTGGGTCTGCCAGCCGTTCCAGGCGGACCCGTCGTACGCCACGCCTAATGCAATACGCGGCATGGATCAGAAACGGGACACGCCCGGCTCTCGACGCGTGTCGGCGGGCTTGGGATCCAGATCGAGATCGATGCCGTCCAGGCGCCGATCGATCGCCGCCGGGTCGATCTCGGTGGCGTAGAGGTCTTCGTCCATGTCGTCGTCGTCATCGTCGCGACGGGCCCCCGCGCGGCGCAGCAGCCACGCGATGACGAAGGCGATCAAGGTCAGGACCACCGTCATGAAGATGAGCAGATTGTCCGATAGCCAGCGCGGCAGCGCGGATGTCGGCTGCGCGGCCGTGCCGCCGGCGCTCAGGTTGTCGGCGCTATTCGCGCCCGGCGCGCGGTCGCTGCCCGGCGTGGCGGCTCCTGGCGTGGACGGCGAGATCGCGCTGGACGGCGAAGTAGCGCCCGCTGCCGGGGAACCCGCGTTGCCTGCGCCCGCGTTGGCCGGACCCGCGCCATTCGACGAGGCGGCGCCGGCGCCACTGCCAGCACCATTGGCCGAACCGGCTGCGTTGGGGCCCGTTGCACCATTGGGACCCGTTGCCCCATTAGGGCCTGCCGCAGCCCCAGTCGCGCCACCCGCGCCGTTGCCGGCTCCGGCCGCGCCTGGGTTAGCTCCCGCACCCGCACCGGCGCCGGAATTAGCGCCCGCGGAACCGCCCTGCGCACCGCTGCCCGACTGTCCCGAAGCGCCGGTTTCTCCAGTCGCCCCCGCTTGACCATTGCCCGCGACGCCAGGCTGCCCGCCCGCGGCGGGCAGGCCAGCCGCGCCAGCTTGTCCACCAGCACCGGCTTGACCATCCACGCCAGCACCATTCGCACCCGCCCCAGCCTGACCATTCGCGCCAGCTTGCCCGGCCCCACTTCCCGATCCGCCAGCGCCGGCCTGCCCATTCGAACCGCCTTGCGCCTGCGCCACCGACTGCCCACCCTGCCCCGCCGCGGCTTGCCCACCCTGCGCAGCCGCGCCAGGACCACCCGACAACCCCGGCGCAGGCACCGTCAAGCCAGGACCGGCGGCGCCCTGGCCACCCTGTCCCTGCTGCGCCAACGCCGCGTTCAAATCCTTGACGTTGCGCTCGAGTTCATCGACGCGCGACTTCGCATCCTGCGTCGCCTTGGCCGTCGAGGTTTCGGCATCGGCGCGCGACTGGGCCGCGTCCTCGCCGCTCTGCCCCGCCTGCCCGGGCACGCCGCTGGACAGCCTGAGACGATCCTGCGCGCCCGCTTCCGGCTGCGCGGCGGGCGCGCCCGAACCGACCTGACCCGATGCCGCCGGCGCCTGGGCCGCGGCCGCGCCACGACTGGCGGCGCCCGCCAACCCAGCGCGATAACGCGCATAGGCTTCGGCTTGCTCCAGGAAGATACGGCGCGCCTCGGCCGGATCGATGGCCCGCACCGTGGAGGCGTCCGGCACGATCAGCCGCGCGCCGGCCTTGACCCGGTTCATGTTGTTCTGGATGAACGCCTGCGGATTGGCCCGCCACAACGCCACCAGCATCTGATAGATGGTGGCGTCGGCCAGCGCGTGGCTCTGCGCGATGCCATAGAGCGTGTCGCCCTGGCGCACCGCCACGCTGCTGGCGGCGCGCGTCGACGGTCCGACCGTCGCCTGCGAATTCAGGCCGGGAAAGCCCCGCGCGGTCTGCATCACCGTCAGTTGCACCTGCCGCTGGCCCGCGCCGCTGCCGATATTCAGCAGCACGTCCACCGCCGGATCCGCCGCGACCTCGGGCGAGGCCAGCCGCACGATCTTTTGCGAAGGATCGGCCCCGGCTTCCACCTTGAGCGACATGCTGCCCAAGGACACCGGCGGCTTCAGGCCGGCGCGCTGCCAGGCATCGGCCGGGGCGACCGAGACCTGCAGGCTCGCCCGCTCGTCGGGCGTCAGGTCCGTCAGCGGAATCACCACCTGCAAGGGGGCATTCTGGGCCGACACGACGCGGCTATGCCCCAGGCGCGCCGCCCAGGCCGGCTGCGCGGCCACGGCCGAGGCCGTCAGCAACATCGCCATGGCGCAGCGGGTCGCGGTCAGGGATGAACGAGGGGACAGGCGCGGGTTGCGTGACGTCATAAGCCGATGGAATCCACGGTCGGAGGGCATGTAGCCGCGAAAGAAAAGTGTAACGCACCTGCCGTCATGCTGAAATGACAAGGGCACCCCGGGTGCCCTTGTTCCTGCCCGGCAGACGGCCTCTTACTAAGGCCGGTCGTGGCGCCGGATCAAGCCGCGGCCAGCGCGATGCGCAGCATGCGGCGCAGCGGTTCGGCGGCGCCCCACAGCAGTTGGTCGCCCACGGTGAAGGCGCCCAGATATTGCGAACCCATCGAGAGCTTGCGCAGGCGGCCCACGGGAATGTCCAGCGTGCCGGTCACCGCAACCGGGGTCAGGTCGCGAATGGTCGCTTCCTTGGTGTTAGGAACGACCTTGGCCCACTGCGTACCGCTGGCGATCATGTCCTGGATCTCGTCCAGGGGGACGTCGCGCTTGAGCTTGATGGTGAGCGCCTGGCTATGGCAGCGCATGGCGCCGATGCGCACGCACAGGCCGTCGATCGGCGTGGCCGGCGTGCCGAAGGCTTCGCCGCGGCCGAGGATCTTGTTGGTCTCGGCCTCGCCCTTCCATTCTTCCTTGGACATGCCGTTGCCCAGATCCTTGTCGATCCAGGGAATCAGGTTGCCGGCCAGCGGCACGAGGAAGTTGTCGGTGGGCAGGTTCTCGTCCTTCTGCTTGGACAGGACGCCGCGATCGATGTCCAGGATGGCCGAGGCGGGATCGTCCAGCAGCGGCTTGACGGCGTCGTTCAGCAGGCCGAATTGCGTCAGCAGCTCGCGCATGTGCTGCGCGCCGCCGCCGGAGGCCGCCTGGTAGGTCATGGAAGTCATCCATTCGACCAGGTCGTTGTTGAACAGGCCGGCCAGGCCCATCAGCATGCAGCTCACGGTGCAATTGCCGCCGATGAAGTTGCGCACGCCGCGCTTGAGCGCCGCGTCGATCACCGGGCGATTGACCGGGTCCAGCACGATGATGGCGTCGTCGGCCATGCGCAGCGTGCTGGCCGCGTCGATCCACAGGCCCTGCCAACCGGCGCTGCGCAGCTTGGGGTAGACCTCGGAGGTGTAGTCCCCGCCCTGGCAGGTCACGATAATCGGCAGTTTTTTAAGAGCGTCGATGTCATAGGCGTCTTTCAGCGCGCCGGCGCCGTCAGCCCAGGCGGGCGCAGCCGCGCCCGCGTTGCTAGTGGAGAAAAACACCGGTTCGATCAGCGCGAAATCCTTCTCGTCGCGCATGCGTTGCATCAAAACCGATCCGACCATGCCACGCCAGCCGACGAGGCCCACTGCATTGCTCATTTCTCTACGCTCTTAAAGATTCATGGTTGAGTTGAAAAAAACGGAAATCCGTCGGAATGGACGGGTTTTTTGCCGCGGCGCCGTCGTGCGGCGGCGCCATGCCCCCGAGGGAGAGGCGGCGTAACGGGGCCCCCGGCAAGGGGAATACCCAGCATCGTCCGGCCTTTTTGGACCGGATCACTCGACAATTTAGCAGAAAGTGTCGGGATTCCCCGAACCGCCGGCGAGGCACGCGGCCCCGCCGGAGGCATTTGACGGTTTTTTACGACGCAATCACGGCGTGAATGGCGACGTAAGCCGTCTGGCGTCAAGCGAGCCGGCTCAGACGGCCAGCGCCTTGATGACGGCGTCGCCCATCTGGGCGGTGCCCACCTTGGTGGTGCCCGGCTCGTAGATGTCGGCCGTGCGCAGGCCTTCGGCCAACACGCGGCGCACGGCCGCCTCGATGCGGTCGGCCTGGGCGGGCAGGTCCAGCGAATAGCGCAGCATCATCGCCGCCGACAGGATGGTGGCCAGCGGATTGGCCACGCCCTTGCCCGCGATGTCCGGCGCCGAGCCGTGGCTGGGTTCGTACAGGCCCTGGTTGGACGCGTTCAGCGAGGCCGAGGGCAGCATGCCGATCGAGCCTGTCAGCATGGCGGCTTCGTCCGAGAGGATGTCGCCGAACATGTTGCCGGTGACGACCACGTCGAACTCGCGCGGCGCGCGCACAAGTTGCATGGCGGCGTTGTCGACGTACATGTGCGACAGCGTCACGTCGGGGAATTCGCGGCTGACTTCGATCACGATATCGCGCCAGAACTGCGACGTTTCCAGCACGTTGGCCTTGTCCACGCTGCACAGGCGCTTGCTGCGCTTGCGCGCGGCCTCGAAGCCGACGCGCGCGATGCGGCGCACTTCCGGCTCGGTGTAGCGCATGGTGTCGTAGCCTTCGCGCTCGCCGGCGAATGCGCCGTCGGGCGCGCTGCGCTGGCCGCGCGGCTGGCCGAAATAGATGTCGCCGGTCAGTTCGCGGATGATCAGGATGTCCAGGCCCGACACCACTTCCGGCTTCAGCGACGAGGCATTGGCCAGTTCGGGATAGAGGATGGCCGGACGCAGGTTGGCGAACAGGCCGAGCGAACGGCGCAGGCCGAGAATGGCCTGTTCCGGACGGAATTCGCGCGGCAGGCTGTCGTACTTCCAGTCGCCGACGGCGCCGAACAGCGTCGCCTGCGATTCCTGCGCCAGCTTCAGCGTGGCGGGCGGCAGCGGGTGTTCGAACCTGTCGAAGGCGGCGCCGCCCACGGGTTCTTCCTTCAGGTCGAAGGACACGTCCAGCGTCTTGAGCACGCGCACGGCCTGCTCGACGATTTCGGGACCGATACCGTCGCCGGGGAGAACAGCAATCTTATGGGTCATTGCAAGATCCAGATCGGAGATAAAAACATTAAAACGGCGGGCGCCGGGGCAGGCGGCAACGCCCGCCCCCGCCCTCGCCTCAGGCCAGCGGGCGGCCGCTGTGCAGCCACGGATGGCGAGCCAGGCGCTCGGCTTCGAACGCGCGGATCTTGTCGGCCTGGCGCAGCGTCAGGCCGATGTCGTCGAAGCCGTTGACCAGGCAGTACTTGCGGAAGGGCTCGATGTCGAAGCCGATCTCGCGGCCGTCCGCGGCGACGACGACCTGGCGCTCCAGGTCGATGCGCAGCTTGTAGCCGGCGAACGCCCTGACTTCGTCGAACAGGCGCGCGACCTCGAATTCGGACAGGATCACCGGCAGCAGGCCGTTCTTGAAGCTGTTGTTGAAGAAGATGTCCGCATACGACGGCGCGATGATGGCGCGAAAACCGTATTGCGTCAGCGCCCACGGCGCGTGCTCGCGGCTGGAGCCGCAGCCGAAGTTCTTGCGGGCCAGCAGGATGCTGGCGCCCTGGTAGCGCGGCTGGTTCAGCACGAAGTCCGGGTTCAGCGGACGCTTGCTGTTGTCCATGCCGGGCTCGCCATGGTCCAGGTAGCGCAGTTCGTCGAACAGGTTGGGGCCGAAGCCGCTGCGCTTGATCGACTTGAGGAACTGCTTCGGAATGATCAGGTCGGTGTCAACGTTCTCGCGGTCGAGCGGGGCCACCAGGCCTTCATGAGTGGTGAATGCTTGCATGATCTGGCGCCTTAGCGGAGAGTGCGGACATCGACGAAGTGGCCGGCGACGGCGGCGGCCGCCGCCATGGCGGGGCTGACCAGGTGGGTGCGCCCGCCCTGGCCCTGCCGGCCTTCGAAGTTGCGGTTGGACGTGGACGCGCAACGCTCGCCCGGTTCCAGGCGGTCGGCGTTCATGGCCAGGCACATGGAACAACCCGGCTCGCGCCACTCGAAGCCGGCGGCGATGAAGATCTTGTCCAGGCCTTCACGTTCGGCCTGCTGCTTGACCAGGCCCGAACCCGGCACCACCATGGCCTGCCTCACGTTGGCCGCCACGCGGCGGCCGCGCGCCACGGCCGCGGCCGCCCGCAGGTCCTCGATGCGCGAGTTGGTGCAGGAGCCGATGAACACCCGGTCGACGCGGATGTCGGACATGGGCGTGTTGGGCTTCAGGCCCATGTATTCCAGCGCGCGCTCCATGCCGCTGCGACGCACGTCGTCCTTTTCGCGGTCGGGATCCGGCACGCGGTCCTCGATGGACAGCACCATTTCGGGCGAGGTGCCCCAGGTCACCTGCGGACGGATGTCCTTGGCGTTGATTTCGACCACGCGGTCGAACTTCGCGCCCTCGTCCGTGTGCAGCGTGCGCCAGTACTGGACGGCCTGGTCCCACAGCACGCCGGTGGGCGAGAAGGGACGGCCGCGGAAGTATTCGATGGTCTTGTCGTCGACCGCCACCATGCCCGAGCGGGCGCCGGCTTCGATGGCCATGTTGCACACCGTCATGCGGCCCTCGACCGACAGCGCGCGGATGGTGCTGCCGCCGAACTCGATGGCATGGCCGGTGCCGCCGGCGGTGCCGATGATGCCGATCACGTGCAGCACCAGGTCCTTGGCCGTACAGCCGAACGGCAGCTCGCCCTCGACCTTGATCAGCATGCTCTTGTTCTTCTTCATCAGCAGCGTCTGCGTGGCGAGCACGTGCTCCACCTCGGAGGTGCCGATGCCGAAGGCCAGCGCCCCGACCGCGCCGTGGGTGCTGGTGTGCGAGTCGCCGCACACCACCGTCATGCCCGGCAGGGTGGCGCCCTGCTCCGGTCCGATGACGTGCACGATGCCCTGGCGCAGGTCGTTCATCTTGAATTCGGTGATGCCGTACGTGTCGCAGTTCTTGTCCAGCGTGTCGACCTGCAGGCGCGACACGGGGTCGCTGATGCCTTGGGCGCGATGGAGGGTGGGCACGTTGTGGTCGGCGACCGCCAGGTTGGCGTCGATGCGCCACGGCTTGCGGCCGGCGTTTTCCAGACCTTCGAACGCCTGCGGGCTGGTCACTTCGTGGACCAGGTGGCGATCGATGTAGAGCAAACAGGTGCCATCGGACTCTTGGTTGACGACGTGCGCGTCCCAGAGTTTGTCGTAGAGGGTTTGGGCCATGAGCTTCACCGGAAATCGGGGGAAAAACCAATTAGGGAGACCGATTATGCCCGTGTGCCTAAGCTAGTACAACGGCAGCAGTCATACTAGTACAAGCAGTACCATGCTGGGTAAAAAGAGGAATGCGACGCATGCTCAACACACGCTCGTCGCGTCCCGCTGCGCCCCCCTTTGCAAGGCTGCAATGCCGCCCATGCCGACCCGCCGGCCGCGCAACGGCGGCCCCTCCGGCGGGACCGCCCTTTCCCGGCCTCAGCCGCGCTGTCCGCGCTGGCGCAAGGCGTGATCGATCAGCACCAGCGCCAGCAAGGCCTCCGCGATGGGCGTGGCGCGTATGCCGACGCAGGGATCGTGGCGGCCCAGGGTCTGGACGGACGTGGGATTGCCGGCCCGGTCGACCGACTGGCGCTCGACCCGGATGCTGGACGTCGGCTTGATCGCCAGCGAAACCGTCACCGGCTGGCCCGAGGAAATGCCGCCCAGCACGCCGCCGGCGTTATTGCCGAGGAAACCGTCGGGCGTGATCCCGTCGCCGTGCTGCGACCCGCGCTGGGTGATACTTTCGAAACCGGCCCCCATGGAGACGCCCTTGACGGCGTTCAAGCCCATCATGGCGTGGGCGATGTCGGCGTCCAGGCGGTCGTAGAGCGGCTCGCCCCAGCCCGCGGGCACGTTTTCGGCGACGATTTCGATGCGCGCGCCGATCGAGTCGCCATCGCGGCGCAACTCGTCCATGAAGGCCTCCAGCTCGGGCACGATGCCGGCGTTGGGCGCGTAGAAGGCGTTGCGCCCCACTTCGTCCCAGCTCTCGAAGGGAATCCTCACGGGCCCCAACTGGCTCATGTAGCCCCGGACACGCACGCCATGGTTGGCCGCCAACCATTTCTTGGCGATGGCGCCGGCCGCCACGGTGGGCGCCGTCAGGCGGGCTGAGGAACGGCCGCCGCCGCGCGGGTCGCGCACGCCGTACTTCTTGAAGTAGCTATAGTCGGCATGGCCGGGCCGGAAGGTGTCGACCAGGTTCGCGTAGTCCTTGCTGCGCGCGTCCGTATTGCGGATGAGCAGGCCGATGGGCGTGCCCGTGGTGACGCCCTCGAACACGCCCGACAGGATCTCGACCTGGTCCGCCTCCTGGCGCTGCGTCACGTGGCGCGACGTGCCGGGACGGCGGCGATCGAGTTCGGCCTGGATGTCGGCGGCCTCCAGGGGCAGCCCCGGCGGACAGCCGTCCACCACGCAGCCGATGGCCGGGCCGTGCGACTCGCCGAAGTTCGTGACGCAAAAAAGAGTGCCTAAAGTGTTGCCGGACATGGTCTGGAGTTGCAGAATGCCTACCCGCGCGATAGCGGGCTTGCGGGGTGGATGGGAATAAAATGGATTATGACACCCCAGGTGCCGAACCGGCGCCGCCCAGCCGGTTGCGGGAGGGTTGTGGGAACGTGGGCGCTATCGGAAAAATTGCGTCCTGCGAAAAGGATGGCAACAAATTCACATAATGTGGAGATGTGTGGATACTTTTCGTTGTTGATTGATAGGCGGGTCCCGCCCACAATGCTAACCCACTGAAAACACTGGATGCTTTCTGTAATCACGGTCGGGATAAGCCCTTCCGTGCCTTCGGGCAGTCTGGATTTTTCATTCGCGTAGCCTCGCGCCGGGATGTCTGACGACGCCTTGGCTGGTTTGTCGTTTGCGCTGCGTTCCCCATCCTTGTTTATAGGGACAGAGACTGCATGTACGATCGCTTTCCCCAGTTGTCCGGCCCGCGCCTGACGGCGAACGCTTTCGCGCTTCGGCCGCGCCGCTTCGTCGCGCCCCGTTGGCCCGCCCCCCTGGAGCGTTGAGCTCCCGACCGCGAGTCCCCGCCTCCATGACGCTCCCACCCTCGCCGCCGCCCGCGCAGCCTCCCGGCCTGTCGCAGGACGACGCCTGGCAAGCGCCCGCCGACGTGCCGCGGCAGCGCGGCCTGGCGATCGCCCTGGCCGCGCTGCTGGGCGCCATGGTGCTGCTGATCATCATGGCCGGCGCGACGCTCTACGAGCAGGCCCGCACGACTTCGCAGCCCAACGGCGACGATGCCGCTTTCTACAGCTACCGGCTGGTGTCCCAGGTCAACGGCCTGGCGACGGCCGCCAATCGCGCGGCGGGCGGCGCCGACGCGCGCGACTTCACGCAACGCCTGCAAGCCCTGTCAACCTTCATCAATCCCGGCACCGCCGAAAGCGCGGCCGGGCTGGCCCTGCTGCGCGCCATCCCCGCCGCCGACCATGACCTGATCGGCCTGGACGATCAATTGCGCACGTGGCGCGACACCGCCGAAATGCGGGACGAGATGCACGTGCGCCAGGTCGCCATGGAGGTTTCCGCGCGCGCCGAGGAATTGCGCGGCGTCGCCGACCGTATCGCCAACGCCGTGCAGCGCGAGCAAAGCGCCATCACGCACGGCAACCAGGCCCACCTGGCGCAGGGCTTCCGCCATCTCGAATGGATCCTGGCGGGCCTGATCGCCGGCACGGTCATCCTGGCGATCTGGCTGCTGGTGCTCAATCGCCATGCGCGCCATTTCAACCAGCGCATGGCGCAGGCCAATGCCCGGCTGGAGTCGGCCGTGGCGCACCGCACCCGCCAACTGGTGTGGCTGGCCAATACCGATCCCCTGACCGGCCTGAAGAACCGCCGCGCCTTCATGGAGACCGCGGAGGCGCAGATCCTGCAATGCCGCCGCTATCCGCACCCGCTGGCGGCCTTGCTGATCGACATCGACCACTTCAAGTCCATCAACGACCGCTACGGCCACCACGTGGGCGACCAGGCCATACGCCGCGTCACCGACACCATCACCAATACGCTGCGCGACAGCGACATCATCGGCCGCTTCGGCGGCGAGGAATTCGCCGCCTTGATGCCGCATACGGACCTGCCGGCGGCGCTGGTCGCCGCCGAGCGCCTGCGCCAGGCGGTGGCGGGCATGAAGATCGGCCTGCTCGAGGGCGGCCCCCTCAGCATGACCATTTCCATCGGCCTGGCCGTGCACGAGCCCGGGCTTTCCCTGGACACGCTGCTGATGCGCGCCGACATGGCGCTGTACCGCGCCAAGAGCGGCAGCCGCAACCGCGTCGAAGTCTACGGCAGCGAACGCGAGGAAATCGCGCAGCAGCAATAACGGCCGGCAGCGGCAATAGCGGCCCACAGCAATGGCGACCGCATTTATTCCCGCTTTCCTCGCCGCTTTCGCCCCTTAGGAACATTTAGCCCGTACACTACCTACCGGGCAGCGCTCGTCGCGCGGCATCCGCATCCGGCCTATGCCGGACCACGATAATCACAACGCCACGGCCGCCGCCATGCCTTCATGGCCCCACGTCCTCCATGCACGCATGGGAGAGGACCCCGAGTACCTGACACCCTGACCCATGTCCTTATTGCGCACCATCCTGCTTGGCATCACGGCTGTCACTGTCCTGCTGCTGATTGGTTCCCAGGCGCTCGGCATTCAGATGGGGGCCAGTGGTTCCGAGCGCCTGCTCCTGGCGCTGACGATCGCCGCCGCCGGCCTCTGTGCGGCCGCCGGCGCCATCGTCCTGCTGCGCTGGCTGGACCGGCGGATGCTGGCCGAGTTGAGCCGGGGGCTGCGCGCGCTGGACAGCGGAGACGGCGTGCAGGCCGCCCTGCCCGCCGTGCGCGAATTCGCCGAGGTGCAAGATGCGCTGGCGCAGGCGCGCGAACGGTTTCGCGCCACGGCCGAGGAAAACATCGCCCGCATCGAATCGATGCAATTGGAGCTCAACCTCGACGCCGTCACGCGCCTGCCCAACCGACGCTACTTCCACAACGAGCTGCGGCGCGCCCTGACCCAGGCGCGCAGCGTCGGCGCCGGCCACGTCCTGATGTTCCGCCAGCGCGACCTGATCGAGATCAATCGCCATATGCCGCGCGAATATGCGGACCAGTGGCTGCGCTCGCTGGCGCACCGGCTCGACCAGTTGCTGGGCCGGCGCCACGAGCCGCCCTATCTGCTGGCGCGCCTGAACGGCTCGGATTTCGCGCTGCTGCTGCCGGCGACGGCGCCGGCGCAAGCCAGCCAGGCCGGCGAGAAGCTGCGCCTGGAATTGCGCGCGTTGCGCCTGGCGCTGGGCGAGCAGCGCTGGTGCCGCTGGGCGTTGGCGCTCGCCCAGTATGGACCCGAGGACCAGGCCAGCGACCTGCTGGCGCGCCTGGATCACGCGCTGATGCGCGCGGAGAGCAGCGACGGCGACGCGATCGAACACGCGGACGACGAATATCGCGGCGACAGCGCCGGCGAGCACCAGTGGCGCGACACCCTGGTCGCCGGCCTCGACCAGCACCGCTTTTCCCTGGACGTGCAGGGCTTGCTCGGCCCGGGCGATGCCCTGCTGCGCAACGAGGCGACGCTGGTGCTGCACGACGCGGAAGCGCCCGCGCCGATTCCGGCATCGCGCTTCATGCCGCCGGCGGTGCGCCTGGGCCTGAGCGCGGAATGCGATATCCAGGCGGTCCGGCTGGGCCTGGACTGGCTGGTGTCGCACCAGGGTCAACTGGCCATCCGCCTGGCGCAGGCCTCGCTGGCGCAATCGAATTTCCTGCCGCGCCTGGGACAGTTGCTGCGCGACCGGCCCGCGCAGACGGCGCGGCAGATCCTGGAAATCGACGCCCATGGCCTGGCGGACAACTACGCCGCCGTGCGCACGCTGTGCGAAGTGGCCACCGACGCCGGCGCGCGGGTCGGCGTGCGCCGGCTCTCGCAGGACTTCAGCGCCCTGACGCGCCTGCATCAACTGCCGATCTCGTACGTCAAGGTGGGGGGAGACTTCGTCAGCGGATTGACGAACAGCCCGGGCGGCCGCCACCTCGCGGCGTCGGTCATCGACACGGCGCGCCAGTTGAAGATCGATGCCTACGCCGAGGATATCCCCGACCAGACCACCGAGGTCCTGCTGCGCGACCTGGGCATCATCCCCACCCGCAACGACGCGGTGGGCATGGAGGCCTGAACGGCGCGGCGCGGGGGATATACTTCCCGCCGCTCGTCCTGTTTCCGGCAGCGCGGCCTGCCTGGGTTGCGCCCGCCTCCGACGGGCGCGGTCCCGGCGGTCTCGCCGCCGTTTGCCCCGGCCTCCGGGGCCGTTCCACTCCTCAGGGCCCAGTCCGATCGTGCAGAATCTCCTGGATACGTTTTCCTTCGCCGCCACCGGCGTCTATTGCGCGCTCGGCGCCGCCGTCCTCATTTTGTTGACGAGCGGCGCCGCGTGGACGCGCCGGCTCTCGCCCGCCAGCGCCGCCAGCACCGTCGCGGCGGCGCTGGCGGTGGTCCTGCTGCTGAGCGGCGCCACCGTCGCGGCCTACGCGGGCGCGCTGCTGACGCTGGTGCTCGCCATCGCCTTCGTGCTGACGGCGTCGGGCCAGGACGCGGCCGGCCGCTCGCGGCAAGCCGCCACGTCCGCCACATCCGCCGCGCCGGCCGACGCGGCAGCCGCCGTCCAGACGCCGCTCGCATCGAACATGCAAGGGGCGGCGAAGGCCCAGGGCGGCACGGCGCCGGACGACGGCCATGCGCAAATCGAAAAACGCCTGCTGGCGTTGGCCGACGCGCTGGAACGCCAGCGCCAGATGCATTCCCTGATGTCGCACGAAATGCGCGCGCCGGTCTCCACGATCAGCATGGCTACCCAATCCCTGGAAATGGTCCTGGCCGGCAGCGGCGAGGAGGTCGACCGCCGCCTGGAGCGCATCAGCCGCGCCGTGGCCCGCATCGGCGAACTGATGGACCAGTTGCTGGGCCAGGCGACGGAGGAAGACGACGCCATGGCGCCGCAACGCAGCCAGGTCGAACTGGGCGCGCTGGCGCGGGAGATCGCCGCCAGCTTGCGCGGGGAAGCCGCGCATGCGCTGGAGGTGCGGGCGCCCTCCCCGGTCGAGGCATGGTGCGACGGCCCGCTGAGCGGCGTGGTGCTGCGCAACCTGATCCACAACGCCGTCAAATACTCGCCCGCCGACCAGCCGATCGAAATCGACGTGCGCGCCGACGGCGCCATGGCCACGATCACCGTGACCGACCACGGCCCGGGCATCGAGAAGGACGTGCAGGAGAAGATCTTCGATCCGCACTTCCGCCGCGCCGCGCACCGCGAAACCAAGGGCCTGGGCCTGGGCTTGCACCTGGTGCGCAAGATATGCGAGCGCCAGGGCGGCAGCCTGACGGTGGCAAGCGAACCTGGCCAGGGCGCCCGTTTCACGATGGCGCTGCCGATGCGGCGGGAGAACTGAGGGGGGAAGCGTGTCGCGCGGATCGCCCGCCCGGGGCAGATCATGCGAACACCATGACTGGAAGGACGCCGGCGCGGGAGATGGGGAAGGAAGCGCGCGGCTGACTGACTGGGTGGAACTGACTGGCTGGGTGGAAACTGGGTGGAAACGAAAAACTCAGGCCGCGAACACGTAACCCTGGCCCCGCACCGACAGGACCGGCAGCTTCATGCCGCTGGATTGCGCCTTGGCCCGCAGACGGCTGACCAGCACGTCGATGCGCCGCAATTCGAAATCGCTGGGATTGGACGGATTGAACAATTCCGACAAGGCCTGGCGGCTGACAACGTTGCCACTGGCGTCGATCAAAGCATTCAGGAACAAGCGTTCCTGCGCGCTCAGGTGCAGCGACACCCCTTCGGGGGACACCAGGATCCAGCCGCCGTCCTGCAACGCCCACGCCTGCGTGGCGCCGCGGTCGGCGCCCGGCGTCGGCGCGGGCCCGCGCGACAGGCGCATGCGGCGCGCCAGGCTGCGGATCACCGAGCTCAGCTCGAGCAGGTCGACCGGTTTGGTCATGTAGATATCGGCGCCGCCTTCCAGGCCGCGAACCCGGTCTTCCAGGGCGGCACGACCGGTGAGCATGACGATGCCGACCGGGTGCAGGGCGCGCAGGCGCGTGGCAACGGAAAAGCCGTCCTCGCCCCCCTGCACGTTCGCGTCGAGTATGACGACATCGCAAGGCTGGTTTTCCATCTGCCGATAGAAATCCGCGGAATTCCCACAAGCGAAAGAGACGCGAAACCCGTACCCACCGAGTCCCAGCACTAACTCTTCACGAAAATCCGCATCATCCTCTAACAGACCGATACACAGAACCCCGTCCGTGGCTTGCGTTTGCACGATACATATTCCTTCGGGAAATGCGCCAAGTCACGCCGGAACGTTTTTCTCCCGGAAAAAATGCGTGACCTCTCAAAGCCAGTGCCCGGCATCGAGCCTGGCAACAATGCGAAAAGCCGGTCAAAAGATCGAAAATATGAGTCTTTTTATCCCTTATTTACAAATCCTTCCCGCAGTTCGGAGGATGCACGAAAAGCGCACACAATGCAATAAAGGATGCGCCCACTCGGAATAGAAGCAAAATTCTTTCGAGAATTGCGTCTTTTTCACGACGAACAACTGACTTCGATATCGCTCGCCCAATCGGGGGGCAACCCGGCATAGGCCTCGGCGTCAAGGTGTGTCACGAAAGGATTTTTGAGTATCCGCAATAATTTGATAATAATAGACGCATCGCCTTGCTTGGCGGCGCGTATGGCGTCCTCGGCCAGATGATTGCGCAAGACATAGAGGGGATTGACGCGGTCCATGGCCTGCGCGGCCGCCTCCCGCTCGCCGCCCGCCTCGGCCTGGCGCGCCGACCATCGCTGCAGCCAGGCCGCGGCCGCCTCCCTGTCGATGTACAAATCCAGAAAAGGTTGCGGCTGGCCGCGCGCGGCATCGCTCAGGCGGCGGAAGGTCAGCGTGAAATCCGCGCGCTGGTCGTGCATGAGCTTGAGCAGGTCGTCGAGCAGCGCCTCGTCGTCCGGCCGCCACGGGCCGATGCCCAGCTTGGCGGCCATGCCGTCGTGAAACGCCGTGACGAATTGGGGTTCGAAGGCCGCCAGTTCCGCCTTCACCGTGTCCACGTCGCCGATCAGCACGTTCAGGGCGCCGCCCAGGCGGTACAGGTTCCACAAGGCCGCCGATGGCTGCCGGTTCCAGGCGTAGCGCCCTTCGCTGTCGGAGTGGTTGCAGATGTGGTCCAGGCGGAAGGCGTCCATGAAGCCATAGGGCCCGTAGTCCAGCGTCAGCCCCAGGATGGACATATTGTCGGTATTCATCACGCCATGGCAAAAGCCGACGTTCTGCCATTGCGCCATCAGGCGCGCGGTGCGGCCGACGACCTCGCGCAGCAGGGCCAGGTAGGGGGCGCCGCCCTCGCCCGCCGCGCGGCAGTCCGGATAGAAGCGGTCGATGACGTAGTCGGCCAGTTCGCGCAGGCGTTCGGGCTGGCGCCGCGACGCCCAATGCTCGAAGGAGCCGAAGCGCACGAAACTCGGCGCCATGCGGGTGACGATGGCGGCGGTTTCCACCGTCTCGCGCACCACCGGATCGTCGGACACGACCAGGGCCAGCGCGCGGGTGGTGGGGATGCCCAGGCCGTGCATGGCTTCGCCGGCCAGGTATTCGCGCACGGAGGACCGCAGCACCGCGCGGCCGTCGCCCATCCGGGAGTAAGGCGTCAGCCCCGCGCCCTTCAGTTGCAATTCCCAGTTGCCTTCCGGCCCGCGCACCTCGCCCAGCAGGTGCGCGCGCCCGTCGCCCAATTGGCCGGCCCAGACGCCGAACTGGTGCCCGCTATAGACCGCGGCCAGGGTGTCCCCGCCCGGCAGCGGGTCCAGGCCGGCGAAAACGCGCAGGAAGGCCTCGCTGCCGAGCACCCGGGGATCGAGGCCCAGCAGGGCCGCCGCGTCCTCGTTGGCATGCAGCAGGCGCGGCGCGTTGAGGCCTTGCGGCTGCAAACGGGTATAGAAATCGGGCGGCAAGGCCGCGAAGGAGTTGCTCAGGGACAGTTCGTCCAGGGAAGCAGCCAGGGACATGGGCGACGCTCGCTATCGATGCTTGCTGACAATCGGAACAGGAATACAGGCGGGAGCGCCAGGCTGGCGCTCTCCGGGCGTCCCATGGCGGGACGGGGCCGGTTCAGCCGCGGCCGGCCAGCTTGCGCCGCCGCGCGGCGCGCTTGGCCGGCCAGACATACATGATGGCGCTGATGAAAAACACCAGGGACAGCGCAAGCTCCAGCCCCGCCAGCGCCGCCGAGACGGGCGAAATGTCCGACATGAAGCGCACGGTCCCCTCCATGACATATAACAGTGACAACATGCTTGCCCACTGATACGTATAGAGATCGCCCCGCACGATGCCCCGCAAGGGCAGCGCCAGCGGCAAGGCCTTGAGGAACATCCAGGAGCCGCCCGGACGCAGCGGCGACAGGACGGTTTCCCAGAGGACGCACAGGACCAGCAGGGCCACCAGCGAGATCGTCGCAACGGCGCGCAACGGGGAGTTGAGTTGATCATTCATACTGCTATTATCGCCTGATGAATCACCCAGTACAGTCGGCTGCCGCAACGCCGGCAGGGCCCGAAGCGCCGCCACAGCGAACCTCCTGGACGGGTCGCACGGTCAAGCTTTTGCGTTTCGCGGCGAGCAGGACCGCCGAAGAAGAGTTGCTGCAGGTCGCGTCCAGCCTGACTTTCACCACCGTGCTCGCCATCGTTCCCATGCTGACGGTGGTGCTGTCGCTGTTCACCGCCTTCCCGGTGTTCCAGGAATTCCGCATCGCGCTGGAGAACTTCCTGAGCACCAGCCTGATGCCGCCGGCGGTATCGGACAACATCATGAACTACCTCAACCAGTTCGCCCGCCAGGCTTCGCGCCTGACGGCGATCGGCGGCGCGTTCCTGGTGGTGACGTCGATCCTGCTCATCATGACGATCGACAAGACGTTCAACGATATCTGGCACGTGACCCGCCAGCGCCCGCTGGCCCAGCGCGCGCTGATCTACTGGGCCGCGGTGACGCTGGGCCCCGTGGTGGCGGGCGCCAGCCTGTGGGCCACCTCCTTCCTGGCGCGGGAATCCATGGGCCTGGTCAGGGACGTGCCCAACCTGATCGGGCTGACGGTGTCCGTGCTGCCGCTGGCCCTGACCGGCCTGGGCTTCGCCGCCCTGTTCTTCGTCGTGCCGAACCGCCGGGTCTATTGGCGCGACGCCCTGGCGGGCGGCGTGGGCACCGCCATCGTCCTCGAACTGATGAAGGCGGCCTTCGCCTACTACCTGACCCGTTTTCCGACCTATACGGTGATCTACGGGGCGTTCGCCACCCTGCCGATCTTCCTGCTGTGGATCTACCTCTCCTGGCTGGCCATCCTGTTCGGCGCCACCGTGGCCGCCAGCCTGCCCCTGCTGCGGCTGGGGCGCTGGGAAGTCAACCGGGAGCCGGGCGCCACTTTCATCGACGCCATCGGGGTGCTGCGCTGCCTCTACGAGGCGCTGGGCCGCGTGCCGGCGGGCCGCAGCGCCAGCGACCTCGCCGCCACGCTGCACCTGCACCACGACGAGTTGAACGCGGTCCTGGAAGCCCTGAGCGACCTCGGCATGGTCACCCGCACCCAGGACCAGCACTGGATATTGTCCTGCGACCCGCAGCGCACCCGCCTGGACGCCGTGATCGACCGCTTCCTGCTCGACCGCGGCCAGCGGCGCCTCAAGGATTTCCCCGAAGCCATCGCCATCGCCCAGGCCGCCCTGCAAGGCCTCGCCGCGCCCACGCTGGAAGAACTGATGCAGGAAGCGCAAAATACGGGCACGGGGTCGGCGGACATCCTCAGAATCGAAGCACTCAAGAAATAATCCCGGGTTCGCCCTAGGAGGAACTCATCATGTTGAAAGTCAGTGAAATCTTGCGCGTCAAGGGCGATACGCTCTTCACCGCCACTCCCGACACGCCGGTGGCGCGCGCGGTGGAAATCATGGCCGAACAGGACATCGGCTCGGTGGTCATCATGGAATCGGGCATGCTCTGTGGCATGCTGACCTTCCGCGAGATCATCCGCCACGTCCATGCCAACGGCGGCGACGTGGGTAATGCCACCATCCGCAGCATCATGGACGACGCGCCGGTCAGCGTCACGCCCAACACCAGCGCCGACGAAGTCCAGCGCCTGATGCTGGAGCGGCACGCGCGCTACATCCCCGTCATGGACGGCCCGATGCTCATGGGCGTGATTTCCTTCTACGACATGGCGCAGGCCATCGTGGCGGCCCAGCAGTTCGAAAACAACATGCTGAAGGCCTATATCCGCGACTGGCCCATGGACGAGGAAAACACGGCCGCGCCGAAGGCCTGAAGCCGGGAGATCAGGCGGCGGCCACCGACAGGCCGTCGTCGTCGCGGTCCCGGTCCCGGTCGTCCAGGCCGTCGTCCTCGGACGCGTCGGCCATGCCGCCGCGCTGGCGCGGATCGCGCAGGCTGCGCCAGGCTTCGTAGATCAGGCCGGGATCCTCGCCGCGCAGGCGGGCGGCGTCGGACAGGATGCGGCGCCAGCGGCGCGCGCCCGCCTGGCCGTTGACCAGCCCCAGCAGCGGGCGCACGAGAATGCGCAGCGGCACGCCGCGGGCGACCTGGCCGGCGGCGTAGCGCGTCATCGCATCGACCACCTGGGCGTCGCCGGGCAGGCGCAGGGACGGCCACAATTGCCGGGAAATTTCAGACAGCACCCGCGGCGTATGCCAGGCCGCGCGGCCCAGCATCACGCCGTCGAAGCGGGCCAGCGCCTGCATGGACGCATCCGCCTCGTCCAGGCCCCCATTGAGCACCACCGTGCAATCGGGAAAATCCTGCTTCAGGCGCAGGGCGTCGTCATAGCGCAAGGCGGGAATCTGCCGGTTGTCCTTGGGCGACAGGCCCTTGAGCACGGCGTTGCGCGCGTGCACGATGAACACCCGGCAACCCACGTCATACAGCTTGCCGACGAAATCCCGCACGAAACCATAGGACTCGTCGTAATCCAGGCCCAGGCGGTGCTTGACCGTCACCGGCACGTCCACGGCGTCCTGCATGGCCTTCACGCAATCGGCGACCAGGTCGGGCTCGGCCATGAGGCAGGCGCCGAACGCGCCGCGCTGCACGCGCTCGGACGGACAGCCGCAATTCAGGTTGATTTCGTCATAGCCCCACTGCTGGCCCAGGCGGGCGGCGTGGGCCAGCGCGTCGGGTTCGCTGCCGCCCAGTTGCAGGGCCACGGGATGCTCCGCCGCGTCGAAGTCCAGATGACGCGCCACATCCCCGTGCAGCAAGGCGCCGGTGGTGATCATCTCGGTGTAGAGGCGCGCCTGCGGCGCCAGCAGTCGATGGAAATAGCGGCAATGCCTATCCGTGACATCGATCATCGGCGCGACGCACAGCCGCCAGTCGGGAGCAGACACAGGAAATCGTCCAGGAGGAATATGGGCGTATTTTACGTCCTGGGCCCTGGGGGCGCCCGGCGGTAGTCTAAAATTGCGCCGCCGGCCCCGCCCACAGGGGGCCATTTCCATTCCGACACGACCCGATGGCTGTATTCACGACCGTAACCGACGACGATGCCCGCGACCTTCTGCGGGGCTACGACCTGGGCGAATTGGTATCGCTGCGCGGTATTACGGCAGGTATCGAAAACACCAATTACTTCCTCACCACGACGGGCGGGGAATATGTGCTGACCGTTTTCGAGGTGCTGACCTACGAGCAGTTGCCGTTCTATATAGAACTGATGCACCTGCTGGCGGATCGCGGCGTGCCCGTCCCGCAGCCGCAGACGCGGCGCGACGGCACGCGCCTGACCCGCATGCACGGCAAGCCCTGCGCCATCGTGACCCGGCTGGACGGCGGCTACGAACCCGCCCCCGGCGCCGAACACTGCCGCCTGACCGGCGCCACGCTGGCGCGGGCCCACCTGGCGGCGCGCGACTTCGCCCTGCACCAGCCGAATCTGCGCGGCCTGCCCTGGCAACTGCAAACGGCGCCCACGGTGCGTCCTTTCCTGGACGCGGACCAGGACGCACTGCTGTCCCGCACGCTGGACGAGTTGCAGCGCCTGTCCGCCACGCCGGCCTGGCAGGCCCTGCCGGCCGGCCCGGCCCATTGCGACCTGTTCCGCGACAACGTGCTGTTCACCGGCACCTTCGAAGCGCCCCGCATGGGCGGTTTCATCGATTTCTATTTCGCGGGGTGCGATACCTGGCTGTTCGACGTGGCCGTCAGCGTCAACGACTGGTGCATAGAGCGCGCCAGCGGCGAGATCGTGCCGGACCTGGCGCGCGCCTGGCTGGGGGCCTACGCGGAAGTGCGGCCCTTCACCGCCGAGGAGCGCCAGCTCTGGCCCGCGATGCTGCGCGCCGCCGCCGTCCGCTTCTGGCTGTCGCGCCTTTATGACTTCCACCTGCCGCGCCCGGCGCAAACGCTCAAGCCGCACGACCCTCGCCACTTCGAAAGAGTGTTGCAGGCGCGCCACCGCGTGGTTCCCGAGGCCTTGCCGGCAGGTGGCCTGGCCCATAATTAGGCTACATATATCTAAATAATCACCTAGGCAGCGTAAGTCCGACACATGCAAGCAGCAGCCCTTCCCGCGACCGCCGGCTGGCAATGGGCCCGCGACGGTTTTCGCCTGTTCATGCGCCAACCCTTACCCTTGTTCGCCTGGGCGCTGGCCATCAGCCTGATGGTCCTGTTCGCCACCTACACGCCTCCCGTCGGTCCCCTGCTCTTCATCGCCCTGATGCCCGTGGTGACGCTGATGACGCTGTCGGCTTGCAAGCACATCGACGCCGACCGCACCATGCTGCCGTCGATGTGGCTCAAGCCGCTGCTCAAGCCGGGGGTGTTCAAGAAGCTCATGATCCTGGGCCTGAGCTATGCCGGCCTCTGCCTGCTGGCGGGCTTCATCGCCTTCATGCCTTTCGCCGACGCGCTCGCCGACGGCATGCGGGCGGCGTCGGTGACGCAGGACCTGACGCCCTTCCTGATGGCGGTGCGCGGGCCGCTGACGGTCTTCGCGATCCTGTATGTCATCATCGCGGCGCTGTTCTGGCATGCGCCCGTGCTGGTTGCCTGGCATGGGGTGCGCCTGGTGCAGTCGCTTTTCTTCTCCGGCATCGCCTGCTGGCGCAACAAGTGGGCTTTCCTGGTCTACGGGCTCACCTGGGTGGCCACCTTCCTTGCCATCAGCTACTGCGGCGACCTGCTGGCCAGCCTGGGATTGCCGAGGCACCTGGTCGACATCCTGCAGATTCCCGTCAATATCGCGGCGGGCGGCGTGCTCTATAGCAGCTTCTATCCGGCTTATACCTCCGTCTTCGATATCAACAACGCCAGCCTCCAGTTCGACAACGGACACGGCACGCAGGCATAAGGCCAGCCGGCGCGGCGGCAGGCCGGCCACCACCTTGACGACCCGGTTCTCGCGGTCCAGGAAAAACAGGTCCAGCGGATAACGCATGCGCAGCGTGTGCACCGCCCGGCAGGGCCGCAGCCACGCGCCCACGGCCCTGCGCGGCGGCCGCCGGCCGGCCAGGCCGCGCAAGCGGGCGGCCCAGCGCCGCAGCGGCCATATCCGCAAGCGGTCCGGCGGGGGGCTCATTGGAGCGCCCCGCGCAATTGCACGACGATGGGAAAGCCCAGCACCACGAAAGTGCAGGGAAAAATACACAGCAGCAGGGGCAGCAGCATTTTCACCGGCGCCCGCATGGCCAGGCGCTCGGCGCGCTGGATGCGTTCGGCGCGGCGCTGCTCGGCCTGCGCGCGCAGGATGGGCCCGAGACTCATGCCCAGGCTGTCGGCCTGCGCCAGCGCCGTCACCAGTACGCGCACCCCGTACAGGTTCGTGCGGACGGCCCAGCCGCGCAAGGCATCCAGCCGCGCCATGCCGGTCCGCATGTCGCCCAGCGCCCATTGCAGCTCGTCGCGCAGCGGGCCGGGCGGCCCGTACTCGACGGCCTGCTGCAATGCCCCTTGCAGATTCAGGCCGGCCTCGACGCACAACGTCGCCATGTCCAGCAGGAAAGGCAATTCCTTTTCCATGCGCGTGGCCCGCGTGCGCGCCCGGGCGCGCAAGGCATGCCTCGGCAGGAGCGCGCCGACGCCCGCGCCCAGCAGGCCGGCCACGGCCAGCAGCCGCGCGCTCGCCGGCGCCGCCCAGAGATCGGCCAGCAGCAGCGCGACGGCGGCGCCGGACGCGCCGGACAGATAGGAGGCCGCGGCCACGTGCGCCGGCGTCAGCAGGCGTTCCAGGCCGGTGCGTTCGAGCAGCCGGCGCAGCCGCCCGCGGCGGTGCCAGGACAGGAACAGCCAGCCGCTGCGCGCGATGCCGTCCAGCCAGGGCCAGACCGCGCGCCACAGCGGCGGCAAGCCCGGCCGGCCTGCATGCCCGCGCCACAAGGGCCGCAGCCAGCCGCGCAGGAGCAGCGCCAGGCAGGCGGCGCAGACGGCGGCCAATGCCGCGGCAAGCGCCATCACCGCCCTCTCCTGTTCGTCCCGCCTATCCGCGTCATGCCCTGCCCTCCGATGTTCAGATATCGATGTCCACGATGCGCCGTATCCAGCAGACGCCGACGGTCTCCAGCGCCGCCAGGACCAGCAGGACGGACAAACCGAATCCCGTGCCCCACAGCGGCTGCATGGAAACGGGGTCCAGGTAGGCGAGGACCACGACCATGCCGGGCGCCAGCAGGCCGACCACCCAGGCCTGCAGCCGCCCCTGCGCCGTCAAGGTCAGGACGCGGTCGCGCAGTTGTTGCCGCGCCCGCAACATGGCGGCGATGCGGTCCAGCGTCTCGGCGAGATTGCCGCCGCTATGCGCCGCGACGCGCAGCGCGGACACCAGCAGGCCGGTTGCCTCGGAAGGCAGGCGCGCCTGCAAATTGCCGAGCGCCGCGTCGAAGGAAAGGCCCAGGCGCTGCTCGCGCAGCATGAGCCCGAACTCCTGCGCGAGCGGCGGCTCCGACTGGTCGACGATATGGCGCAGGGCGCCGGGAACGCTGGCGCCGGCGCGCAGGCCGGCCGCCAGGGCTTGCAGCATGTCCGGCAATTGGGCATCGAAGCGCGCATGGCGCCGACGACGCAGGCTGGCGATGAGCAGGTGCGTCGCGCGTATCGGCGCGGCGCCGCCCGCCACGGCCAGCACCACGCTGCCGGCGACGGCGTACAGCAGGCCGGCCAGCGCCGCGCACAACAGCACGTTCGCGGTCCATAGCTGGCGGGCATCGACGAACAGGAAGACCTCGCTGAGCCGCATGCCCGCCTCGTCGGTGTAGATGCGCCGGTAGCGCGCCAGCGCGGCGGCGAACCAGCCATAGCTCAGGCTGCATGCCAGCATGGCGCACAGCGCCGCGCCGGCGGCGATTGCCCACACCATCATGCCGGCCGCTCCCTCGCGTCCATCGCCGGCCGAGCGCTGCGGCGGTCGAACAGGCAGGCCTGCGGCCCGCCGCGCCCCTCCTCGCGCCAGCGCTCCACCAGGCGCGGCGCCAGGGCGCAGCCCTGGAAGTAGCCCGGTCCGCTACGATCGAAGCGGAAGATTTCCTGGGTCTGGATGCAGCCGCTTTCCATGCCCGTGATTTCCGTGATGGACGTGATCACGCGGCGGCCATCTGGCAGGCGCGCCTGCTGCACGATGACGTGGATGCTGGAAGCGATGTGCTCGCGCACCGCGGCCAGCGGCAAGTCCATGCCCGCCATCAGTATCATGGTTTCCAGCCGGGCCAGGGCATCGCGCGGGCTGTTGGCGTGCAAGGTGGTCATCGAGCCCTCGTGCCCGGTATTCATCGCCGCCAGCATGTCGAAGGCCTCGGCGCCCCGGCACTCGCCGACGATGATGCGGTCCGGACGCATGCGCAGCGCGTTGCGCACCAGGTCGCGGATTTCGATGCGCCCCCGCCCTTCCTGGTTGGCGGGGCGCGCCTCCAGGCCGACCAGGTGGGCGTGGCGCAGGCGCAGTTCGGCCGCGTCTTCGATGGTGACGATGCGTTCGTCGTCGGGGATGGCGTTCGACAGGATGTTCAGCAAGGTGGTCTTGCCCGAGCCGGTGCCGCCCGCCACCACCAGGTTCACCTTTTCGCGCACGCACAGCGTCAGGAACTGCGTCATGGCGGCATCGAGCGAACCGATGCGCTGCAAGTCCTCCATGGTCAGCGCATGCCGGGGGAATTTGCGTATGGTCAGGCATGCGCCTTTCAAGGCGATGGGCGCCACCACCGCATTGACCCGAGACCCGTCGGGCAGGCGGGCGTCCACCATGGGCGCGCTTTCGTCGATGCGCCGGCCGATGGGCGCGACGATTCTTTCGATGACGCCCAGGACGGCCTGCTCGCTGCTGAAGGTAGCGCCGTGGCGCAACAGGCGGCCGCGGCGCTCGATATAGATTTCATCGTGGCGGTTGACCATGATTTCGCTGATGGCGGGGTCCTCCAGCAGCGGCGACAAGGGGCCCAGCCCCACGGCTTCGTCCAGCACCTGGCGCAGCAGCGCCCGCCGGTCCGCGTGCAGGGGCAGATGGCCGTCCTCGCGCACCAGATCTTCGAGCAGGCGCTGGGCTTCGCTGCGCAGCATCGCATCGCTCATTCTGGCAACGTCGCGGCGGCGCAGGTCGAGGGCATCCAGCAGGGCCGCGTGCAGGCGCCGGCGGTGCGGCAGCATTTCGAACGCGGCCTGGCAAGCCGCCGAGGGCGTGGACGCGCCGGACGCGAGGCCGTGGGTGGGCGGCTCGCGGCAGGATGGGGCGGCGGAGGGTTCGAGGGCCGCGGCGTGTTCGTCCGGCTTGTCGGACTTGCCGCCGCGCTTGTCTTGGTCCCTACCCTGGTCCCTGCCCTTGACGTTGTCTTTGACGTTACCCTCGCCATTGCCCTCCTCGTTACCCTCGCCGTCGCCTTCGCGCTCGCCGCCGGCGTCCCCTGGCTGTCCCGCGACCGCGCGCATGCCGATCGCGCCCCCCGTCCCGGGCGGCGACGCCTCGCCTTCCGAATCGGGATGGCCGATCAGGCGCGCGCGGATCAGGCAAGGCCCGACCAGGATCTCGTCGCCCGGCCCCAGCGGACCGTGCTGGGCAACGCGCCGGCCATTGACCAGCGTGCCGGCCAGCGCCCCCAGGTCGTCGATCACGATGCCCATGGCCACCACCGACAACCGCGCGTGCTCGCGGCCCACGCGCCAATGGCGTATCCGCACATCGCAGTGGGAAGCGCGGCCCACCAGCACGGGCGGCGCGAGCCGCACCAGGCGGTTCGCCCCATCATCGAAACGCAAGTCCAATTCCAGCATGGCGTCCTCAAGGCAAATCGGGCGGGTAAGACGGCGCCGGCGGATGGGGAACAAGGGATGCCTGCGCCTCGCCGGTGTAGCCGGCCTGGACCATGTCCCACTGCCCCCACTGCGAGCCGCTGCCGCTGTAGGGGTCCCATTGCGTCCGCGCCGCCATGCCGGCATCCGGCGCCAGCAGGCGGGGCGGCGTATCGAACGATTCCCGCAATAGGGCCTGGCCGCGCCTGACGGTCTCGCGCATGCCGGGGTCCCGTCCGGATATCACCGTGGGCGTGACGAAGATGGCCAGCTCCGTTTCCTGGATTTCCTCGCGGCGGCTGCCGAACCAGCCGCCGATCCACGGCAGTTCGCTCAAGACCGGCAGGCCCGACGTGGCGCGCGCCTTGCGGCGGGACAGGAAGCCGCCGATGACCAGCGTATGGCCGGACCGCACGTTGAATTCCGTCACGGCCCGCCGCGTCTTGAGGGCGGGGCCGGCCGGCGACGGCAGCGTCTCATCCACCGAACTGGCCTCGACTTCGATGCGGGAACGGACGGCGCCGCTGGCGCCGATGGAAGGCGTGACGCGCAAGGACACGCCATAGGGCTTGAAAACGGTCTTGGCCTGGCCGTTGCGGTCCGTCGTCGCGTAGGGCACCTCGCCGCCCGCCAGGAACTCCGCCGTGGCGCCGCTGCGCGCCAATAGCCGGGGCTGGGCCAGGACCACGGCTTCGCCGGATTGCGCCAGCAGGTTCAGGCGCGCGCCCAGCAAGGCGTTCAGCCCCATATAGCCCGCCAGCGGCGCCGCGCGCAAAGGCGTGGACAGGGGCGCCTCGCCGGGCCGCCGCGCCAGGCGGCCGCTGGAGACGGCATCCAGGCTGACGCCCGTGTACAGGCCGCCCTCGGTGGCGCCATCCCAGCGCATGCCCAGTTCCGACAGCCGTCCGCGCGGCAATTCGATCACCTGCACGTCCAACTGGACCATGCGGTCCCAGCCGACCTTGCCGGTGAAGTCCAGGACCTGGGGATAGCGCTGCGCCAGCGCCGCGACGCGGGCCTGGTCCGCGTCGCTGAGGTCGTTGCCTTCGACGACGACGTGCTCGCCCACCGCGACGCCGCGCGCGCCCGGAATGCGCGCGAGCAAGGTGTCGATCTCCGAGCGGGCGCTGTGCGTGCCGGCGGGCATGACGCGCAGCCGATAGGCGCTGCGCCGCCCGCCGGCCCAGACGTGCAGCGAGGACTCGCCGGCGGCCCGCGCGAACACGATGACGTCGCGGCCATCCGCGGCCAAGGCCTGCAAGACCCGGCCGTCCCCTACCGCCACGCGGTTGACGCCCTTGTGCGACAGCACGCGGGTTTCACCGACCAGCATGTCGAGGACCCGTGGGGCTTCGGCCGATGGCGGCCGCGCGTCGCCGGCGTGCACGGCCGGAGCGGCCAGCAAGACGCCGACCAGCGCGATGCGCGTAAAGCGGACGATGCAGGGAGTACAGGAAATGCCAGGAATCCTCATGGCCGGTCTCCCGTCGTCGTGCGCGCGCCAGGCCGGCTCCGGCTGACCAGGCCCTTGGGCAGGGGCGCGTCGAACAGCCCCGGCGGCGCGGCGTGCGTGTCGTCGCCCTCGCCCGGGCCTTCGCCGCCAATCTGGTCTCCATACAGGATGGACACCGACGGCGCGGGCCGGTCGACTTCCACGCCCAGCAAGCCGGCCAGGTCGCCGCGCGCGGCCACGGTGGCGGGCTGTTCATCGCGGTGGTGGCGAAGAATGGCCGTGATGGTGCCGTCCTGGCGCGCGGCGACGAGCTTGACGGCATCCTCCGGCCCGGCATCGAGGGTGATGGTCGAATACGCCGCCCCGTCGCCCTCCTGGACGCCGGCGGGACCGGTCTCCCCTTCGCGGCCGGCCTGGCGTCCCGTCGCCAGCACCCGCACGCCTTGCAGCAGCGGCGCGGTGATGCGCCGGCGCTGATGCTCGAACGACACGTACAGGTCCAGCAGATCCCCCGCCTGCAGCATGCCCGACAGCGAATTGATGTCGTCCACGGGAATCGTGATGGCCCGCCGCCCCGTCGCCACGCGCCGCGACAAGGCCTGCGGGCCGGCGCTCGCCAGATGCGCCGCCAGCAAGGGCTCGCCGGCCCGCAAGGCATGCGTCAGCACGCTGCCGCTGGCCTGCACGGCGTCTTCGGGCGGCAGGCTGCCGCTGACCGCCCAGGCCTGCGGGATGTCGCGCACGGCGAGATGATCGATGCCGATGTGCGTGCCCGCTTCGAGATCCTGGGCGGCGACCAGGCGCGGCACGGTGGGCTGGCGCAGTTCGGACTCGATCTGCGCGATGCGGCCCTGGATGTGATGACGCGCGGCCCATGCCGCCAGCAGCCCGGCGGCGAGGGCGACGACGGCCATGAGCCAGCGTTGACGAAAGACGAATCGCGCCATGGCCGCTTACTCCCGCCAATCCAGCACGGTGACGATGCCGCTGCCGGCCTGCTGTTCGACGACGACGATGGACAACTGGATGGAGGCCTTGGACCAGCGGCCCGGAAATGCCGTTTCCGGCTCGTCCGCGCGCCAGCCGGCGCCTTGCAGGGACGCGCGCAGGCGCGGCCGCAGCGCGGCGGGCGCGGCGCCATGCGTCCACACCTGCCGGACGCCGGCGCGCCGCGCTTCCCGCCACCGGACGTCGAAATGCAGCCTTGCGCCATCGGGTTGCCATGGCGCCGCGGACAAGCGCGCGGCGGGCTGCCGCAGCGGCAAGCGGGACAACGTGCCCTGGGTCCAGCCTCGTCCGCCATCGGTCAGGCGCGCCGACCAATGGAACTGGGCGTCCATGCCCGACAGCACCACCATCCCCGGCGCCACCAGGAGATCGCGCAGCACCGGCAACTGCTTCGACAGCCAGCGGGCAATCTCCCGTATGTCGCCGGGCGCCTCGAAGATCCAACCGCTCATGGCCTGTCCTTGCACCCGCAGTTCCTCGCCCGCCGACAGGTAATGTCCCCCGGGCGGCAGCATCGGCAGCGGCGCGCCGGGCAGCGCCGGCATCTCCGCCGGCACCGTTGACACCACTGACACTACGGGCGCCATGGACGCCATCGCCGGCACGCGCGCCGCCAGCGCCTCGCCTGGCAAGGCCGGACCGCAAAGAAAGGCCGCCCCGCAGGCCGCAACGAACGATCGTTTCATCACCCTCATCCACCCTCGTTCAACGTTTGAGTCCGGTCCACGGGCGCCCTGCGCCGCGCGCGCCGAGACGCTCCTCCGGCACCAGGTCGGCCCATCGCGACAACCAGTCGAAATCGGGCGCCGCCCGCCCCCATCCCGCATCGATGCGGGCCAAGGCCGCGGCGACCCGGCGTCCGGCGCGCCGGGTGGGCTCGGCGGCTCGACGCCACGCCGCCCGGTTAGCGGCGATGAGATCCTGCGCCTCGCGATCGCCGGCGGCGTGGCCCGCGCCGCCGATGAGCGCCGTATGCCGCCGCAATAGACCCGCGCCGGTCCCCGTGCCCTGCCTGACGGCGCGCGCGCCGGCATATGCGGTGAGCAGGCCGTCCCGCGCCATGCGCCAGTCCCGCCGCAGGCCCGCCGTGGCCGCGCCGCCGGGCAGGGAAAAACCCGCCGGCGACGCATGCTGTTCGACAACATGAGCCGGGGCTATGGAAGACGAACGCCCCGTGCCGCCATGTGCCGCGTGGAAGGCCTGCAAGCGGCTGGCATGCGCGGCCCGCAGGCCGTGGCCATGCCATTCGCCCAACAGCGCCACGCCGGCGGACAGCGACAGCAGCAAGGCCATGACCAGGCCGGCTTCCAGCAAGGCGAAACCGCCCTGCCGCCGTGGATCACGGTTCATCGCCAGCTCCCGATCGGCCTGGGAATTCGCCGGAAAATCGGCGTGACAATTGGCGCGGGAATTGGCCCGGCGATCCACGCTCCAATTCCCCCGCCGACGCGCCCGGCCATCCCGCGCCGCGCGCCGCCACCAGGCGCGCCTGCCAATACGGCCGGAACAGGGTGGCGATTTCCTCGCGCCCGTCCTCGCGCGGCCGCGGGCGAACGAAATACGTCTCCGCGGCGCTGGACACGGTGACGTGCTCGCCCGGCGCAAGCCCGCTATACGCATAGCGTCCCTGCGCATGGGAGGCGCCCGCGCCGGCCAGCGCGGGCAGGAGTTCGGCCGGCTGGCGCAAGACGATCTCGAAGCCGGCGGGCCGGGAAGCCCGGCTCAATGGCACTTCCGCATAAGCCGGCATGCCGCGCCCCTGCCAGCGCTGGCGTTGCTGCACCGCATAGGCGTAGGCAAGCGGATTGTTGTGGCCGTTCAACAAATCCCAACCGGCGTTTTCCTGCACCCAGCGCCAGAAGCTTTGCCGCGAAAAATCCGCCGGCGCGCGTGGCAAGGCCGCTTCTTCATCCTGCCGGCCGGGATTGCGCACCCTGCCCCATCCCATCGCGTATTCGCGGTAGCGCCAAAATTGGAGTTTTCATGGAGTCTCACCGCATCCCATGAAAGCGACAAAACCCTTTAAGATCAAATACTTATTTATCCACAACATCCCATGAGGATTCAGGAAAGCGCACGCCAATTTGTACCCTAATTTGTACCCTGAACCGGCCAAAAAACGACCTTTGAGAAGCGGTAATACCCCATGGCTCGATACCAACTGACCGATCGCAAGATCGCTACAGCGAAGCCCATCGACAAGGAGTACTTCCTCGCCGACGGCGACGGACTGTATCTCCGAGTGCGCCCGGGCACTCACAATCAGCCGACCGGTCTTCGAACATGGATCTTCCGGTACACCAACCTGTCAGGCAAACCAGACAAGAAGTCTCTGGGCACCTATCCAGAACGCACACTGGCCGCCGCGCGCGACGAAGCAGAGAAATGCCGACGACTATTACTGGACGAGATCGATCCGCGCTCTACCGAGCAGAAGATTCCTAAAACAGTTCTACAGGCCGTCGACCAATGGATCAAAGAATCGCTCGTCAACCGGCGCTTACCGCACGGCGTCCACGTGTGCAGGTTGCGGCTCAATAAGCACATCCTGGCCCATATCGGCAATGACAGCCTTAGAACCCTTACCCGTCCAAAGCTAATCGGCCTCCTGGATCGCATCAGACTGAACGGCACGCCGGCACAAGCGGGTTGCGTGCTCATCGACTTGGTCCAGATGTTGAACTACGCCGAGGACCGTGATTGGGTCGTGAAGAACCCAATCCGAACCCTGAAAAAGAGAGACATTGAAGTCGAAGATGTCGTGCGCGAGCGGGTCTTGCACCCTCCAGAAATCCTGATACTTCGCGATCGACTGGTCCAACCGATCTATATGACCAATGCCTGCAAGGCGGGGATATGGATTGGGCTGTCCACGCTCTGCCGTGCTGGTGAGATTGCTGGCTGCACGGAGGACGAGATCGATTGGGAAACACGGACATGGCGTTTGGCACCCGAGCGTACGAAATCAAAGCGCGAGCACCTCATCCATCTCTCAGACTTCGCCTTCTACTGGTTCTGCAAGCTTCGCGATTCACCTGTTCGGCAAACGGAGTATCTAGTGCCGGGTCTAAAGGGCGCTCCTCATGCGAAGTACGGTTCTTTCTCGCATCAGATCACAGCAAGGCAGAAGGATGATGGCGACATTCGAGACGCGGACAGCCTCCTCCTGCCTAAGGGCAAGTGGACCATGCATGACCTACGCCGTACTGGTGCCACGCTGATGGGCGAGCTCGGCGTCCCGGAAGACATCATCGAGCGATGCCTCAATCACCGAAAATCGAATCGGGACGAGAAAAATACCCTCATCTACACCTACCAGAAACAGCAGCGCCTGTTCGAACGAAAGATGGCCTTCGACACACTGGGGAAGTACCTCATGAATCTCCTGGGGCATCCAGATACTTGGCGTCCGACGTCCGAGAACTGCACCGTTCGGGCTGAACTTCCTGACATGGTCGGGCAGTACCAAAAAGAATGGATGCTGGCCAGTCAACAATTGGCTCAGCTTCTTCCCCTCCTCCAGAAGGAGACGATGGAAACGTTGTCACCGCAGAGCCAGGCTAGACCCGCTGTGGTATCACTGCAATAACAGGAAATTTCGATCCGCCCCCCACCTTGTCATCGAAGTGTTCCCAGGCTGTTAGCGTACTCATACCCAGCACCTTCTAGAGACTGTCCTCCAAGACATGCCGCCTTCAATGGCCCTCCGTCCAGTCAGCCTGCCACCCCTGTCTTGCGTACCGCCCCTCGAGCATGGATGAAGCTGAGGATTGGAAGGGAAAGCATGGTCAGCCTAGTCCGGGCAATACGGAGAAATGTCTACGACCCAGCGGGCGTGGATCAGTTGGTCATCTGCAGGAACGCTCGTTTTCTGCAATTAGATCGCGTTATGGGACAAAAAATGGCACATTGCGCGAAGTCATTACAGCCGTAGGGCGCCGTCATGCTAAGCGAGAGCGAATTGGGTGTGCGGTTGTTGAACCGCACCCCGCGGCGCATCGTCTTCAATAGCCCTCGTCCAGCCAGCCCTCCGTCACTGCCTCGCGTACAGGTACGCTGGGCACAACTCGCACGTCATCGGGCACCACCACGCACCAACGCCCGCCATCGATGGCCAGCGTTGTCTTGCCTTCCTGCTCTAGCTCGTCGGCATCCAGCACGCCGTAAACCGGGAAATCGAATCCCTGGTTCGCCCAGTTACGCAGCAACGCCACCCGCAGTTCGTCCATCGCATTCTCCTCGTCCATGAAGCCAAGCCGAGATCTTCCTGCGGATCAATTCGTTGGCGATAGACGTAGAACTACGTACAACCCACAAAATCAGACAAAACGAAGGCATGTTGGCCATGTGTAGATCGTGATCATGACCACATTGGCACAGGGTAGCCTCTCTTATAGGGTTACCCCCGTCATGTTTGCTGCGGCGTCAAGCGTTCCACCAATTGCTCCAAACTCTCAAGTAGCTCCGTACCGCTGTCCTCACGTGCAGGGACAACACTACCCGGACGGGCACGCATTCGCGCCGAAACCAGCGCTCCAGCAGATGCGATGTGCTCGGGGGATGATGACAAAAAGCCGATCGGCACGGCCGTCGCATTATGGGCCAGATTGAAATGGAACATGACACACACCAGGATATCCGGCACGATCAACAGCTCCAGGCTTCCATCCATCAACACCACATCAGTCGCCAACAGACGACTGAATTGATCCTGATAAACGGCTAAGCGCTCTCGGGGCGGACGGCGTGCCGTCGGCACAACGACATGTAACCCCATCGAAGTGCGCTCGCTGCCTTGGGGGGTCAGCACTCGGTCGATCTTCTGTGCTAAGTCACGCGCACCGCGCGTGCGCGCCCACAGCGGCGAATGCGGCGCCCACCACAGCGCTCCCCACTGTAGGGAATCCATTGTCTCGGCAACCTGCTGGGCGTCGGTTTCAGCTTCTTCGTCAGAGAGAGGTTTAGACTCATGCCTAGTGCTCGTCTGTGCCGTTTCAATCTGGATGCGCTCCAACAGTACGGCTGCATTGCGCGGGAGATATAGCGCACCTAGCATTGGCGTAATGCGGTCGTCGTCAGGATGCACGAGCCGAGTCAAATGCACCTCCTCGACATAGCGACGCAGATCGAATGCATCTCCAGTGACGTAGCGCTGCAGCGACGTATCACCGAATGTCTGAATGAAATCCCTCAGCCGTTCGTTGTTGCCCCGCTCCTGGCTAGCCAACGCGTCAGTGATCGCCTCGGAAATTTCTAGTCGGCTACCGAAACTCTTGTCGTCAATGTCACGGCGGATAGTCGTCTGCCCGCCCAGATCGAGGTGGAACGTGCATGACAGCGGTATGCTGAAGCGCTCGCCAGCGTCAATGGCGCTGATCTTGTAGATCTCGGCCTTTTCCTTAGTGCAGATCTGGCGGAAATTCTGCTGGAAGGACTGCTCCGCATACTGCCGGGTACGTGACTGCTTGTCTAAGTTTCGCGTAGCCAGTTCGATCTGGGAGCGTACCCGCTTCAAGCGACTCGGTCGCTCTGCCGGGCTAAAGCTGATCAAATCGAATACGACTTCGGCGCTCCAGTCCTGTATCTTGAAAAAGCGAGGCAGATTGTCCGAACTGTCCTGGAAGCGTGCCAACGCGTAGGTTGTAAGTTCCAGGTGGTCGTCATTCCACTGCAGCAGCCGCTCGTCCAACAGGGACTTGAGAACGGCATCGGTTTCTTTTTTCGAGAAGCCAAAGAAATCCTGAATCTGCGTGGGGCTGAGCGTACCGCAGACGTATGCGATGCGCAAAGCAAACTCCGTGACCACGGGTAGTGCTTCTTCGGCGCTAATGGCACATGAGATCGCGAAGCTCTGTGCGGGAATGGCGAATGTAATCTCGTCAACTGCGAGATGCTCGCGCAACTGCTGTTCTTCGAGCGTGATCATATCGCCGCCCCTCCCATTGCAGAAGCCTGAACTATCGCAAACGCCTTATCGTCTCGGTGCGACTCAATGTGTGCAAGCACCCGTCCCATCGGTGACCGCTGGTGACGTTCGCGCCACATACGAGCGGCCCCCACAATCACTAGGCGCTCCATGGCACGCGAAATTGCCACATTCACCCGCTCGTTGCTACTCAAGAACCCCTGCTCAAAACGGCCGTTATTACGTGTAGTGGACACGATAATGATCCGGTTCTCCTTACCCTGGTAGCTGTCGACAGTGTCGATCTTGATTAGCCGCCGGTAGCCCGTGGCCCAATCCTGCTCGCTGAGGAGCCTTTGAAGCAGACGCTCCTGCGCCGCGTACATGCAAATGACCCCGATTGGCTTCTCGTCCTCGGCACAGTTGTCTATCAGTGACTGGATGAAGGATCCCCCAAGGCAGATCGAGCGCAATAAACCCAGGATCTCATGTGCTTCATAGAGGTTGTCGAATCCGGGGGTTTTGGGTCGGTCGTAGGATTCACGTCCGGCATCAGACGTATCGACCCAAGTCACGACTGCACGAATACGCTCGGGGAGTTGGTCGAACCAAGACGGTGGGTCACCACGGCCAGGCTCCAACGGCGTCGGGTAGAAGCAGGCAGACACCAACTTACCGATTGGAGGTGCCATACGGTACTGCGTCTGCAGGGTAGCGCCGACTTGACGACCATAGTCGGATTCGAAAGCACGTTCGAAGTCGCTACGTGTCAGTACCGAGCGGTCCGGCCACTGCAGATCCGCAGCGATCCGCCGCACCAGCGGTTCGGTGTAGAGCGGTGGTAACTGGCGGTGATCTCCAACCAGCAACACGCGACGTCCTGACTGGATTGCGACAGCCAGTTCACCAGGCGTAGCTCGAGCTGCCTCGTCGACGATCACCCAGTCATAGCGGTTCTTTGATACGCCGAACTGGGAACGTCCCAGGCCTACGCAGGTACCGCACACCAGGGAACGAGTTTTGGCGAGAAACTCTTCAAAATTACCGCGCAACGTCCCTAACCGGTCTACCCACTCCTGTGCCATCGCCATGACTTGGTCAAGTCTGGCCGCCGCATCCGCTGAGGTAACACCATAGTTCTCCATAGCGGCGCGTCGCAGTTGTGCAATTGTCTTCGCAGGATCAGTCACATCCTGCACGCCGAATTTTTCCCTCGCCAATGTACGCAGACGATCGGTGCGTTGCTCGACACGCGCCCCCATAGACGCCCGATCCTCCCCTGCCACATTGGCTTCCGCGCGTTTGCGCGCAAGCCGCTCAATGTCCCTTAATAGACGTCCGAGGTAGAAATCGATATCGAACCATGCCTCTACAAAGGCACTGGGTAAACCAAGGTTACGACTAAGCGCCGCGACTCGCTGACGCATCTCGGACCGAAACAAATCGCGGTAGGCCTGCAGAATCGAAGCCGAGTGATACGGCCGCAATTGTTCGGACACCATTCCCTCCGCCCCAAAACGCACCACGTCCAGCGGCAGATCCGTTCGCTGGCACAGTTCAATAACCTTCTCGGCAGCATTGTTGACCGCCTCGTGGGACTGGCTCGCCAACAGAATGCTTTGCGCTCCATGAGACATTGCGTAGTGGATAAAAGATGCGATGAAAGACGTTTTACCCGTCCCAGGGGGACCCTGCAGCAAGCTTAGCGGCCCCTGCGACCACAACCTGGCAAAAGCGTCACGCTGCTGCCGGTTAAGCGAGAACACCAACTCCCCCGCCTCGTTAAAACGGTTGTACGCATCCAACTCTGCATCGGTAGGTGCGAACTGCAGAACTTGAGGTGAAGGACATAGCGCCGGATCAAAGTATTCGATCAGGTTTGGCAAAACCGATTCCCGTCCCAAGATCCGGCTGACGGCAAAATGCCGACGACGAAACGAAGACAGATCCTGCTGGCTGCGCAGTTTGATACAGTCCCCTTCCCCCGTCTGCATTCGAATACGTGGGTTGTCGATCACCAAGATTGCCTGGGTGGTCTCCCGCATGTCGACGTCACCTATCTTCACCAATTCGCCATTGATGTCCTGTAGAGCCTCGACTTTCGCATCCGATTCATAGTCGAGTGCCTCGCCGTCCTTACGATACGGAATGCGCAATTTGTCACGGCGCCCCATCTCGCGTACCACCGGTGCAGCAATCTCCACTTCTGGGAGCGTAGCTTCCTCGGCATCTAGAATGGCTCGCCAGAGCGCCTCGGTCCGAGGCGCAGAGCGCGGCACACCCGCCAACTCTTCTTCGTAGGCGTCCGGCTCTTCCTCGGCCGTATCAAGGCCAAGAATCTGAGCCCGAATGGCGTCGATTGCTTGGCGAATTTCAGGAACCTCATTCAGTACCGCCAATAGATCACTAGCATCGTCGGCCGGCGCAGGTTCAAATTGGATTTCCGCCTTCAGCGTTGCGATTGACTTGGTAGCCATGCGCACGAATTGACTGTGTTGCATGTCGTGTACACGCAGCGACGCAAAGTCGAGCGTCGTGGGCTTAAGCAGAATCAGCAAGCGCCGACGCACTCCAGACAGCGATACTTCCACCTGAGGCTGTTGCCGGTCATTACGCACTCGCTCAATCGCCACCCCAACGTGGAATAGACCGTTGTCTCCCGCCAGTACCGTGCCCGAAGTAAGTTGGCGCATCTTTACAGCCAATTGTGGTCCGGTATCGGGCAATGGCGGATGCAGCAATCGTGCAAGCACGTCATGGATGCGATCAAGCGCATAGACGCGCAGTTCCCGATTCAAGCAGCGCTGAATCTCCTCACGCAAGGGGCTCACATCAGTCCCCTCCCAGCTCGAAACGCGATCCAGCAGTTCTGCGCACATCTTCGCCACGGCATAACAGTCGCGCTGTTCGAGCGACACCGATTCATGGTCTGCCGGTGCATAAGCTGGGTTGTGAGGGCCACCTCCTTGCACCATATCGATGGCATCGATAAAGCGCACCTCGCCTCGTTCTACCAGCACATTTTCAGGATGCAAGTCACCATGCTGCAGATCCAGTCCATGTAGATGCAGCGTGGCCTTCACCAATTTTTGGCACAAGGCGAGAATCTCGGTCGTAGTGTTCCCGACCGCACCGGCTTCCAGCAGACCCTGCCCCTCCACCCACTGCTGAACCAGAAAGGTACCAGCGTCAGAAATCCCAAAATCCACCACCGGTGCCAGTGATGAGCAAGGCTGGGCCTGTACCATGCGCGCTTTGTCGAGAAACATTTTCAGCGCATGGGTTTCTTCGGGACGCTTCGGATCGGGTTGGCGTCCATACCAGATCTTGACCGATACCGAGCGGCCCCCCATAGTCGAACGGTAGAGGTGACTATGGCCTTGCTTGATGTTCTCCTCGATCGGATAAACCACCATTGGCATAACGTCGCTGCGGTAGGGCTCAAAGTCACGCAGATCCATCTCGGCCCGAGAGGGTCGGCCTACAGGCAGCTCGTTCAACGCGTCCAGCATGACCCGGGCGTTCGGGAAACGCGCCGAGGGAACCCAGTCCAAGGCCTTGGCGACCCAGGTAGCCAGGCCATGATCGCATTCCACACCCTCCGGCAGCTCCCATTGAAACAGGCCTTCCTGTTGACCCGGCATACGGAGAAACAGCACATGATGCGCGGCAGCGCCGAGCAAGTAGACATCGCCCTGGAATGCGTCGCTAGGCTCACCTTCACCCAGTTCGGAGTCCTCGGGTAGCACCGCCCTACCGGCACGTAGACTGTCTCGCAGCGACCCCACCGTACCGGCCTCTGGAAAATATGCGGCCAGAAATCCCGAGATGGACACCTTCGACGGTCGTTCGAGCCAGATGCTGTGATCACTGACATCTCGATGGGCCACGCCAGCATCGTGCAGTTCCGCGAAGTGCGACAATAGAACCTTAACTAGGGCTAGACGATCTGCGAACGATAGATCCTGCCCGTGACGGTGCACGAACTCGTTGAGCCGCAGCTGGCGCGAGGGCAAGCGGTAGAGCTCGCAGAAATCTGCATCAATGTCATCCCGAGTGGGATGGGACAGTGGCTGAAGCACCACGCCATCCAATTGTTCACACTGTTCGTGAATGAAACCTAGCACCTTATGCTCGCGCAGCGCGATGTGCGCCCGCTCGTCAAGGGTGTCCGCAATTCCGGTGAGTGTGGAGAAGTCCCAGCGCCGCAGCAAAGCTTCGTGCCGCTGGTCGTCCTTCTTGACCGACTTGTACTCCTTGTACAGGCCCTGCGGATGTGAAAAGGTTGCCTCTCCAACGATCTGGAAATTACCAAATGAGAAACCAGCCGGTTTAAAGTCCCGGCCGCGGAAGAACTGCGTGAAAGTCTGCAAGTACTGATCGGGTTTGCCAGCGCGTGGGGGGTCGAATTCCTTCCGATAGCCGCCCTGCTTGGCAATCTTCAAAAATTGATCCAATGTTAAGACGAAGGCTTTTTCGTCATCCGGAATCGCGGAAAAGTCCGCGGTTCCACACATCACTACACGGTAATCGATGTACACCGACTTGGCCGGCTCAGCGAGGCGATTTCGGATCTTGGACGAAAGGATCTTCCACTTGTCTGCAAGTACCTTGACGGGCGAACGCCCCATGTCGTCGCCGTCGCGCAGCCAGTGATCCTGCATGGGCTCAATCTTGCCGCGCCACTTTTTTAGCTCGACTAGAAGCAGTCGATCATGAGTCAGCAGCACCAGATCGATCTCACGATCTCGATACGTAGTATCCATCATCATGAAACCGGCATAGCCCTGCCACGTCAAGCTGAAATCGGATGCATTAAACGCTTGGCGCATCCGTTCCAGCGCCTCCTTTTCCGAGGCATGAATGCCGTCACTGCTGATAATGTCGATCTTCATTCTATTGCAACCTGGGTCGCGCTCCGCGGGTTAATTCCGACGTGTTTTCGCTGCCGACTGTCCGCGCAAACATGTTGCGCCGGATCAGATCTGTTAGCGAATCGTTACAGACACTATAGCCTGCCCCCCCAGACAGGCCTAGGTCGACCCACTCCTGTAAACATAGGGAAAGGGGGCATCCAGACGATGGTTTCTGGCCCCTGAACTAACACCACGGCAAGTTGGGACCATTTGACTGTAGAGTTAGGCGCCAGAAACCATTTGGTAGTAAGAAAAATAGATGTTGCCCGTTTGTGCGGCATGCCGCTTCTTTCGCAGCATGAGGCTTACGAAGTCAATACGCTCCTCAAATACCGCCATTAGATCTCCTCCATCCATTAGAAGAATGGACGCACCGCCCGCCTGGTGGGCTGCAACTCCGTCCTGTGAAAATCCGTTGATTGAGAGGAAAATTCCAAGCGTATTCTCGAGTTTTGTGCGCACTTTGTCAGAAAACGCGGCTAAGGATGCCTTGTTAACAAGCTCTTTATGCCATTTAGCCTCGAACAAGTACTCGGTGCCGTCAAGAGTGAACGCACCATCAAGCTGTTCACCTAAGTTCTTGAAGGAGGCTTTGGGGTCCAGATCGAAGAGCTCGAAGAGCTCGTACATGACTCGTTCAAGATCAAACCCCCTACCTTGCGGGTCATTAGAGCTAATTAGTGCCATGTACCTATTCTTAATGGCCTCAAGCTTCTGACGAACCGCTGCATTTTGACGAAGTTTTTGTGCGGCGCTCTCCTGTCGCTTTTTGATTTCATCTTGTTCCCGTTTTATCTCTTGATGAGGCTCAACTAACTGGCGCAACTGATTGACTGCACTACGCGCCTTTTCAACCTTGGCAGGGCCATCATCAAGGGGCTTGAGGTGAGAAAAGTCTGTCAGTTTGCACAGCTCGTAGCAGACTTTGGTGAGATCGCCGAGGTGCTTTTCTGGATTGGCAACGAGGAAATCAACAACATCAGAGGCGATCTGACGTTTGTAGTTTTCCCAGTTAAAACTATGTAGGATGGCAGGATTTGACAAGCATAGGCTTAGAAAACCACGTAGATCGGACTTGTACCAATAGACCGAGCATAGGGCTTCTTTAAGCGCCATGACGCCCGTAGGTGAAAGCTGCTTTGCCATGATGCTTCCTTGGATTTATAAGGGCCTACCGAAAGCTACATACGCTCAAGAGTCCCGATTCAGTTTGCTTCATCCTTCATATCACCTCTGCTCGCGTAGGTAGTTGACCAACAATGTAGCCATCTCCCCTGTGGACAGTTTGCCGGCCCTCTTGAGTGCGACCAGCAAATCCTGCACGCGCCCTGACAACACCTCATTACCTGCGAGTGATGTGACCACCTGAGCCCAATCATCCATTGCAGTGGGCGTATAGGACACCTTGAAATGCTGCGATAGCTCTTCCACGAAGTGTGCGACGCCCGTTGTCGGCACTTCGCGCAGGCATTCTCGCTCTAGGTCGTAAAAATTTGATTTGAGAGCTGCACCATGAGACCCCGAAGTCACCGGACTTCCACGGTTTTCAGATGCTGGAATGGCGCTCAACTCTGGGAAGCCGGAACGCTTATCCATGCGGAACACCCTCCATTTCATCTCTAGCAGCAGCAATAACTAACTCAGGATCAGCCGCCAGCACATCCTGCAGACGCCGCCCACCGAGAAAACTGCTGTTCGACCGAAACCAGTAGGCCAGACCCCATCCGTCTTTAGTATCGGCGATAATTTCCAAAATGGACTTGAGAGCCTCTCGCGGCCGCCACCCGCTCTCGTGATTCAGACCGTAGGCCGGAAAATAGTTGATGCCGTTGTGATTGATCAAGAACACTCGCCACTCGCGTATCCATTCGCCGAGTTCCGTATGTGGGTGTGCTGAGTTCAAGCCGATCAGTTCGGTCAATTCAGCGACGGACAACCATCCCTCCTCTTCCATCGTGACCTCGCGTGAACGCTCGAGCATCGAGATCTCCTTAGCGAGAATATCTGTCGGTCTGTTGTTGTCGGTCATGCCAAAAAGATCAGTCTCGAATTATTAACCAGCGATCTACGCCCACCGAAGGACATGCTGATACGTGACACCCACTTAAGCACACACTAATGTCATTGCTCTCATGGAGTTCCATTACCTCTCAAACCTATAAGCCAAGTTGTGTATTCCTATACCCCATGCAGCCTAGAAAAAGAACAGGCTTATTTTTACTTAAACCAATCCAAAGAAAAATTACCCTTATTGAAGGGTATCAACCATGGCTAGGCATCAACTGACAGATCGTAAGATCACTACTTCCAAACCCAGGGAAAAAGAGTATTTTCTCACCGATGGTGACGGCCTCTACCTTCGAATTCGTCCGGGCACGCAAAAACGACCTGCTGGGCCTCGAACGTGGATTTTTCGCTACATGAACCTGTCCGGCAAGCCAGATAAGAAGTCTCTAGGCTCCTATCCAGTACGCTCACTTGCCTCAGCACGTGATGAAGCGGGGAAATGCCGACAATTGCTCTTAGACGGGATAGATCCGCGCTCCAGTCAACAAAGAATTCCCAAAACAGTCGTGCAGGCTGTTGAACAATGGATCAAGGAATCTCTCATAGGCCGGCGCCTGCCACACGGCGTCCATGTGTGTAGGTTACGCCTTAAAAAGCATATCCTCACCCATATCGGCAATGACAGCCTGAGGACACTCACGCGTTCTAAGCTCGTCAGTATTCTCGATCGCATCAGACTCAATGGAGCTCCAGCTCAGGCGGGTAGCGTCCTCATTGATATGGTGCAGATGTTGAACTACGCCGAGGACAGAGATTGGATTGCCAAGAACCCAATCCGCACGTTGAAGAAGAAAGATATCGAAGTCAGAGATGTCGTGCGTGACCGCGTCCTATACCCACCTGAGATCTTGCTACTGCGCGATAGCCTAGTCAAGCCAATCTATATGACAAACACGTGCAAAGCAGGAATATGGATTTCACTCTCCACGCTATGCCGAGCGGGTGAGGTTGCTGCCTGTACGGAACACGAAATTGACTGGCAAAAACGAATATGGCGTTTAGCACCTGAGCGAAACAAATCAAAACGCGAGCACATCATTCATCTTTCAGACTTCGCCTTTTACTGGTTCTGCAAACTTCGTGACTCCCCAGCTCGAAGAACAAAGTATCTCGTGCCAGGCCGAAAGGGCGCTCTTCACGCAAAATATAGCTCCTTTTCATATCAAATCACGGCAAGGCAACAAGGCGACCGAAACATTCGAGATGCCGGCAGTCTTGCTTTACCGAAAGGGAAATGGACCATGCATGATCTGCGCCGCACTGGCGCAACGTTGATGGGTGAACTCGGCGTCCCCGAAGACATTATTGAACGATGCCTCAATCACCGCATGGGAAATTTGGGGGAAAAAAATACGTTGATCTACACGTATCAGAAGCAGCAACGCTTGCTTGAGCGAAAGATGGCCTTCGACACACTGGGAAAATACCTAATGAGCATGCTCGGTCATCCGGACACTTGGCGACCGACATCTGAGCCATCGCCTCTTCTTGTCGAGCCTCCTGACATGCTTGGACAATACCAAAAAGAATGGCTAGCTGCCGGTCGGCAGCTAGCCATTCTTCTTCAGAAGGAAACGATGGAAAGTCTTTCGGCGAAAGAACAAACTCAATCAGTTGCTTTCACCTAATCATCTCCTCCCTCTATTTCAACGAACTGTTAACGAAGCACCGCACTATGCACCAGTACCAGGCTTCTTGGCCTGAACCATATGGTCCTACTCAATTGCCAGAGTTAGTGCAAGAACGTGGATAAAAACAATGAGAAGGAGCGGAAGATTGAGCAATCGGCCGGAGCCAGATCGTTCCTTGCGCTGCAACGCCACATTATGCGTCTAGCGGGCCCAGTGTCTTGATTTTTCCGTCGGCATGATGCGTCGCTGTGCCATCCACTACGTCCACATAGATATAGTGGTAGGTAGGGCTTGCGGGGCATCACCGCATTCTAGCCTCACTGCTATTGCTGCTCTCAAAGTTCAGAAAACGCCATAGGTGGCTGAATTTTTTGAATTTTTCAAGAATGGGAAAAGCTACCAGCGCGAACCGTGGTGGCTTGGTACAGCGCTTGGGAGATCAGGCTATTCGTGCGTAGGTCTTTCCATCCAAGACTCGTTTTACTTGGTCCACGTCTTTCGCTCCGATGCGCACGTAAATTTCCTCGGGCGTGTGGTTTTTGGCGAGTTCGCGTATTGCCTTGACTTGGACCACGGATAAGCGCCCGTCCCGCCCGCAAATCTGCGCTATCGCCCAGTCGTTGTCCCTCCACTTTTCGGCGACCCATGGCGCCGGCAATCCCAAGCGGGGATGGTCATTCAGCCACTTGTGCAGAATCTTGTCGCGGTCATCGGGCAGAGGAACGACGCCTTTCGAAAGCAATCCGTTTTCGCGCAGGTAGCGCAGGCCGCTCTTTCCGCCCGGCACCATATTGAGCCGGCGTTCGTCATCCCAATGCCCTTCCACCAGGAACTCTTCCGCCTCGTAGAGCTGCTCCAGATCGTCGGTGATAGCCATCACCTTGTGGTGCACGTACGTGAGACGCCTATCCTCTTGCTCTTCTCGAAATCGGCGATGGAAAAGCAATGGACTGCCCGTCTCAATCGCGCGACGGTGCTCGGACCAGCGCTTTTGCCAGCTACGGGTGGACACACCCACATAAAAGGACCCGTCGTCGGGGTACGACGCACCAGCGCCGAAGATGTGCTGGTAGAGGACGTATGCGCGTTCGGGGTAGTGCCTGGGCGATAGCAGGAAGTGCGCGGGCACCGAAAATACAAGGCTAGGGCTCCTGATGGTGCTTTCGTCAATCTGCGTAGCTCCACGCATGGCCGTAGCCAAGTACGCGGGGTCAGTAACGACTTCCACCGAAATCGTAGGCTGGATAGCTAACTCGCCTTCGCCCAGGACGCCGAGACCGTACTCTGGCTTGCGGTCCACCGTTCTGTGCCCATCCATGAGCTTCCGGAACGGAGAGATGAACCCCGGACGGTCGCCCATGAAAATCATGCGCACCACGGGTATCACTTGGCCTGGCTTGAGCCTAAACACGCCGTGGGGATTCTCAGCCACCCGCGCCCATTCCCGCCCGTAGTCGGAGGACCGCACGAAGTCTTCAAGCAGTTGCTCAACCTCGCGCCGCCGTCCAATCATCGACTTCGGCGCCAGATGCTCCCACCATGCCTTGTTTAGCTTCATCGCGTCACCGCCTATCCTTCAAAAGCAGGCCGGCCAAGCCCATCGTTGGCGTGCCGTTTGAGAGCCCAGCTTGCACGTCTGTTGCTCCTCCTTCCAAACCAGCGCCGAACGCGGCATCGCCTTGCGGGGCATCACCGCACTCTAGCCTCACTGCTATTGCGGCGCTCAAAGTTCAGAACACGCTCTAACGCCGCCAAATTCACCGCTCAGATGGACCCAAACACCAGCTAACCTACCGTTATAGAACTGCACGCAACTCGTACCGCCAATCATGCCGGTGTGCTAAACCCTGAATTTGACCAACGCTACACCCATCCTTCAAGCCGAACCTACTCGAAGGGGCTCCTACTGATATTGCTCAAGGGGCGGTTGGAGTCGCTACTGAGCGCGAAGCCCGTGGATCTGCCGCAGATGGGACGGTGCTCCAAGATCATTGCTAACGCCACTGGGGAGGAGCTTCAACGATCTACTGGTCCTCCGCCCCCATGGCCTTCCTAATCACCGCTTTGGTGAAAATCTAAATGGCAAGACAGTGCTGCTCTCTGCTGCGGCCACTGGTTGATTTGAACTAGTGGGCACCGATCGCAAGCGAGCGAGTTGGAGAACCTTAGGCTTGCCCTGGAAGTACCCTTCAGGCAAGCCAGTCAGCATTTCAATATCATGCACAGCCAAGCCAAGATGCCTAGGAATCGAGTCGAGTGGCATGACATTTTCCTCGACAAGAAGATCAATTGTTCGACGTAGCAAACGTGGTTTCTCTGGTACCCGATCGTCGTCGCCTGGCTCCGACTTAGCCCCCCAACGTGCAGACCGCCGTTTGAAAAGCAACTGAGCAGCCTCTTCATCCAAAATCTTCAGTGCACGCAAACGCATCACGATCGCAGCAACAGAGACACCCCAGCGGCGCTTTAACAAGAGGAGGTCGTCCAAGGTGACAGGCGTACGCACTTCATTCGCAAACGTTTCGGCGGGCAATAGAAACGCGCCCGCAAAGCGATGTGCTTGCTGCTCCAACTGTTTGTGACGATCGCGCTCTGTCGGTCGTGGAATATGTCGATGCAAAATCAGATGGCCGAGCTCATGGGCTAGGTCAAAGCGGCTTCTATAGCCATTGTCCTTGTCAGCGGACAACAGCACGAGCGGACGCCCAAGTGCTTCACTCCATGCCGATAGCCCTTCGATTTGGGAAATGCCGGTCTCCTCGCGAATGAGGATCACCCCGGCACCTTCAATCGCTAACGCAAGATCTGGTACTGCGGTACGACCGATGCGCCAGAGATCGCGGCATTCGCTCGCAGCGAGCTCGATCTCATCCGGCGTGATCTCGTCGGGCTCCGTGAATGCCCTCGTCGGCAAATTCAACGCTGGATAGTCCACGAACTCCGACAGGGCAAGCGAAACGTCTTGGGCCCATTCCAAGCGGGCCTCTAACATCGCACGCGCAGCGACATGCGCTGACGCATTGCTGCGAAAGAGCGGCAACGACACCTTGGCCGAAGGCGACCGCGTAAACCACTCCGGCGTCACATTAACCACGCTCGCCAGGCGCTCAAGAGCATCACGCTCTGGCGCCTGACTACCTGACCGCCATTTGCTGACCGTGGCGGGAGACACACCAACTAGTGAGGCTAACTGTGCTTGGCTCAAGCGCCGAGCGGAAAGAACTTGACTCAGGCGTTCGCGCTCAAAGCCCTGGATACCACCGCGGCTCATGGTGCTCCACCATCGTTGCCCTGCTTCTTGATTTTCTTGAGTTTGGGCTTGGCCAGATCGTCTTGCGCCGCCGGCTTCTGCTCGTAGCGTTGCAAGAATTCATTAAGCGGCTCTTTGAAGAGCCAGCTACGCATGTCCCGATTGGGAACGGCGATCTGGATCGACATGGGCGACTCGGGCTGGATATGCAACGACCCGGAAAAACACGCCACAAAGAACGCCACAGCTTCGGCTGGAGGCATGTACCGACCAAACAACTCCGGCTGCACCAACGGCTCGATGGCTTGGTTCGCAAGCGACATCTGACGGCGCGTGTGGCTACGCCGGCCATTGACCCAGAAACCATCCGGGATATTGAACCGAGCCAGGGTAAAGATTCCGCAGCGGCCGGTGACGATGCCATTGCCGCGGATCGGGGTCGGCGAAGCTTCTTCCGTCGCCAAGACACGATGAAAGGCTTCATTCATGTGAAAGTGCCGCCCGTGCCCCACTATATGAGGAAGATGCCCCTCATCCATGCCTTTGGAGGCAGCGTAGGCGCGCTGTGCACCGGCTTCCAGGGCTTCCTCAACACCCATGACCAACCCGCGAGGGATGTTACGCACTAGCAGTTCAGGGATTGAGTCTTTCAGTGGCTGAGTCATAGGTGCCTCAAAGTCGGATTTCGCTTATCGGGATTCTATATCAAATTTATTTCGCTTAGAACCATAGTCACCCTACCAAGTTGCGGCTCAATTGCTTCCTCACCGAAGCCCTTCATGCATCTCGCAAAATGTTGAACAGGTACCCAGACATCATATAAATATGCTCTGAGCTGCATAAATTCCCCGTTATTGACAAAAATATGCGATAAAGCGCATATTTTGAAGCGACCTCCCGCCATAGAGTTGACTGTCACACCGCTAGATTGCCAGGATAATTTATGCATTCAGACGCATATTCCTCGATGAGAACATTGCCAGACGTCGGGACGCGCTTCAAAGCCATGCGTAAGGAGACACATAAAACGCAAGGGCAGCTGGCCGCCATTACCGGCATGCGGCAGGAGGCAATCTCCCGCTTCGAGACTGGATCTGCAGCTGATTTTTCTCTGAGCAAGTTGCTCAAGCTGCTGGAAGCGCTAGACCTGGAACTTGACTTCAAACCGGCAGTACGCCGGCCAACGCTTGAAGATCTCCTGACCGAGCGACGTAGCCAGTTGCAAGAGAAGTCGGATAGGTCTGGAGCCTGAGCAATCCCGTCAGGGAATCCTATGACATGGCCGAGCCCATCGACACGGATGGATCAAGCACCGGCTACCCCATCTGCTGGGCATAACGCCGCTGGCTAACGGGCCGAATGCGGGCCCGGCGGTTGATTGCAATCGCCTCAGTCCTAAGCCTGCGTAAGGCCACGACAACTTGTACCCGAATCTGTACCCCAGATCATAAGGTCCATGGGATTTTATTTTTATTAATCAAAAACTTAGATCGATAGTTAGATAGTTGCGGTAGTAGCAGCCGATGTACTTGTTCGACCGCAAGGCATGGTGCGATTGCGTATCGACGGACTCCCAACTGCCCTCGCGCGTCAGCGACGTGCCGCCGATGCGCCGCAACTGATGCCGCAACGTCGGGCAGCGATAGCTGACCGGCCAGGGATTGAGCGCCAACCCCTTGCGCGGTCCGAGAAAGGCATAGCGGTCGGTGGCGCGCAGGACCAGCGGGCGGAATGCGCCGTCCCGGCGCCCCGAATAGCGCTGCACGAATCCCGGCCAGCGATCGTCGGTGAAGGCCAGCGCCAGCCGGTCCCGCTGCGTCGCCGCGCCCAGCGCGGCTTCGGGCCACTCGGGATAGTTCGCCCGCAGCACTGCCCGCATGGCCCGTTGCCGCGTCTCCGGCAAGTCGCGCAGTATGGCCTGCGCCGCGCGCGAGAGCACGCCATGCACCAGCGCATCGTGACGCGCGTGGGCCTCGGCGAAGCGATCCAGCGCGCCGGGCACGCCGTCGATGCGGACCGCGCTGGCGTAGGCCGCCGCGTGGGACGGACCGTAGAACCGCGCGATCAGCATGCCCGGCGGGTTGCCGCGCCGGAAGCGCGCCGCCTCGTTCTCGCCGAACTGCGCCCAACTGGCGAGGGTCGCGACATGCGCCAGCGCGATCTGATGCGCGACCTGCGTGCGATTGACGTAGGCCAGCAGGTTCAGCGCCCGCGCCTGCACCAGGGCGCCGCTGTACGCCGCGGCGTCGGCCGCGTGCGTCAGGCGCACGCGGGCGGCCACGGTGTTGCCATGATCGTGCAGGACCACCAGCGACAGGACCCCGACCGAAACGAGGCCCAGCGCGAGCGGCAAGGCATAACCGCGCGCCCGCCTTCTCACCGCCCGGCTCCGGCGGCGGCATTGCCGGTAAAGGATTTGAGGGTCTTTTCCTTGACCTGGCTCTTGGCCTTGGAGGCGGCCATCTGCGCCTTATTGCTGGCGTCGGTGCCGTTTTCGCCGGCCAGTTCCCGCGCCATCGCGGCGGTCTGCGCGCGCACGACCTGCCCGAACAACTGATAGACGGCGATCGCCGCCACCGCCACCAGGGCCACGACGACCACGTATTCGGTCATCCCCTGCCCCAACTGCGCCAGGCGCCGCCGCGGCCTCGGTCCCGTCCGTCCGGACGCGCGCCGGACGGCGAACGAAGCGGCAAGGCCATCGGCCCGGGCCGCCGGGGCCCGAAAACCGGTCTGAGTTGATCCCCACATGAAAGTCCCCTGAAGAAATGGAAGGGACTTCAGTGTGGGCGCGTCCGCCGCGGCTCGCTATCCGCAAATGCCGACGTAGCCAAAAACATCCGGCCGGCGAACGCCGGCCCGGCCGGGCTATGCCTGCAAGGCCGGAACCCGCGAACGTTGCAACCTCACCGGAATGGACTTCGACGTCGGCGTGTTCGACACGTCGCCCACGCTGTCCAGCGGCACCAGCGGATTGGTCTCCGGATAATAGGCGCCCAGGCAACCTGGCGGAATGTCGTATTCCACGAGCAGGAAACCGTCCGCCCGCCTTTCCACGTCGTCATCCCACACGGTGAAGATGTCGACGCGCTCGCCCGCCCGCAGGCCCAGGCGCGCCAGGTCCGCCTGGTTGATGAACAGCACGCGGCGCTGGCCGAAGACGCCGCGGTAGCGGTCGTCCAGCGCATAGATCGTGGTGTTGTACTGATCGTGCGAACGGGTGGTCATCAGGACCATGACCTCGTCGCCATGGCGCAGCCGCGCCCGCTCGATCGGCGTATCCGTCTCGATCTGCGCGACGATGAAATTGGCCTTGCCGCTGTCGGTTTTCCAATCGCGTTCGCGCGACGCCACGCGCAGGTGGAAACCGCCCGGCTGCGCGATGCGGCGGTTGTAGTCCTCGAAGCCGTCGAATACCGCCTCGATGGCGTCGCGGATGCTGGCGTAGTCGTCCGCGTAATACAGCCAATCGACCTTGGCGCTGCCCAGCGTGGCGTGCGCCATGTTCGCGACGATGGCCGTTTCCGACATCAGGTTGGGCGAGGCCGGCTTGTTCATTCCGTAGGACACGTGCACCATGCTCATCGAGTCCTCGACGGTGACGCCCTGCGCCACGCCGCCGCGGATGTCGATTTCGGTGCGCCCCAAGGTCGGCAGGATCAGCGCTTCCTTGCCGTGCACCAGGTGGCTGCGATTCAGCTTGGTGGTGATGTGCACGGTAAGCGCGCAACCGCGCAAGGCCTCCCACGTCCGCGGCGTGTCCGGCGTCGCCATGGCGAAGTTGCCGCCCAGCCCGATCAACACCTTGACGCGGCCTTCCTCCATAGCCTCGATGGTTTCCACCACGTCGTAGCCATGCGCCCGCGGCGGATCGAAATCGAAGACGCGGCCCAGCCGGTCCAGGAAGGCCGCCGTCGGCTTGTCCTCGATGCCGACCGTGCGATTGCCCTGGACGTTGGAGTGTCCGCGCACCGGGCACAGGCCGGCGCCTTCGCGGCCGATATTGCCGCGCATCATCATCAGGTTGGACAGCATCTGGATGGTGGCCACCGAATTCTTGTGCTGGGTCAGTCCCATTCCCCAGGTGGCGATGACGCGCTTGCCGGCCACGTAGATGCGCGCCAGGCTCTCGATCTCCTCGCGCGACAGGCCCGATTCGCGCTCCAGCGGCGCCCATTCCTGCGCGCGCAGGTCCGCCGCATAGGCCTCGAAGCCGGCGGTATGGGCCTGGATGAAATCCACGTCCAGCACGCGCGGCGCGCCCTCGGCCACCGCGTCGTCGTCCAGTTCGAGCACCCGCTTGGCGACGCCCTTGATCAAGGCGAAATCGCCGCCCAGCCGCGGCTGGATGAAGGTCGTGGCGATGCGCGTGCCGGACATCGTCAACATCTCGACGGGACTTTGCGGATCGGCGAACCGCTCCAGGCCCCGCTCGCGCAAGGGATTGATGGAGACGATGGCCGCGCCGCGGCGGGCGCATTCGCGCAGTTCGCCCATCATGCGCGGATGATTGGTGGCCGGGTTCTGGCCGAAGATCAGCAAGGTGTCCGCATGCTCGAAATCGTCCAGCGTGACCGTGCCCTTGCCGATGCCCACCGTGCCCGGCAGGCCGCGGCTGGTGGCCTCGTGGCACATGTTCGAGCAGTCGGGGAAGTTGTTGGTCCCGTACATGCGGACCATCAACTGATAGAGAAAGGCAGCCTCGTTGCCGGTGCGGCCCGAGGTATAGAAAGCCGCCTGGCCGGGATCCGCCAGGCGCTTGAGATGGCTGCCGATCAGCTCGAAGGCCCGCTCCCAGGCGATGGGCACATAACGGTCGGTCGCGGCGTCGTAGACCATGGGATCGGTCAGCCGGCCATGCTGCTCCAGCTCGTACTCGCTCTGCGCCATCAGTTCGGCGACCGTGTGCCGCGCGAAGAAATCGGGCGTCACGCGCTTGGTGGTGGCCTCGGCGGCCACCGCCTTGACGCCGTTTTCGCAGAACTCGAACGTGGACGCATGCTGCCGGTCGGGCCACGCGCAGCCGGGGCAGTCGAAGCCGTCGGGCTGGTTCTGGCGCAGCAGCGTGCGGTAATTGCCGCCGGCCACCTTTTCCTTGATGAGATTCACGGCGACCGCTTTCAGCGCGCCCCAGCCCGCGGCTGGATGATGGTACGGCGCGATGCGCGCCTTCTTGTCCGGAGTGTCCATGCTGTCCGATGTCCTGACGGCGCCGTCCCGCGGAATCGCGGGGGAAGGGCCGGATGAAGCAAGATTACGCGCGCGGACCGGCGCGCAGGGTGCACACCTGCATGGCCAAAAAAAGAGCACAGTTTCAAGAACGGGCCTAGAATCACCAAACTGTGCTCTGAATCAATTCCTGCCCATTCATGAAGCTGTACCAGAAGCTCGCCGCCGAACTCGAACACCAGATCGACAAGGGCGTGCTGCGCGCCGGCGACCGGCTGCCGTCGATCCGCCAGACCCACCAACAGCATGGCCTGAGCGTGACGACCGTGGTGCGCGCCTATTCGCTGCTGGAAAGCCAGGGCCTGATCGAGGGCCGCCCGCAATCCGGCTATTTCGTGCGCCGGCGCGACGCCGCCGCGCCGGCGCCGGGCGCCGGCCTGGCGCCCTCTCGTCCGCAGCCGGCATCCGCGCCGGTGGACGTCAGCCGCTTGGTGCTCTCGACGCTGCGCGCCATCGGCAGCGGCAGCGCGGTTCCCCTGGGTTCGCCTTACCCCGACCCGCGCCTGTTCCCCTTCCAGCGCCTGAGCCGCCATGCCCATGCCATCGGCCGCCAGTCCACGATGCTGGGCGTGCCCGACGAACTACCGCCCGGCAACCCGGAGCTGATACGCCAGATCGCCCGCCGCTATCTGGAGAACGGCGCCCGCGTCGATCCCGCGGAAATCGTCGTCACCCTGGGCGCCACGGAGGCCATCAATCTCTGCCTGCAAGCCGTGGCCAAGCCCGGCGACACCGTCGCCGTCGAATCGCCGACCTACTACGCCATGCTGCACGCCATCGAGCGCCTGGGCATGCGCGCGCTGGAAGTCGCCACCGATCCCGAAACCGGCATCGACGTCGACGCGCTGGCCGCCATCCTGGGCCGCCAGCGCGTGGCGGCCTGCATGGTGATGCCCAACTTCCAGAACCCGCTGGGCTACCAGATGCCCGACGCCGCCAGGCGGGCGCTGGTCGAGCTGGCCATGCGCCATGACATGCCCATCATCGAAAGCGACGTCTACCAGGAGCTGCACTACGGCCCGGCGCATCCGGGCTCGCTGAAAATGCACGACCGGCGCGGCCTGGTGCTGCATTGCGGGTCCTTCTCCAAGAGCCTGGCGCCCGCCTACCGCATCGGCTGGGCCATGCCCGGACGCTACCGCGATCAGGTGGAGAAGCTGAAGTTCCTGAATACGCTGACCACGCCGTCGATTCCCCAGCGCGCCATCGCCGAATACCTGCGGCAGGACGGCTACGAACGCCACCTGCGCCGCGTGCGCAGAATGCTGGCGCAGCAGGCGCGCATGATGATGGCCGCCGTGCAGCGCTTCTTCCCGGCCGGCACGCGCACCTCCAATCCGCGCGGCGGCTATGTGCTGTGGGTGCGCCTGCCGCCGCCCCTGGACGCGATGCGGCTGTACCGCCTGGCGCTGGCGCGCGGCATCACCGTCGGTCCCGGCCACATGTTTTCGGCCGGCAGCGGCTACCATAACTGCATCCGGCTGAACTACAGCTACGCCTGGTCGCCGGACATCGAAAAAGCCCTGGCAACCCTGGGCAAGCTGGCGGCGTCCTGCCTGCGCCAGGATGCCGCCGCAAGGAGCCGATGATGGCCGATCCATCCGCCAGCGACGATCTCGACCCCGCCCTGGCCGCCGTGCTGCAGGCCTTCCACGACACCCTGCGCGAAACGCCCGGCAAGCGCCTCTCGCTGGCCCGCCTGAGCAAGCGCGCCGGGCTTCCCATGAGCACGCTGCGCCGCCTGCTCACGCAACTGGAGGACGCCGGCCTGGCGATCGTGACGATGGACGAGAACGGCGCCGGCAGCGTGGCGCCCACGCCGGAACTGCTGGGCCTGATCGACGACCTGCTGGGGTGATTTGCGGTGTCCGGAGTACGAAACCCGGAGTACGAAACCCGGCGTACGAAAGAACGCCCCCAATGAGAAACGCCACCCGCGAGGGTGGCGTCCTGGGCTGCAATCCGCAATCAGTTCGGCCGCTTACTTATCGGCGGCATTGCTGATGGCGTTGCCGGCGCGGCTGATATCCTTGCCGGCCCCCGCGACCGTATTGCAACCGGTCAGCACCAATGCGAAGACCATGGATACGGCCATTATGATTTTCGAGCGCATTATGCGTTCTCCTAGCGAAATAAGACGCCGGCGCCTGCGAAGCCGCCGGTCCGGCGACTGAATCATACGATTTCCACGCGCGGTTTGCCCAGTCCCGCCGCGCATGAAAAAAGGCCCCCACGCCGCGCGGCTGCGCCGCTTGCAGCCCTGGGGGCGCGCTACCCGGGGGGCTTACTTGCCGCCCTTGCCGTAGCGCTCGACGCTGCTGACGATTTCCTGATGCGCGGCGTCCACGCCCTTCCAGCCCTTGACCTTCACCCACTTGCCCTTTTCCAGGTCCTTGTAGTGTTCGAAGAAGTGCTGGATGCGGCCGACGTCCTCGGCCGGCAGGTCTTCGTAGGACTTGATGTTGCGGTAAGGCGGGTACAGCTTCTCCACCGGCACGGCCAGCAGCTTGGCGTCGCCGCCGGACTCGTCGTCCATTTCCAGCACGCCGATGGCGCGGCACTTCACCACGGCGCCGATCTGGATCGGGAACGGCGTGACCACCAGCACGTCGGCGGGATCGCCGTCTTCCGACAGCGTCTGGGGGATGTAGCCGTAATTGCACGGATAGTGCATGGCGGTGAGCATGAAGCGGTCCACGAAGATCGCGCCCGTTTCCTTGTCGACCTCGTACTTGACGGGATCGGCGTTCATGGGGATTTCGATGACGACGTGGAATTCTTCCGGCAGCTTCTTGCCGGGGCTAACGCGGTCGAGGCTCATGGTTCTAACCTTTATCAGTCTGGAACGGTTTCGAGAGAAAAATACGTGTGAGGATCGCGGGGCCGGCGCGCAGGGACATCCCGCCCCGGCGCCGGGCTCCCGGCAAGGTCCAGGTCAGGCGCCGCCGCCCGGCTTGCCGTCGTCGGCCTTGCCGACGCGCGGCTTGTCGTGGCCGTCGCGCGGGCTGCTCGCGCCGGAGGGCGATTCCCGCGTCTCGGGCGGAACATCGTCCAGCCCCGCCACCGGCAGGGGCGCGCTATCGAAATAGTCATCCAGCTCGGCCGGCGGCTCGGCGTCGGCGATGAGCGGTTCGGGCGGCATGATGGTCGGGTCGGCCAGGCCCTGTTCGGTCAAGGAACGGGCATCCGGGTCCAGCACATAATCCGCGGCCGGCGCGAACTCGGGCACCGGCTCGTGGACCATGGCGGCCGCCGGGCCCGGCGCTTCCGACGCCTCGGACAGGAAGCCGCTTTCGGCGTCCAGGCGGCGCGGATCGGCCTGCATGTCGGCCGCCGGCAGGGCTTCGTTCGCGGGCAGCACCGGCAGCGCCACGCCCATCGCCACCGCGGTCGCCTCGCGCCAATGGCGGGCCGCTTCCGCGGGACGGTCCAGGCGGTCGTAGAGGCTGCCCAGCAAGGCATGCGTGCCCGGGTCGGCGCGGCGGCCGACGCTGCGCAGGAGATAACGCTCGGCCTGCCCCCACAACTGGCCGACCAGGCACAGGGTGCCGAGCGCGGTCAACAGATCGGGATCGGCGGGACGCTGCTGCAGCCACGATTCGGCGCGCTCCAGGCGGCGCGGCACCTGCGAGGCATCGCAGCGCGCATAGGCCGCCACCAGGCGCGGATCGAATTGGCGCGCGATGGCCGCGTCCAGGATGCGCGCGGCCTCGTCGCCCTCGCCCGCCGCCTCGAAGGCGGCCGCGGCCGCCAGGGCGATTTCGGGCAGCACGCGCTCGTCGGCCTTCATGTCCTTCCAGATGGCGCGCCAGCCGTCGCCGCTGGCGGCGCCGGCGCGCAGGCGCGCCGCGCCGGCCGTGTCGATCACGCGCAGGGCCTCGTTCTTGTCCATGGCGCCGCGGCGCAACAGGCCGCGCGCCAGGGTGAAGACCCGCTCATGGTGATTCAAGGCGCGTTCCGCGCGCAGCAGCAGACGCAGCGTGTGCAGATGCCGCGCGCCGCCGTCCTGCAGGGGTTCGAGCACCTGCAAGGCCTGCTGCGGACGGCCCTGCTCCAGCAGCATGTCGGCGCTGACCGTGGCCACGGCCTCGATCAGCCCGGGGTCCGTGCCGGCGTGCTCGCGGGCGCGGTCCAGCATCACGTCGCGCCGCACGAACTCGCCCAGGCCCTGCGCCGCGCGCGCCGCCGACAGCGCCGCCAGCACGCGCCGATGGCGCGCGCGGGTCTGCTCCAGCAGCTTGGTGAGATCCTTTTCCGCATGGGCGAAGCGGCCCTCCAGCAGGCCGATCCAGCCGCGCTCCAGCAACTCGTGGTCGCGCGCCTGCGCGCGGCGCCCGCGCCAGGCCCGCACCCGCTCCGGAATCGCCAGCAGCCACGCCAGCAGGCGCAGGCCGATATAAATGGCGAGGAACAGGCCGACCAGCAGCAGCACCGCCAATGTCAGCGACATCTCGATGCGGTAGGGCCAGACCAGGATCAATACGTTGCCCGGGTGTGCGCGCAGCACCACCGCCACGGCAACCGCGACAACCGCCAGCAATAACGTCCAGAACCAGGCGCGCATGGATCAGTCCCGTCCGCGCGTGTTGGCGCTGTCGGCGCGCAAGGCGGCCACGGCGCTCAGGCTGTCGCTGACGTCGGGAACGGGAACGGAAATCTCCGTCTGCATCAGTTCGCGCGTCAGGTTCAACGCCGCCAGCGTATCGGCGGAACGGCGGTCGAAGTAGGTATCCAGCGTGCGGTTGACCGTCTCCAGCTCGCTCTTCCAGATGGCCGGCTGGCGCATCAGCAAGGACAACTGGACCGACAGCAGCCGCTGGCGCAGCGTCGAGCGCAATTGCAGCGCCTGTTCGGGCGACAGCAGCAACGCCGACGGCTCGTCGACGCGCTGCACGCGGATCAGGTCGCCCAGTTCGTGCACCAGCGCCGAACCGCCGCGCGCCGGCCACGACGCGATCTCGGCGCGCCAGCGCTGCCACCAGGCGGCGTCGGCCGGCAGCGTCTCGGCGGCCGGCGGCGGGGCCGCGGGCGCCGCGGCGGGCGCGGCCTCGGCCGACGCGCCGGGGGCGCTCATGCCGGGCGCCACGGCGTCGGGCGCCAGCAGCGGGGCCTTGCCGACCAGCGCGACCAGGCGTTCGATGCGGGAGGACTGCGCCGGGACATCGACGGTGGGCACGGCGCGCAGCCGATCCAGGTCGCCGTTGATGGCCTGCTGCAGGCTGGCGAAACGCGGCCGGTCCGCGCGCGCCAGGCGCGACTGCGCGGTTTCCAGCGCCACGATGGCGTTGCTCACGCTGCCCGCCAGGCGCAATTGCTGGCTGGCGATGGTCAGCATGCGTTCGACGTCGTTGGCCAGCACGTCGTCGCTGGCGCTGTCGTTGAAGGCCTGCCAGGCCTGTTCCAGGGTCGCGTACTGGCTCTGCGTTTCGCGCAGGGCGTTTTCCAGGGCGGCGGCCTTGCCCGCCTGCGCCTGCGCCAAGGCCAGGGCCTGGCGGGCGTCGGCGCGGGTCTGCGCCAGCGCGCCGTTCAAATTGTCGAGACGGGTGGCGACTTCGCGGCCGGCGGCCAGGAACTCGCGGCGCTGCAGGTAGAGCGCGGCCGCCAACACGATCGCCAGCACGATGACGACGACCAGGGCTGAAACGGCGGGAGATACGCCACGCTTGCGCGGCGGCGGAACGGCGGCGGGCTTTCCAGCGGACGGCGGCGTGGCGCCGGTGGCGGCCGGAGGCATGGCCGGCTCGGTGGCAGGGGTATTGTCTGTCATGGGGCGATTGTATTCGCTCGGAAAGTGAAACGCGCGTGTACCGACCTGTCAGGCGGAAACAAAAGCTTCAAAGAGTGCGTCGTTGTCTGAAACATGCACGCTTATTGCCTCGCGGGCAATCCCCTCCTCGCTTTCCATCCGCCGCGCCAGGGCGGGATGGGTCACGATGAAACGGCCGCCGCGCCACCATGGCAATACCCCCGCGCGGACGATGTTGGCCTGCACGGCGGCGATGCCCTCCCCGCTGGTCAGCAGCCATGCCGGCCGCGCCGCCTGGTCCCGCCAGGCGCGCAATTGCGCCAGTTCGGCCTCGCCCCACCGGGCCGGGGCGCGCAGATAGGCCGCGTGCGGCGTCACCTCGACGCCGGCGCCGCGCAACTGCTCGGCAAGCCAGTCCCGCCCCTGGGTGCCCCGCACGATCAGCACGCGGCGCGGCAGCGGACCGCGCTGGCGCAACACGTCCCACAAGGCTTCGGAATCGTGGCGCGGGGCGGCCGCGCCCGGATGGACGAGCTCGGCGTTGTCGAACCAGCCGGTCGCGCGCAGCGCGGCGGCGCTGGCCGGCCCCACCGTGGCGGCGGCGCAGGACGCGGGCCATGCCGTCACGCCGGCCCCCTGCAACTGCGCCAGGTAATGCCGCGCGGCGTTGCCGCTGACGAAGACCGCCAGGTCGTAGGCCTGCGGCCGCGGCAGCAGGCCGGGCGCACAGGACTGCGTGGCCAGCGTCAGCGCCGGCCAGTCGCGCACCTGCCAGCCGGCCGCCGCCAGGCGTTGCGCCAACGCGTCGTTGTTGCCCTCGGGCCTCGTCAGGACGGCGATATCGGACATGGCTCTCCGGCGACCATAAGAACAATGGACAAGCACGGCATGCGATCCGCGCTTGTCCATCGAAAGGCCTTGCCGGGGGTCCCGGGCAAGGCCTGGAGCCAGCAATCAGGAGAAGCTGGCGGCAACCACCGTCGCAATGACGCCCAGGATGGCCAGGACGAACAAGCCTTGCAGCAGGCTCAGGCCGCTCTCGGATTGCTGGGGGTGGGTGGTTCTACGCAGGCTCATTGAAGCGCTTCCTTGGAGACAGTCTTGCGGCTGGCAAACCAGCGGCCCAGCAGGACCACCAGCAGCGCGCCGACGATTTCAGCCCCCAATTTAACCATACCGGACTGCTCGCCCAGGTTGCGCGTGATCAAAACATCGGTCACCAGCATGCCGCCCGCGATCCAGCCCAGCAACGCCGCCCCCAGGGTGACGACCACCGGATAGCGGTCGATCAGCTTCAGCACCAGGGTCGAGCCCCAGACGATGATGGGCACGCTGACCAGCAGGCCGAACACCACCAGGCCGATCTGGTGGTCGGCGTGGGCGCCCTGCGCCGCGCCGGCGATGGCGATGACGTTGTCCAGGCTCATGACGAAGTCGGCGATGATGATGGTCTTGATCGCCGCCACGATGGACGTGCCGCCCTTGATCTTGTCATGGCCGTCGTCCTCCGGGATGAGCAGCTTGACGCCGATCCACACCAGCAGCAGCGCGCCGACGATCTTCAGGGCCGGGATATTGAGCAAGGTCAGCGCGAAGGCGATCAGCACGACGCGCAGGATGATGGCGCCGGCGGTGCCCCACAGGATGCCCTGCATGCGTTGCTTGGGCGCCAGGTTGCGGCAAGCCAGCGCGATGACGACGGCGTTGTCGCCGCCGAGAAGAATGTCGATCAGGATGATCTGAAAGACGGCCGCCCAACTGAGCGTCTGGAGAAATTCAAGCACGGTACCACTCCCGAAACATGAGATGTCGCTGTCCGGACGGCGATGCCGTCCCCCTGCCGTTTTGGAAAACGGCAGGGTTGGACCATGAATCGGGATTGTAATTCAGCTTTCAGTCAGCTTTTCGTCGGGCGATCAGTATTTTCCCTAGGGCCAGCACCAGCAAGGCGCCGGCGACACCCACCATGGTGGCGAAGCTGTGCTGCGTCACGCCCAGGGCGGTATCGATGCGGGCGATCGGTTCCTGCAAGGCCGGATCCCCCACCAGCAGTTCGCCGGCGATGAAGCCCAGCAGCGCCGCCCCCACCCACACGATGATGGGAAAGCGTTCGATCACCTTCAGCAGCAGCGTGCTGCCGAAGATCACCAGCGGGATGCTGATCGCCAGGCCCAGCACCAGCAGCGTGGTGTCGCCCATGGCCGCGGCGGCCACGGCCACCACGTTGTCCAGGCTCATGACCAGGTCCGCGATCATGATGGTGCGGATCGCCGACATCAGCGAACCGTGGGTCTTCCCGTCGCCCTCGTCCTCGTCGTCCGGCAACAGCAGCGTTACGCCGATATAGACCAGCAGCACCGCGCCGATCAGCTTCAGCCACGGCAGAAGCAGCAGCTTGGCGGCCACCAGCGTCAGCACGATACGCATGACGATCGCGGCGGCGGAGCCGATGACGATGGCTTTTTTCTGTTGGTCCGGCGGCAGCGCCCGCGCCGCGAGCGCAATGACGACGGCGTTATCGCCCGACAGAAGAATGTTTACCCAGATGATTTGCAGCAGTGCGAGCCAAAATGCAGCTTGTGTTAATTCCATACCCCTCTTTCCTCAGATCCCCCGAGATTGTGAATGCCTATGAACATGAAAACGCGCTGGCCGCCTTGTGCGAGCAATGGCGGATTTCTCTATGTGTATGTAGCGCGGGTTGTGCCGGCATTATAGAGATCTGAAAGCAATTATTCAGCTATTTGTCGGCTATCTGGAGGGTAAACGAGGGGTTTTCGCAGGGGTGGATGGAAGGAAAGCCGACTTATCTTTCATTTACCTGAATTAATGCTTAAAAGAAGCAATGGAACGGCCACAATATGGACAGACCATTATTTCTTTTATCCGTGGCTCAGTGGCCCCAAAAGCCCCTACGCGGCTTGCTGCCCCCCGAGGGGGCGTTTTTGCCTTGGGGCGGTCCGGCGGCAAAAAAAACCGCCCCACGAAACAGCCCCCGAACATTGGATAGGAATCCAACCTTCGGGGGCCGGTTCGCCGGGGCGGCTTTCCCTTTCCCTGACCCGGGAAGCCGCGACCAGAGCGGCTTGCACGGGAGGACAGGATGCCGGCGGCTTACAGCACCGACTTCAGCAGCTTGCCCATCTCCGACGGGTTGCGGGTGGTGCGGATGCCGCAGCTTTCCATCACTTCCAGCTTGGCGTCGGCGGTATCGGCGCCGCCGGAGATCAGCGCGCCGGCGTGGCCCATGCGCTTTCCGGGAGGCGCGGTGACGCCGGCGATGAAGCCGACCACCGGCTTCTTCATGTTGTCCTTCGCCCACAGCGCGGCGTTGACTTCGTCCGGACCGCCGATTTCGCCGATCATGATGACAGCGTCGGTCTCGGGATCGTCATTGAACAACTTGAGCACGTCGATGTGCTTCAGGCCGTTGATGGGGTCGCCGCCGATACCGACGGCGCTGGATTGGCCCAGGCCCAGTTCGGTGACCTGGCCCACGGCTTCGTAGGTCAGCGTGCCGGAGCGGCTGACGATGCCGATGCGGCCCTTGCGGTGGATGTGGCCGGGCATGATGCCGATTTTGATTTCATCGGGCGTGATCAGGCCGGGGCAGTTCGGGCCCAGCAGCAGCGTCTTGCTGCCCTTGGCCTTCATGCGGTTGCGCACTTCCAGCATGTCGCGGACGGGGATGCCTTCCGTAATGCAGATCGCCAGGTCCAGCTCGGCCTCGACGGCTTCCCAGATGGCGGCGGCGGCGCCCGCGGGCGGCACGTAGATCACCGAAACGGTGGCGCCGGTGTCGGCCTTCGCATCCTTGACCGAAGCGTAGATGGGAATGCCTTCGAAGTCCTCGCCCGCCTTCTTCGGGTTCACGCCAGCCACGAAGGCGGCCTTGCCGTTGGCGTAATCGCGGCACATGCGGGTATGGAACTGACCCGTCTTGCCCGTGATGCCCTGGGTGATGACTTTGGTGTCCTTGTTGATCAAGATCGACATTTGTGAATCCTTGGCTATAGCTTCTTATTTGACGGCGGCAACGACTTTGGTGGCCGCTTCGGCCATGGTGTCGGCGCTGATAATGGGCAATCCGGAGTCGGCGAGCATCTTCTTGCCGAGTTCTTCGTTGGTGCCCTTCATGCGGACGACCAGCGGAACGCTCAGGTTGACGGCCTTGCAAGCGGCGATCACGCCTTCGGCGATGACGTCGCAGCGCATGATGCCGCCGAAGATGTTGACCAGAATGGCCTTCACGCCCTTGTTCTTGAGCATGATCTTGAAGGCTTCGGTGACCTTCTCGGCCGTGGCGCCGCCGCCGACGTCCAGGAAGTTGGCGGGCTCGCCGCCGAACAGCTTGATGGTGTCCATGGTGGCCATGGCCAGGCCCGCGCCGTTGACCAGGCAGCCGATGTTGCCGTCGAGCTGGATGTAGGCCAGGTCGAACTTGCTGGCTTCGATTTCAGCGGGATCTTCTTCGTCCAGGTCGCGGTAGGCGACGATTTCCGGATGACGGAACAGGGCGTTCGGGTCGAAGTTGAACTTGGCGTCCAGGGCGATGACGTTGCCCTTGCTGTCGCGGTTCAGCGGGTTGATTTCGACCAGCGAGGCGTCCGTGTCCATGTAGCACTTGTAGAGCTTCTGGAACAGGTCCACGGTCTGGGCGGTCGAGTCGGCGGGCATGCCGATGGCGTCGGCCACCTTCTTGCCTTGCTCGGCGGTCAGGCCGACCAGGGGATCGATGTATTCGGTGATGATCTTTTCCGGCGAGGAGTGGGCCACTTCCTCGATGTCCATGCCGCCTTCGCTGGAGGCGATCAGGGCGACCTTCTGCGTGGCGCGGTCGGTGACCAGCGACACGTAGTATTCCTTCTGGATATCGGCGCCTTCTTCGATGTACAGGCGGTTCACCTTCTGGCCTTCCGGGCCGGTCTGGTGCGTCTTGAGCTGCATGCCCAGGATTTCGCCGGCCAGCTTGCGCACTTCCTCGATGGAACGGGCCAGCTTCACGCCGCCGCCCTTGCCGCGGCCGCCCGCGTGAATCTGCGCCTTGACGACCCAGACCGGTCCTCCCAACTTCTCCGCGGCTGCCACGGCTTCGTCGACGGAGAGAGCGGGAATACCGCGCGGCACGGTCACGCCAAATTGCTTCAGCAGTTCCTTGCCTTGATACTCATGGATTTTCATGTGTTACCTGTCAGGTCGTATGAGAAAAAAATGAAGGGTCTGAGGTGGCTTGGTCAGCGTTGTCCTCGCCGACGTACCACTTCGGGTAATGCGTCTGGACCACGGGGCCCGTGACGTCGAGCGCATGGCAGCCATCCAGTTGGAAGGGCCGCTTCTGCGTTTTTTCGGCGTTTTCACGACGCCGGCCGGCCATGGACTGCACCGCGGCGGTGGGCAACACCAGGGACAATTCGGTCATGTGCGTACAGCCCTGCACCCGGCCAAACCGCTCCTTGACCCTCTGGCGAAAATTCTTCAACAGATTCATGCCGACCAGGTCTTGATAGGCCGCTTCGATACAGGTGCAATGCGCGCCATAGGGGGCGGCATCGTAGGCAGCCTGCGCCGCGACGATGGTGTAGCCGTCGTCGATGGTAATACGCAGGTGCATGTGATGTATAGGGCGGCCGGCGGGCATCGCCGAACCGTCGGCCCGGAAAAAATCGTAGGCCTTGACGTCGATGAGTTCGGCCTCCATGTCCCACAGGCCGTCCTCGCGCGCAAAACCCTGCACACGGATGGACCGTGTGTGCAACGGTGTACGCGAGATGTCCGGCGGCGGCAGAGGCATGCGGTTGAACCAGGGTCAGGTTGTTGCAGGGCAACAAAACCGGAAAAGTATAACGCAGGGCGCATTTCATAAAAAAGCGGGGCGGAACCCCAAGGTTTCCGCCCCGCCTTTTTCCCATGCTTTTGGGCGCCGGCAGTGCCGGGCAAGTGCCGCGTTCAGGCCTCCGTGCGCAGCGTGCGGGCCGCGTCGACCATGCTCACCAGCGCGGCCTCGGTTTCGGGCCAGGCGCGGGTCTTCAGGCCGCAATCCGGGTTGACCCACAGGCGCTCCTTGGGCAGGCGCGCCGCGGCCTTGCGCATCAGGTCGACCATCCAGCCCACTTCCGGCACGTTGGGCGAGTGGATGTCGTAGACGCCGGGACCGATGTCGTTCGGATAGCGGTAGTCCTCGAAGGCCTTGAGCAGTTCCATATTGGAGCGCGAGGTCTCGATGGTGATCACGTCCGCGTCCATCGCGCCGATCGATTCAATGATGTCATTGAATTCCGAATAGCACATATGGGTGTGGATCTGCGTATCGGCACGCACCCCGCTGGTCGACAGGCGGAAGCAATCCACCGCCCAGTCCAGGTAGGCCTGCCAGTCGGCGCGGCGCAGCGGCAGGCCTTCGCGGATGGCCGGCTCGTCGATCTGGATGACGCGGATGCCGGCCTGCTCCAGGTCGACCACTTCGTCGCGCAGGGCCAGGGCCAGTTGGCGGCAGGTCTCGGCGCGCGGCTGGTCGTCGCGCACGAAGGACCATTGCAGGATGGTGACCGGACCGGTCAGCATGCCCTTCACGGGCTTGTCGGTCAGCGACTGCGCGTAGGCCGACCAGGCCACGGTCATCGGCGCGGGACGGGCCACGTCGCCGAAAATGACCGGCGGCTTGACGCAACGCGAGCCGTAGCTCTGTACCCAGCCGTTCTTGGTGAAGGCGAAACCGGCCAGCAGCTCGCCGAAGTATTCGACCATGTCGTTGCGCTCGGGCTCGCCATGGACCAGCACGTCCAGGCCGACCTTCTCCTGGAAGCGGATGACCGATTCGATTTCCTTGCGGATGGCGGCTTCATAGGCCGCGTCGCTCAGCGCGCCGGACTTCCAGTCGCGGCGCAGGGCGCGGATTTCCTGGGTCTGCGGGAAGGAGCCGATGGTGGTGGTCGGATACGGCGGCAGCTTCAGCTCGGCCTGCTGCTGGGCGATACGCTCGCCGAAGGGCTCGCGTTCCAGCTTGACGCTGGCCGACGCGGCCAGGCGGGCGGCCACGGCGGGGTTGTGGATGCGCGGCGACTTGGCGCGGGCCTGCAAGGCGGCGCGCTGGCTCGCCAGCTTTTCCTGCACGGCGGCGTCGGCGCTGCCGCCCAGGGCCTGGCCCAGCACGCTCAGCTCGTCCAGCTTCTGCACGGCGAACGACAGCCAGCTCTTCAGTTCGGGATCCAGCTCGGTTTCGAACGCCAGGTCGACCGGCACGTGCAGCAGCGAGCACGACGGGGCCAGCCACAGGCGGTCGCCCAGTTGCTCGCGCACCGACGCCAGCGTCTTCAGGGCGGCGTCGAGATCGGTGCGCCAGATATTGCGGCCGTTGATCACGCCGGCCGACAGCACCTGGTCGGCGCGCAGGGCGGCGACCACGTTGGCCAGTTGAGCGGGGGCGCGCACCAAGTCGACGTGCAGGCCGGCCACGGGCAGCGCGGCGGCGGTGGACAGGTTGTCCTGCAAGCCGTCGAAGTAGGTGGCCAGCAGCAGCTTCACGGGCGACTTGGCCAGTTCGGCGTAGACGCGGCCGTAGGCGGCACGCCAGGCGGCGGGCAGGTCCAGCGCCAGGATGGGCTCGTCGATCTGCACCCATTCCACGTTCAGCTTGGCCAGGCGGCCCAGCACGTCGGCGTAGACCGGCAGCAGCGCGTCCAGCAAGGCCAGCTTGCCTTCGTCGCCGGCGCCCGCGCCGAACGCGTCGCCCTTGCCCAGCCACAGCCAGGTCAGCGGGCCGGGGATCACGACCTTGACGGCATGGCCCAGCGCCTGCGCTTCACGCACCTGGTCGAACAGGGCGGTGCGCGCGACGCGGTAGGTCTGGTTGGGGGTGAGTTCCGGGACGATGTAGTGGTAGTTGGTGTCGAACCACTTGGTCATTTCGCAGGCGGCGGCGGGGGTGCCGGTCGGCGCGCGGCCGCGGCCCATGCGGAACAGCGTGTCCAGCGTGACGGGCTGGTCGTCCTTCTGCGCGAAACGCGAAGGCACGGCGCCCAGCAGCGTCGTCCATTCGAGGATGTGGTCGTACCAGGCGAAATCGCCCACCGGCACGAACTTCAGGCCGGCGTCGGCCTGCACTTTCCAATGACGGGCGCGCAGTTCGCGGCCCGTGGCTTCCAATTCTTCCTGCGTCGACTTGCCGGCCCAATAGGCCTCGACGGCGCGCTTCAGTTCGCGTTGGGCGCCGATACGCGGGAAACCCAGATTATGAATGATCGTCATGATATTTAGAAATAAAGAGAGGCCCGTTCAAGTTCCTGCATTGTGCGCGCAAAGCGACTTGAGGCAAAATCAATCTCTGCATTCATTTCATGAAATCGGTTCATACAAACCATGCTGGAAATCCGCCACCTCGAAACGCTGGCCGCCATCCGCGACGGCGGCAGCCTGCTGGAAGCCGCCGAGCGGCTGCACCTGACGCAATCGGCGCTGTCGCATCAACTGCGCGAACTGGAAGGCAGGCTGGGCACGCCGTTGCTGAATCGCCGCACCCGGCCGGCGCGGCTGACCACGGCGGGCCTGCGCGTGCTGGCCCTGGCCGACGAGGTGCTGCCGCGCGTGCGCGCCACCGAGCGCGAACTGCAAAGGCTGGCCGCGGGACGCACGGGACGCCTGCATATCGCCATCGACTGCCATTCCTGCTTCCAATGGCTGATGCCGGCCCTGGACGCCTTCCGCGCGCAATGGCCCGAAGTGGCGCTGGACCTGTCGGCGGCGTTCTCCTTCGCCCCCCTGCCCGCCCTGGTGCGCGGCGACCTGGACCTGGTGATCACCTCCGACCCGCAGCCGCTGGAAGCGCTGGAATACGAACCCCTGTTCACCTACGAAGTGGTGCTGGCGCTGTCCGAAGCCAATCCCCTGGCCAACGTGCGCTACGTGCAGCCGGAACAATTGGCCGACCAGGTGCTGGTCACCTATCCGGTGGACCGGCAACGGCTGGACGTCTTCACGCGCTTCCTGGATCCCGCCGAGGTCGAACCGGCCGGGGTGCGCAAGGCGGAGCTCACGCCCATCGTCGTGCAGTTGGTCGCCAGCAACCGCGGCGTGGCGGCCCTGCCGAACTGGGCGCTGACGGAATACCTGGACCAGGGCTGGCTGCGCGTGAAGCCCCTGGGGCCGCAAGGCGTGTGGAGCACCCTCTACGCGGCCGTGCGGTCCGAGGATATGGATGCCCCGTATATCAAGGACTTCCTGAAAATCGCGCGCGACGTGTGCTTCCGCAACCTGACGGGCATCAAGGCCGTGCAGCGGGAAAGCAAGGGATGAAGGCGCGGCGCGGCTTGCCCGGCGGGCTTATTCGTCGTCGCCGCTTTCGCCCAGGATGCGGCGTATGACGTCGTGCGCGAACCCCCGCCCCGCCAGAAAGCGCGCCTGCTTGGCATAGGCGGCCCGATCGGCCCGGGCCGGCCGCTCGCCGAAACGTTTTTCCCACACGGCGCGGGCGCGTTCGTATTCGGTGGCGCGCAGGTTCTGCTGCAACTCGCCGACCTCGGCCTCGGCCACCCCTTTCGCGCGTAATTCCTGCACGATGCGGGCCGTTCCCTGGCGCTCGGCGCGCCGGTGGACCAGGCTCTGCGCGTAGCGCGCGGTGGACAGCCACCCTTCCCGCTCCAGGTCGTCGAGGACTTTTTCGAGATCGTCGTCGGCCTCGACATAGGAGGCCAGCTTGCGCGCCAGTTCCGCGCGGGCATATTCGCGGCGGGACAGGAAGCCCACCGCGCGGGCCTTCAGGCTGGGGCCACGGCGCGCCGCCGGGGCGGCTGGGGTAGCCAACGCGCCGGCATTGCCATCACGCGCCCCATCGCCTTCAACTTCAATAAAGGGATCGCCGGCCTCGCCGCCATGACGCGCGCCAGCGGTATCGCGGCCCGTCCTGACGCTTCCGGCTCGGCCGCGCGCCGGCGACCGCGATTGGGCGCGCAATTCCGAGGTCCGGGTGTAGACCTCGCCGGCGTCGCTCCCCTCGTCCTCGACACTCCCGGCCGCGGAGGACCTCCCCCGCGCCAGTTGCTCGAAGCCGCCGTCGTCATCGTCCGCGGCGCCGGACCGTCCGGCCCGGCGCGGGCGCGAAGGTCCAGTTCCCCAGACCATGGGACTCAATCCTCTTCGGCTTCCGCCTCGCTGGCGGCGAAGGTATTGACGCGGCTGACGACGCCCTGGTTCTCGCGCACGCGATTCTCGATTTCCAGCGCCATTTCCTTGTGCTCTTTCAGGTACTCGCGCACATTGTCCTTGCCCTGTCCGATGCGTTCGCCGTTGTAGCTGTACCACGCGCCCGACTTGTCGACCACGCCCGCCTGCACGCCCAGGTCGATGATTTCGCCTTCGCGCGAGATGCCCGAACCGTACATGATGTCGAATTCGGCCTGCTTGAACGGGGGCGAAACCTTGTTCTTCACCACCTTGACGCGGGTTTCGTTGCCGATGACCTCGTCGCCCTTCTTGATGGAGCCGATGCGGCGGATGTCCAGGCGGACCGAGGAATAGAACTTCAGCGCGTTGCCGCCGGTGGTGGTTTCGGGGTTGCCGAACATCACGCCGATCTTCATGCGGATCTGGTTGATGAAGATCACCATGCAGTTGGTGCGCTTGATGGTGGCGGTGAGCTTGCGCAGCGCCTGGCTCATGAGGCGCGCCTGCAGGCCGGGCAGCGAATCGCCCATTTCGCCTTCGATTTCCGCCTTGGGCACCAGCGCCGCCACCGAGTCGATGACGATCAGGTCGACCGAGCCGGAACGCACCAGCGCATCGGTGATCTCCAGGGCCTGTTCGCCGGTGTCGGGCTGCGAAATCAGCAGGTCCGTGAGGTTGACGCCGAGCTTGGACGCGTATTGCACGTCCAGCGCGTGTTCCGCGTCGACGAAGGCGCAGGTGCCGCCCAGCTTCTGCATTTCGGCGACGACCTGCAGGGTGAGCGTGGTCTTGCCCGACGATTCCGGGCCATAGATTTCGATGACGCGGCCGCGCGGCAGGCCGCCGACGCCCAGGGCGATGTCCAGGCCCAGCGAACCGGTGGAGACGACCTGGATATCGTGTTCGACCTCGTTGTCGCCATAACGCATGATCGAACCCTTGCCGAACTGCTTTTCGATCTGCGAGAGCGCGGCGGCCAATGCCTTGGCTTTTTCGGCGGCGGCGGCCTTGCTGGTTTTGTCGTCCATGAGGTGTGTCCTGTCCTGAGTGCGGATGTGAATTTGGGGCGAGTGCGAGCCGCTGGGCGGCTGTGGCCCGGGCACTGGCCCGTTTCGCGAAGGTGGATTATGGCATTGGATTCTACTGGATAAAAATCCAGTGTGACAAGTCCCTCCCCAAGCTCCGCCTCAGGCCTCTTCCCCGCCCCCTCCCCGGGCGACGCCGCCACCCACCCGCGGCCCGTGTATTCCCGGTATGGGCAAGCCCGGCCCGCCATGCCAGAATCGCACCGGAGACAAAGACCGGGCCACGAACCCGGTTTCCGTCCTGGCTGCGACCCGATCAATAACCAACAGATAGCGAGCCCGGTCCCATGCGTATTCTGATTGCCGAAGACGACAGCATCCTGGCCGATGGCCTGTCGCGCTCCCTGCGCCACGGCGGCTATGCCGTGGACGCCGTGCGCGACGGCATGGCCGCCGACCTGGCGTTGAGCGCCCAGGCCTTCGACCTCCTCATCCTGGACCTGGGCCTGCCCCAACTGGCCGGCCTGGAAGTCCTGCGCCGCCTGCGCTCGCGCAACTCCCACCTGCCGGTGCTGATCCTGACCGCCGCCGACAGCGTCGAGCAGCGCGTCAAGGGCCTGGACCTGGGCGCGGACGACTATATGGCCAAGCCCTTCGCCCTGTCCGAACTGGAGGCGCGCGTGCGCGCCCTCACCCGGCGCGGCGCCGGCGGCGGCGCCACGCTGGTGCGCCACGGCAGGCTGGTGTTCGACCAGACCGGGCGCGTCGCCACGGTGGACGACCAGACGCTGGACCTGTCGGCGCGCGAAGTGAGCCTGCTGGAGATACTGCTGATGCGCAGCAGCCGCATGGTCAGCAAGAACCAGCTCGTGGACCACCTGTGCGAATGGGGCGAGGAAGTCAGCACCAACGCCATCGAGGTCTACGTGCATCGCCTGCGCAAGAAGCTGGAGCCCAGCGGCGTCAAGATCATGACGGTGCGTGGCCTGGGCTATTGCCTCGAACGGGAGCCCGGTGCGAGTTTTCTCCCGAACTGAATCCGCGGCGCCGGCGCCCCTGAACCAGGAAGCCCTGGAGGTGCTGCGCGCCGGCGCGCGCGGCCCCAGCTTCCGGCCGCCGCGCCGATCCCTGCTGGGCGAAATCCTCGACTGGATGCTGGCGCCGCTGTTCCTGCTATGGCCGATGAGCGTCGCCATCACCTACGTGGTGGCGCAGCACATCGCCGACGTGCCCTACGACCGGTCGCTGGCCAACACGGTGAATCTGCTGGCGCACCAGGTCCGCGTGATCGACGGCAAGGCGGCCCTGCCGATGAACGACACCCTGCGGCAGGCCTTGCGCGCCGACGAGACCGCCAGCCTGTTCTGGCTGGTGGTCGACGGCCAGGGCCGCTACGTGGCGGGCGATCGCGGCCTGCCGCTGCCCAAGACCGCCGTCCCGGCCGAGCCCGGCGCCGTGCGCTTCGAGGACGACAGCCTGCGCGGCTTCGCCATCCGGGTGGCCCATACGCGCGTCCAGACCGATCCCGGCGAGGCCGGCCCGGTCACGGTGCTGGTGGCCGAAACCGGGGAGAAGCGCGCGCAACTCGCCAACGAAATCATCAAGGGCGTCATCATCCCGCAGTTCATGGTGCTGCCGATCGCGGTGCTGCTGGTGTGGTTCGGCCTGTCGCGGGGCGTGGCGCCGCTGAACGCCCTGCAACAACGCCTGCGCGCGCGCCGGCCCGACGACCTGTCGCCCATCGACGAGCGCGCCGCGCCCACCGAAATCGCGCCCCTGGTCGGCGCCATCAACGACCTGCTGGACCGCCTGTCGGCCACGGTGCAGACCCAGCGCCGCTTCGTCGCCGACGCCGCGCACCAGTTGAAAACGCCGCTGGCCGGCCTGCGCACCCAGGCCGAGCTGGCCCTGCGCGACGCCAGCGCGGACGAAATGCAGGCCAGCCTGCGGCAGTTGGTGACCGGGTCCGAACGCGCCACCCGGCTGGTGAACCAGTTGCTGCTGCTGGCGCACGCGGAGAATCCCGCCGCCGTGGGCATGACGCCCATCGACCTGGCCGAGGTCGCGCGCGAGCAGACCACGCAGTGGGCCCCGCACGCGCTGGCCCTGCGCACCGATCTCGGCTTCGAGGACCCCGACGGCGCGCTGCCCATCGCGGGCAATCCCATCCTGCTGGGCGAGCTGCTGAACAACCTGCTCGACAACGCCCTGCGCTATACGCCGCGGGGCGGCCACATCACGGTGCGGGTGCGGCGCCAGGGCGATTTCGCCTTGCTGGAGGTGGAGGATTCCGGCCCCGGCATCGCGCCGGCCGAGCGGGACCGGGTCTTCGACCGCTTCTACCGCGTGCTCGGGTCGCCCGCCGACGGCAGCGGCCTGGGCCTGGCCATCGTCCGCGAGATCGCGGGCAAGCATGGCGCCGCCGTGGCCATCGCCGACAACCCCGATCCGGGCCGCGCCACGCCGGGAACCCGTTTCACGGTCACGTTTGATTTACATAAAGAAACATCTTTACCCTGGCATGGCTGACAAACGTCAGACCCTCGTCAGCCTCGCGGCCTAACTTGCAGCCTGACCCGGATCGACAACCGTCGGCCGGGATAAAGAGCACGGCGCCCGATCGCCGGCCATTTTCGAGGAGACATCATGAGCACAGCATCCATGCCGCGCGCCGGGGGAGGCATGGCGGCCCCGCCCGCCATGACCCGCAACGAACGCAAGGTGATCTTCGCGTCGTCGCTGGGCACCGTATTCGAGTGGTACGACTTCTATCTCTACGGTTCGCTGGCGCCGATCATCGCCATGCACTTCTTTTCGGGCGTCAATCCCACCGCGGGCTTCATCTTCGCGCTGCTCGCCTTTGCCGCCGGCTTCGCGGTCCGCCCGTTCGGCGCGCTGGTGTTCGGCCGCCTGGGCGACCTGGTCGGACGCAAGTACACCTTCCTCGTCACCATCGTCATCATGGGCCTGTCGACCTTCCTGGTCGGCCTGCTGCCCAGCTACGGATCCATCGGCATCATCGCGCCCGTCTGCCTGATCGTCCTGCGCCTGCTGCAAGGCCTGGCGCTGGGCGGCGAGTACGGCGGCGCGGCCACCTACGTGGCCGAACACGCGCCCATGGGCCGCCGCGGCTTCTACACCAGTTGGATCCAGACCACCGCCACGGTGGGCCTGTTCCTGTCGCTGCTGGTGATCCTGGCGGTGCGCAGCTACGCCGGCGAAGACGCGTTCCGCGACGCCTGGGGCTGGTGGCGCGCGCCCTTCCTGCTGTCCTTCGTCCTGCTGGCGATCTCGGTGTGGATCCGCATGCAGTTGAGCGAATCTCCCACCTTCCAGCGCATGAAGGACGAAGGCAAGACCTCGAAGGCGCCGCTGACCGAATCGTTCGGCCAATGGAAGAACCTCAAGGTCGTCATCCTGGCGCTGCTGGGGCTGACCGCCGGCCAGGCCGTGGTCTGGTACACGGGGCAGTTCTACTCGCTGTTCTTCCTGACGCAGACGCTGAAGGTCGACGCCAACACCGCCAACATCATGATCGCGGTGGCGCTGCTGATCGGCACGCCCTTCTTCGTGATCTTCGGCGCGCTGTCCGACCGCATCGGCCGCAAGCCCATCATCATGGCCGGCTGCCTGCTCGCCGCGCTGACCTACTTCCCCCTCTTCCAGGGCATCACGCACTTCGCCAATCCGGCGCTGGAAAAGGCGCAGGCCAACGCCCCGGTGACGGTCATGGCCGATCCCGCCGCCTGCTCCTTCCAGTTCAATCCGGTGGGCACGTCGTCGTTCACCAGTTCCTGCGACGTCATCAAGTCCTTTCTGGCGCGCAACTCGGTGAACTACAAGAACGAGGCCATCCCGGCGGGCTCGGTCGCCAAGGTGCGCATCGGCAACGACGAATTCACCGCCTTCGAAGGCGCCGGCATACCGGCCGCGGACTTCAAGGCCAAGGTCGCCGACATGGACAAGACGCTGACGACGGCGATCCGCGCCCACGGCTATCCGGCCAAGGCGGACCCCGCGCAGTCGAACAACGTCATGGTGGTGGTGCTACTCGCCATCCTGGTGATCTACGTGACCATGGTGTACGGCCCGATCGCCGCCATGCTGGTGGAAATGTTCCCGACCCGCATCCGCTACACCTCGATGAGCCTGCCCTATCACATCGGCAACGGCTGGTTCGGCGGCTTCCTGCCGCCCCTGGCCTTCGCCATCGTGGCGGCCACCGGCAACATCTACGACGGCCTGTGGTATCCCATCGTCATCGCGGCGATGACCCTGGTCATCGGCACCCTCTTCATCCGCGAGACCAAGGACGTCGACCTGAACGATTGATCGCCAAGGCGCGCCTCGCGCGCGCCGGACCGTTCCCCTGCCGGGCAGGATGCTGCACCTGCCTGGCCTTGGAAGCTCCCTCCGGGAGCTTTTTTTTCGCGAGTTTCGTCGAAAAAAAACGGCCCGCCTAAGCAGGCAGGGCCGTTACGGGAGCACACGATGTCGCGCTGTTTAAGGCTCGCGGGGAGCGCGGCATCGGTGTCAGAGGGCGTTCATGCAGTCAGGGGACAGGGGGATCAATCGTCCTCCGACAGGTCGCATGACCGTCTTCCGAACCGGCAGTCTAGTTTCCCGCCTCTGACACAGTCCTGAAAAATCCAAAAGGAGAACAATCTCATTCCTGGCGTCCCGGCGCTGGCATCCCGGCGCCTCCTTCGCGAGCGCGCAAGGCCTAGCGCCGCATGCCCGCGCCGACCACGACCACGCCCACCACGATGGCCGCGATGCCCGCCCAGCCGGGGATGGGCACCGACTTTTCCGTCTCCGCGGTGGCCTTGATCGAGCCGATCTGCAGCACGGTGTCTTCCGATTTGTAGCTGAAGCCCCGATAGACCAGGGCGGCGATGCCCAGCACGATCAGCAGCGCTCCGATAATGGTGGTGGATTTCATGGCGATCCTCTTCGGTGGATGGAATGGATGCGGCGGAAGATACCCTGCGGCCTCCGGCGCGTCAGTGACAGAACGTGTCCTGTGTCATGATCGGCGACAGCGCCCGGGTCGTATAGAATCCATCCTTTTGCCCGACGCTCATGTGGTTCAAGAATCTCAAGATCTACCGTCTCTCCGCGCCCTGGGCCGTCTTGGGCGACGCGCTGGAAGACGCCCTCGCCAAATTTGCCTACCAAGGCGGCAATAACCTGGAAATGCAGAGCCTGGGGTGGATCGCCCCGCGCGAGAACGGCCGCCTGGCGCACGTCGTCAACGGCCAGATACTGCTCGCCCTGCGCGCCGAAAAGAAGCTGCTGCCGGCCACGGTCGTCAACCAGGTGACCAAGGCGCGCGCCCAGGAAATCGAGGAACAGCAAGGCTACAAGCCCGGCCGCAAGCAGATGAAGGAAATCAAGGAGCGCGTCACCGACGAACTGCTCCCCAAGGCCTTCAGCATCTATCGCGACACCCGTGTCTGGATCGACCCGCAGAATCACTGGCTGGTGATCGACGCCGCCGCCTCGGCCAAGGCCGACGAAGTGCTCGGCCTGCTGGCCAAGACCGTCGATCCCTTCCCGGTCGAAGGCCTGTACGTCAACCAGTCGCCGGCCTCGGCCATGACCGGCTGGCTGGCCGCCGACGAGGCGCCGGCGAACTTCAGCATCGACCAGGACACCGAGCTGAAGTCTTCCGGCGACAGCGGCGCGGCCATCCGCTACGTCAAGCACTCCATCGACGCCGACGACGTGCGCCGCCATATCCAGAACGGCAAGCAATGCACCCGCCTGGCCATGACCTGGTCGGACCGCATTTCCTTCGTCCTGACGGAAGGCCTGGACGTCAAGCGGGTGTCCCCGCTGGACGTGCTGAAGGAAAACACCGACGCGATGGCGCAGAACGACGACGAGAAATTCGACTCCGACATGACGCTGATGACGGGCGAATTGTCCAAGTTGATGGCCGAGCTCGTGGAAGCGCTGGGCGGCGAGAAGAAAGGGATCTGAAGCCCGGCGCCCTCCCGGTTCCCGCCGGAGGGCGCCTCTTCTGTTTTCCCTTTCCTTTTCTCAGTACCCGGTCATTTCCAGGTAGCCCGAGCCGCCGTTCGATAAGCGCACCGGACCTTCCCAATACGGGAACGACGTCCCCATCCACGCCTTGGGCTGGAGCGCGTCGGCGGTGACGTCGACGTCGCCGCCGGGCACGCCGGCGACCCGCACCCGCCAGCGCGTCGGCAGGCGGCGGCCGTCGTCCTGGCGGCTCCAGTCCAGGGGATCGAGCCGGATCTGGGCGGCGCGCAAGGCCGTCGAACGCCCGTCGGCGCCTATCCACGTTCCGGCGCGATACGGCGCGGCATTGGACTGGCGCACCTGGAACAGCATGAGCTTGGCGCCGGAGGCCAAGTGCAGGGAGAACCAGTCCCAGCCCCGCTGATCGGCGGACAAGGGCTGGCTGCTCCATTCCCGGTCCAGCCATGCCGTGCCCTGCACGCGGTGGACCTTGCCCGCGCGTTCGACCTCGCCGCTGACGCGGTAGAACGGCTGGCTGTAGTAATACGAAGCCTGGCCCTGCCCCGACTTTTCGCTATAGCCGCCGTCGCCATGAAGCACCAGGGGACCGTCGGCGGCGAGGTCCAGGCGATACCGAAAGTCCTTGCCGTCGGCCCGCATCGCCAGATGGTCGATGTCGGGGCCCCGCAACGACCAGTCGTCGATCCAGGCGTCAAAGAACGAGGGCCCCTGCGCGCCGGGCGCGCCGACCGTCACGCCGGCCTGCCCTATGCCGCCGCGGGCGAATTTCTCCGCGAACAGATGCGCGGTGGCGTCGGTGAGGGCCGCGTGCGCCATCCAGACGTTGGGGCTCTCCCACCCGGCCTCCTCGGGACCGGGCCGCAAGGCCGACCTGAACAAGGTCCACTGGACGCCCCAGTCGTGCCCGTCCTCGTCCTTCAGGTCCGCCGTCACGTACCACCATTCGATGCGATACCCGTCGTGCGGTCCGTGGTCGGCCGGAAAGACCAAGGGCCTGCCGCGCGTCACGCGCGCATAGTCGTCGGCCTCGCTCCCAAGCCCCGCATAGCCCGCGCGCGACGGCGGCGGCTTGGCATCGTCGCAGCCCGCGAGCAGGATAGGCAGGGACAGCAGGGAGAGCAGCGCGGCGAGCAGCAGGACGGCCTGCTTCATGACGGAACGTTCCCCCACGGAACGAACGGAAGGCTCCCTGGCGCCACGGCGCGCGTCACGTTTCATCGGCGAACTGCCTGATCAATTCGGCCGGCTGCCGGCGCCGCAACTGCCACACCGGCCACGCGGCCGCCAGCAGGCTCGTCAACAAGCCCAGCAGCCCCAGCATCGACAACTGCGATGGAAAGACGTACAGCGGAAGCCGCCAGCCGAAGGCCTGCACGTTGACCACCGCCACCAGCGTCCACGCCAGCAGCACGCCCAGCGGCATGGCGAACAACACCGTCAGCGAAGACAGGATCAGCACCTGGCCCAGCGCCAGCCAGGCCAGGCGGCGGCGCGGCACGCCCAGGGCCCACAACGGCGCCAGTTGCGCCAGGCGGCCCTGGCTCAGGGTCAGCAGGCTGATGAACAGGGCGATGCCCGCCACGCCCAGCGTCAAGGTATTCAGCGCGGCCGTCGCGGCGAAGGTGCGCTCGAACACCTGCGTGGACCACAGCTTGATCGAGGCCTGCTCGGCGACCTGCATGCCGTCTGCCCCATAGCGCTGCTCCAGCGCCGTCCGCAGCGCGCCGATGCGCCGCCCGTCATCGCCGGCGGACGGCGCGGCGTAGACGTTCAGGCTGCGCAGCGCCGCCTCCGGCTCCAGCCGCTGCAACACGGCGGCGTCCAGCAGCGCATGGCCGCGCGGATTGCCATAGTCGGCGTAGCGGGCCACCACGGTGAAGGCGGCCGGGGACGGTGGCCCTTGCGCGCCGGCCGAGGCCTTCGCGGCTGGCGCCGAGGTCTCCGGCGATCCTCCGGCCGGCGCCCCCTCCCCCGCCACGCCGTCCAGGACCAGCGTATCCCCCAACCGCAGCCGCAGGCGCCGGGCCAACTGCTCGCTGACCATCACGCCGCGCCCCGCGGCCACCTGCCGCCAGGCATCGGCGGACTGCTCCAGCAGCGGCCACTGCCGCGCCGTTTCGGGATCGTCGATCACGCCCTGCAGCTCCACCGGCCAGCCCCGCACGTGCGTGACGGCGCGCCATTGCGGCAATACCGCGCGCACGTCGGCGCGCGTCCGCAGCCATTGCATGGCCTCGACGCCCTGCGCGCTATCGCGCGGGTTCAGATAGATGTCCGCCGACAAGCGCTGGTCCAGCCAGCCGACGAAGGTCTTGCGAAACCCCTCGGTCATGCTGCCCACGCCCACGCTGGCGCCCAGGGCCAGCAACAAGGCCATCAAGGCCAGGCTCAGCGCCGGCAACTGCTGCCGGCTGTCGGCGACGAACCAGGAGGACAGCGGGCCGCGCGCATACCGCGCGCCCCAGGCCAGCATCGCATCCAGCAAGGCGGGCAGCAGCAAGGCCGACGCCAGCAGGATCGCCGCCTGCATCGCGAAGGCCGTCGCCAGGCTGTCGCCCGCCATCCCGCACCCCGCCGCGAACACCGCCAGCAGCGCCGCGTATACGAGGTGGCGCCGCTGGCGCGCCGCCTGCGCCCCGCGCCACGCCTGCGGCCGCGCGATGGCCAGCAAAGGCAGGCGCGCCGCCCGCCACAGGCTGCCGGCGCCCGCCGCCAGCGCGCCCAATAGCGTCATGCCGATACCCGCCCCCCACCACCAGGCCGGCAGGCTCAGGTGGCCCGCCACTTCGGCGCCGTACAGGCCGCGCAGGCTGGCGGCCATATTGCCCAGCAGCAGCCCCGCCAGCACGTAGCCGCTGGCGACCCCGGCCACGCCGCCCGCCAGCGCGAAGGCGCCCAGCTCGACGGCCAGCGCGATCATCAACGCGCGCAGGCTGACGCCGCACGCGCGCAAGGTGCGCAACAGGGATCGCCGCTGCTCCAGGGCCAGGCCGATGGATGCATGCACGATGAACAGCCCCACGATGAAGGCCAGCATGCCCAGCGCGGTGAGATTGAGATGGAAGCTTTCGGTCAGGCGCCCGAGATCGTCGCGATCGTCGGCGCGCGCCAGCATCAGCCTGTCCGCCCAGGGCGCGGGTGGCGCAGGCGGCGCGGCGCCGGCGCCTGCGTCTTCCGCCACCAGCAGGCGCGACAGCTTGCCCGGCTCGTGCAGCAATGCCTGCGCGTGGCCGATGTCCATCACCAGCACGCCCGGCGCCAGGTCGGGCCGCAGGCGCAGGACAGGCAGCTCGGCCCCATCCAGCGTGACCGGCCTTGCGCCCTCCCGCACGCCCAATCGGCGCAAGGTGTCGGGCCCGGCCCAGGCCTGCCCGGGTTCGCCGATGAAGGCGCCCATGTCGAAGGCCTTGGCGGCCTGTCCCGCCACCTCCGTGCCGGGCGGCAGGCTGAGCGGCTCGATGCCCATCACCCGCAGCGTCAGGGGCGGATCGCCGGGAAAACGCAGCCGGCCTTCCAGGACGGGCGATACCCGCCATCCGGCAAGGCGCAGTTGCACATAGGTTTCCTGGTCGAGCAGGCTGCCCTGCCGCGGCAGCCATTGCGCCTGCGCCGGGCCCAGCAGGACCGCGCTGGCTCGCGCATAATCGGCGCGCGCCTGCGCGTTCAAGGCCTGCACGCCGCTCCACAAGGCCGTCGCCAGCCACAGGCCGCACACGATGCTGGCGCATTGCAAGGGATGCCGGCGCCAATGGCCTGCCAGGGCCCGCATGCAGGAAAGAAAGACCCGCATCACGCCCGCGCCGCGGAAGCGGGAAGGCCCGCCGCGGCCGGGCTGCCGATATCCGCGCCGGCCTCCGCGCCTGCGCCGGCATCGCCGCGATCCTCGTCGTCCCGCACCCGTCCCAGGTGCAGCACCACGCAACGCGACAGGCGCGCGGCCAGGCGCGCGCTGTGCGTCACCATCAGCAGGCTGCTGCCCGCATCGCGCACCAGGGCCAGCAGCAGATCCAGCACGGCATCGCTGCTGCCTTCGTCCAGGCTGCCGGTCGGCTCGTCCGCCAGCACCAGGGCCGGCCGGCTCGCCAGCGCGCGCCCGATGGCCACGCGCTGCTGCTGGCCGCCCGACAATTGCTCCGGATAGCGCGACAGCAAGGAGGCCAGCCCGAGGCGTTCCGCGAGATGCGCCGTCCAGGCGGCATCGTGGCGGCCCGCCAGCCGCGCCTGGAAGTCCAGGTTGGCCGCCACGTCGAGGCTGCCGATCAGGTTGTATTGCTGGAACACCAGGCCGATGCCCGTCCTGCGCCATTGCGCGAGTCCCGCTTCGCGCCGCGCATGCAGCGCCTCGCCGTCGACCAGCACGCGTCCGCTATCGGGATAGTCCAGGCCGGCGATCAGGTGCAGCAAGGTGCTCTTGCCGCTGCCCGATTCCCCCGTCAACGCCAGGCTTTCACCGGCGGCCAGGCGCAGGTTGACCCCGCGCAGCACGGGCAGGCCGCCCTGCGCGGTAGCGAACGATTTATGCAGATCCTCGACAACAAGCACGCATGACTCCCCGTGTGGGGGAGCTTACTCCAAACCGTGGAACACCGAGTCGTCGGGACCGACGTGCGACGGATGCTGCCACGTGACGTCGCGCATCGAATGCTGCACCAGGCCTTCCACGCCCAGCAGCACGGCGAAGATGGCCATGCGGATGGGAATCCCGTTATCGGTCTGGCGGAAGATGGCCAGGCGCGGATCGTGGTTGAGGTCGGTGCTCAGGTCGTTGGCGCCGGGCCGGCTGTCGCGCGGCAAGGGGTGCATGACGATGGTGTCGGGACCGCAATGGGCGTCGATGGTGGCGTGGTTGATCTGGAAATCCGGCGTATAGCCTTCCTGGGCCTCGTCGACGAAACGCTCCTTCTGCACCCGCGTCGCGTAGATCACGTCGGCGCCCGACAGGCCGTCGGCCAGGGACGTCTTCTGCTCGATCACGTTGCCGTTGCGCGCGGCCTGTTCGACGATGTAGGACGGCATTTCCAGCCCCGGCGGCGACACCAGCGTGAACTTCACGCCGCGGTACAGGGCCAGCAGCTTGATCAGCGAATGCACGGTGCGGCCGTATTTCAGGTCGCCGACCATGGCGATGTGCGCGCCGTCCAGCAGCTTGCCCAGGCGCGAGAACTCGGTGAGGATGGTGTAGAGGTCCAGCAGCGCCTGGCTGGGATGCTCGCCGGGGCCGTCGCCGCCGTTGACCACCGGGATGTTGGTGGCGCGCGCGAATTCGGCCACCGACCCCTGCTCCGGATGGCGGATCACCATGGCGTCGACATAACCGCTCATCACGCGGCTGGTGTCGTAGATGGACTCGCCCTTCGCCATCGACGAGAAGGTGAAGCCGGTGGTGTCGCACACCGACCCGCCCAGGCGGCAGAACGCCGAGCCGAAGCTCACGCGCGTGCGCGTGCTGGCCTCGAAGAACAGGTTGCCCAGCACCGCCCCTTCCAACACGCGCGACACCTTCTGGCGGCGCGCGATGGGTTGCATCATGTCGGCCACGCGGAACAGGTCTTCCACCGATTCGCGCGTGAACTGGTCGACCGACAGCAGTTGCGGCTTGCCTTCCACGCTGATGCGGTCGCGCAGGGGACCGGACAGCGCGCTCTGCGTATACTTTTCCAGCAGCACGTTGTTCTGCACGATTTCCGTGACGAAGCGCTCGACCACTTCCGGCATGGTGCGGAATTCCTGCGACCCTTCCGGCAACAGCCAGGTGTCGAGGGCGCGCCGCTTGACGCCGATACGCGTGGCGAAGACGTCGCGCGTCAGGTTGAGGCGGCGCATGGCGTCGCGCAGGAAGGCTTGCTGGGAGATGGACATGGTCTGGCCTGCCGATGGGGAGGGGTTATGTACGCGTTGCGTATATTAATCTCGGCCAAAAACCATGTCCATGGATTTTGCGTATATCCAACGCCTGTTCTGGCTCAAGCAGACGCCTGGGGCGCCGTCCGCGCGGCCTTGGCATTGCGCACCTGCAAGGCGATCACCGCGGCCACGACGCCGGTGGCGCCGGAAATCAGGAAGGCGTTCAGGTAACTGCCCTGCGCGGCCCGCACCACCCCGGCCATGAACGCCGCGCTGGCCGCACCCAACTGGTGGCCGGCGACGATCCAGCCGAACACGATGGGCGCATCGCGCTCGCCGAAGGACTCGACGGTCAGGCGCAGCGTCGGCGGCACGGTCGCGATCCAGTCCAGGCCATAGAACACCGCGAAGATGCCCAGGCTGTAGATGGAGAAATCCGAAAACGGCAGGAACATCAGCGACAGGCCGCGCAACCCGTAGTAGACGAACAGCAGCTTGCGCGGATCGTAGCGGTCGGTCAGCCAGCCGGACGCCGTGGTGCCGACCAGGTCGAACAGGCCCATCAAGGCCAGCAAGCCCGCGGCGCGCACCTCGGCGATGCCCTCGTCATTGCACAGCGCGATGAAGTGCGTGCCGATCAAGCCGTTGGTCGTGAAGCCGCAGACGAAGAACGTGGCGAACAGGAACCAGAAATTGCGCGTGCGCGCCGCCCGGCCGAGCACCGAGAAAGCGGCCTTCAGGGGATTGGCGTGGACCGGCGCCGGCGCCCGGTAATCCGCATCGGCGCCATAGGGCACCATGCCGATATCGGACGGCCGCTCCGGCAGGATCAGCCAGGCCAGGGGCAGCAGGCACAGGCACACCGCCGAAATCGTCAGCACCACGGGCCGCCAGCCGCCGCTTTCGGCCAGCGCGGCCAGGCCGGGCAGGAAGATCAGCGTGCCGGTCGCCGTGCTGGCCGTGAGCAGCCCCATCATCAGGCCGCGGTGCTTGACGAACCAGCGATTGACCACGGTGGCCCCGAAAACGATGGCCACGCAGCCGGTGCCGATGCCGGACAGCACGCCCCAGCTTGCGATCAATTGCCAGGGTTGCGTCATCCAGGCGCTGGCGCCGGTGGCGGCGGCCATCAGCGCCAAGGCGCACAGCAGCGTGCGGCGCACGCCGAAGCTCTGCATCAGGGCCGCCGCGAAAGGCCCGACCAGGCCATAGAGAAAGATGCCGATGGCCGCGGACAGCGACGTGATATCGCGATCCCAGCCGAACGCCTTTTCCAGCGGCACGATCAGCACGCCCGGGGCCGACCGTTGGCCCGCGCCCGCCAGCAAGGCGAGAAACGCGATGGCGACCACCACGAACGCATACTTCTGCCCGAAGGGCGGCCGACGGATTATCGAATTCATGTTACTGACCGGTACGTTTCAGATTGGCGCATAATACGGACCTGGCCTTCGCCCTGTCAAGGACATTCGCGACCATGAAAACGCCCTCCTCGAACCCATCGCCCACGCCCTCCCAGGAAGACGCGAAACCCCCGCGCGCGGCGGAACGCATCCAGCGCACGGCGGCGGAACTGTTCTATCGGGAAGGCATCCGGGCCGTCGGCGTCGATGAAATCGTCAACCGCGCCGGCGCCACCAAGCCCAGCCTGTACCGCAGCTTCGGCTCCAAGGACGAATTGGCCGCCGCCTACCTGCGCGACTACGAATGCCGTTTCTACGAGCGTTTCGAGGAGGCCATCGCGCCGCATCGGGGCGACCCGCGCGCCCAGCTCATCGCGTATTTCACCTATATCGCCGAGCGCACGGCCTCGCCGGCCTATCGCGGCTGCGGCCTGACCAACGCCGCCGTGGAGTATCCGCGGACCCAGGACGATGCCGCTCCCCACCCGGCGCGGCAGGTGGCCGAAGACAACAAGCGGGAGGTCCGGCGCATCTTCCGCGACATGGCGGCCGCCGCGGGCGTGCGCGACGCCGAGGGCCTGGGCGATGCGCTGCTGCTGATCCTGGAAGGTTGTTTCGTCACGGTGCAGTTGTTCGAGGCCGACGGCCACCGCCCCTCCCGCGCCGCGCCCGCGGCCGCGCGGCGCCTGATCGACGCCTACTTGGCCGAGAGCGGTCCGGCCGGCGAGGATGCCGGGCCGGCAAAATGAGCGCGCGGAACTGACCGCCGCGAAGCCGACATCGGCGTCTGCCGCCGCTGCCGCCGAGGCGCGCCGCTAGACCGTCGCCGCGGCCACGCCGCCCGGCGCGGACGCCGTGGTCCCCAGCATCGCGCTGCTGTTCTGGTAGGACGCATCGTCGCCCGTCATGCCCGCCCCCGCGCCCACCGCGCTCCAGCAGCCGAGCACGAAGGCGGCCACGGCGCAGCCGTAGGCCAGCACGCTGACGAACAACGGCAGCCAGTGCCCACGCCCGGCCCGGCCGGCGGCGATCTGGCGGAACAGGCAGAAGTGCGAAAGATAGGAAAACAGCAGGCCCACCGCGCTGCACGCCAGTCCTGCGGTGAACGCCAGCGTCGCCTCCTGCAGGTCCGGCGGATCGACGTCCGAGCCCACGATGCCCAGCGAGAACGACAGCAACAGCAGCAAGGCGATGCCATTGGCCAGGCCCAGCAGCCGGAATCCCGCCAGGGCGTGTTGGGTCAAGGCCTGGTAGGCGTTGGCGGGACGGGTGTTTTCAGGCAAATCCATGAGATGAGGAGACCGAGTACCGAGATTGACTGGAAGGGACGGAATTGCGGACGGCCAAGCTGGCCGGAAGCACAGCATAGCGGGGAAACGGCGCCGCGGGAACGAGGCTTGCGGCCGCGAAAGTGCCGATATATCAAGGGAGTCCGACAATGAACAAGCGACCCAGCCCCGCCACGCTCCCCCAGGACCACGCCGAAACGCCGCGCGGAACCAGCCTGAACGCGCGGGTTTTTCCACCCTCGACGCCCGTCGACGTGCCGCGCCTGCCGCCCAGGAAAACGAAGACCGGGGAAACCGACGCGGGGCATGCTCCCGTCGAAACCGACACCGAGCATAACTGGGCCGACAACACGCAGCCGGCCCCTTACAAGAAGAAAGCCCGCACCTCGATTTTCTGAGCGCCGGCTTTCCGGTCCATGATCCTGAACGGAGACGAACATGCCCACCACCGCACGCACCCTCAGCCCCGGCGCCGGCAAGCAGCCCGATTACCAGACCCGCGCCGATCTCGTATCGGGCACGCACACCCTGCCCATGCCCGACCAGCAGCCCATCGTGGCCGGGATGCCGCGCCGCGCGCGCGCCCTGACCGATCCTGGCGATCCCGGCATCCCCCGCCCGGAAGACGACGTCTACGCCAACGAGGCATCGGACCTGTCGGAAGAACCTTGAGGTCCGTCCTTACGCCCCATCCGGAATCTGCTCGCCTTGCAATTCGGGCGCGCGCCGTTCCAAGGTCGGCGCGGCGTCGCCGCCCGGGCCCTGGCGGCAAGCGGGCGTGGCCGATTGCATGGACTGGCGGGCCGCTTCCATTTCCCGCTGGTCCCAGGGCTGGCTGCCGAGCACGGTGACGATGGCCGTGGCGTAGCGGGCGGTGTTCACCGGGCCGTCCGGACGCACCTTGATGACCTCCAGCAGCTTGGCCGGCTCGCCGCGCTTGAAGACGGTCACCGTGCCGGTGGCCGTGCGCTCGTCATAGGACTGGTTGGAGAGGTAGTTGACGCCATAGGCGTACACCACGTCGGTGTGGCAGACGCGCACGAACTCGCCGGCGCGGCGGAACGCGGCCATGTAATCGGTCTGCACCGGGAAAGTCAGCGTGGGAAAGTTGCCGTCGGATGTGACGCCCTCGGAGGCGCAACCGCCGAGAAGGACGAGGGCGCTCGCCAAGAGAGGCCGGAAAACGGACATGGATGCTCCAGGGCAAAGATAAGGCTCGAAACCCGGGAATTATGCATCAGCGGCGCGCGCCCCCGCCAGGAACGCCCCGCGCCGTATTGCCGGCGCCGAAACGCCGACATGGAAAATCCCCCGTTCGAGATGGCCCCTGCCCGCCGCCGGCGGTAACGCCCTCTCCCTACTACTCGCCAGCGCTAGCGCTACCGCGCCGACATCGGGCCCACATATGCGCCCAGCGCGTTCACGCCCGGCCGCGTCACCGCGGTCTTGCCCGCGCGCTGCTCGATGTAGTTCAAGGCCTCCAGTTGCCCGCGCACAGGCTGGGGGATATCGAAGCCTACCAACGACGAAGCCTGCGTACGCAATTCCTTCAGCCAGCGGAACTGCTCGGGCGTCAATGTGGGCGTCGTTCTGAACATTTTTCTGCCTCTTGGTGTCGTGCCTCGAATAAGGAAAATGCGGGAAGCGTGGCCGTTCGCCGCCCACGCCCCCGCGCCAACCACCAGGTCCGCTTGGTCGGGCAGCGCCGGCCGGCGGACTTCAGCCTGCGACCGATTGCTTATGAATGACGATCGGCCGCATTCTGGATTTTTTCGCCGCCGCGCTCGATGTCCTGGCCGGCGCCGTGCACGGTGTTGCAACCCGCGACGAGGGCGGAAAAAGCAAGCATCACAACGAGAAAGGCTTTGTTCTTCATGGTCTTTCCTTTGTTGGCGATAAAAAGAAAAATCGATGGAAACATCGACTCCGCCTGCTCATCAGCAAATGACGTGCCCAAGGAAGTTCCCGGCGGCCGTCCCCGCCGCCAGCCTTCTGATCCGCGCGCCCCGGGCATGCGGCATGCATCGGAGCAGCCCGCACCCACCCAGGAGACCTGCCATGTCCAGCATTGCACCCAACACGCTCAACCCGCGCAGCCCCGACTCGGCCGACATCGCCGAGGAAATCGCCCGCAACGCCGTGCCGGCCTCGCACCGCGAGCCGGCGCCGGGCGAACCGCCCCTGCCCGACGAACCGCCGCTTCCCGGCGATCCTCCGCTGCCCGGCGACCCGCCGGGATCGCCGCCCTCGCCCCAGGCCCGGGGGTGAACTACACTTGCGCCTGCGGCCGCATGACGCGGCCGCGCGACTTTGCGCCATAAGCGGCGCCGGACCTGTCATGCTGCGCATATCAGAAATCAAACTGCCCCTCGATCATGCCGAGGAGGCCCTGCGTTCCGCCATCGTCCAAAAGCTGGAGATCGCGGACGACGAGCTCCTTTCCTTTTCCATCTACCGCCGCGGCTACGACGCCCGCAAGCAGGCCAACATCCTGCTCGTGTACTCCGTCGACGCCGTGCTGCGCGACGAGGCCGCCGTGCTGGCGCGCCACGGCGGCTCGCCGCACGTGGCCCCGACGCCGGACATGACCTACCGCTTCGTCGCCGACGCCGGCGCGGCGCCCGGCGCCGCGCGGCCCGTCGTCGTGGGCATGGGTCCCTGTGGCCTGTTCGCCGGCCTGATCCTGGCGCAAATGGGCTTTCGTCCCATCATCCTGGAACGCGGCAAGGCCGTGCGCGAGCGCACCAAGGACACCTGGGGCCTGTGGCGCAAGGAAGTGCTCCATCCCGAATCCAACGTGCAGTTCGGCGAAGGCGGCGCCGGCACCTTTTCCGACGGCAAGCTCTACAGCCAGATCAAGGACCCGCGCCATCTCGGCCGCAAGGTGCTGGACGAATTCGTGCGGGCCGGCGCGCCCGAGGAAATCCTCTACGTCAGCAAGCCCCACATCGGCACCTTCCGCCTGGTCAGCATGGTGGAAAAGATGCGCGCCACCATCGAATCGCTGGGCGGCGAAGTGCGCTTCGAGCAGCGCGTGGCGGACCTCGACCTGCATCATGGCCAACTGCGCGGGCTGACCCTGGCCAGCGGCGAATACCTGCCCTGCACGCACCTGGTGCTGGCCATCGGCCACAGCGCGCGCGACACCTTCGAGATGCTGCATGAACGCGGCGTCTTCCTGGAAGCCAAGCCCTTCTCCATCGGCTTTCGCATCGAGCATCCGCAATCGCTCATCGACCGCGCGCGCTTCGGCAAGTTCGTGCGCCATCCCCTGCTGGGCGCGGCCGACTACAAGCTGGTGCATCACGCCGGCAACGGGCGCTCGGTCTACAGTTTCTGCATGTGCCCGGGCGGCACGGTGGTGGCGGCGACCTCCGAACCCAACCGCGTGGTGACCAATGGCATGAGCCAGTATTCCCGCGCGGAACGCAACGCCAACGCCGGCATCGTGGTCGGCATCACGCCGGACGATTATCCCGGCGGTCCCCTGGCCGGCATCGCCTTCCAGCGGCAATGGGAATCGCGCGCCTACGAATTGGGCGGCGGCGGCTACCATGCCCCCGGCCAGACCGTCGGCGACTTCGTCGCGGGACGGCCCTCCACCGCGCTGGGTTCGGTGCAGCCCTCCTACAAGCCCGGCGTCACGCCCACCGACCTGTCCACGGCGCTGCCGGACTACGCCATCGAAGCCATCCGCGAGGCCCTGCCCGCCTTCGATCGCAAGCTCAAGGGCTACGCCATGCACGACGCCGTGCTGACCGGCGTCGAGACCCGCACCTCGTCGCCGCTGCGCATCACGCGCAACAACGACGACTATCAAAGCGTCAACACCGCCGGCCTGTTCCCGGCGGGCGAAGGCGCGGGCTATGCCGGCGGCATCTATTCCGCCGCCATCGACGGCATCGAAGTCGCGGAAGCCGTCGCGCGCGACATCGTGGCGCGCCAGGCGAAAGCGGCGTAGGCGCCGCGGCGGGTAGCGTGCCCCGTTACGCGTGCGAATTTCCGGGGCTCGCCGCTAGACCCGCCCGAGCCCCAGGCGCGCGGCCACGCCCGCGCCGGCCACCGCGCCGCCGGCGAAGCAGGCCGTCAGCAGGTAGCCGCCGGTCGGCGCGTCCCAGTCCAGCATTTCGCCGGTGCAGAACACGCCCGGCAGGCGGCGCAACTGCAGGTCGTCGTCCACCTCGTCCAGGCGCACGCCGCCCGCGCTGCTGATGGCCTCGTCGATCGGCCGGGGCCGCGCCAGGCGCAGCGGCAGATCCTTGATGCAACGCGCGAGCCAGGCAGGATCGTGAAACGCCTGGGCCGGCACGCACTCGCGCAGCAAGGCCATCTTCACGCCCTTCAGGTTCAAGCGGCTTTGCAGGTGGCTGGACCAGGAACGCGAACCGCGCGGATGCGCCACCTCCATGGCGACCCGGCCGGCCTCCATCTGCGGCAGCAGGTCCACCCGCATCTCGGCATGGCCGTGCTGGCGCCACTGCTCGCGCAGAGCCGCCGACAAGGCATAGACCAGGCCACCCTCGACGCCGGAGACGGTGAGAATGAATTCGCCGCGCCGCATTTCTCCGTCGCCCACGCGGGCCGCCACCGCCTTGACCGGCTCGCCCGCATGGCGGTCGCGCAGCAGCGGCGTCCATTGCGCATCGAAGCCGCAGTTCGACGGCGCCAGGTCGTTCACCGCCACCCCGCGTTCGCGCAGCAAGGCCACCCAGGCCCCGTCCGATCCCAGCCGCGCCCAACTGGCGCCGCCCAGCGCCAGCACCACCGCATCGGCGCGAACGTCCACGTCCCCCTGCGGGCCGGCGAAACGAAGGCTGGACGCCGGCGCTGAAACGGGATCGTCGCGCCAGCCCAGCCAGCGATGCCGCATATGGAAATGCACGCCGTCGGCGCGCAAGCGGGCCATCCATGCGCGCAGCAGCGGCGCGGCCTTCATTTCCTGGGGAAAAACGCGGCCGGAAGTGCCCACGAAGGTTTCCACGCCCAGGCCTTGCGCCCAGTCGCGCAGGGCCTGGGGCGGCAAGGCCCGCAGCCAGCGCTCGACCCGGGGCCGGGCCGCCGTATCGTAGCGGCCGAGAAAAGCCGGCAACGGCTCGCTATGCGTCAGGTTCAAGCCGCCGCGGCCGGCCAGCAGGAATTTTCTTCCTGCCGACGGCATGGCGTCGTAGACATCCACGCGTGCGCCGGCGGCGGCCGCCACCTGCGCCGCCATCAGGCCGGCGGGACCGGCGCCGACGACGATGACGGCGGGCGGGGAAAGAGGCGAGCGGGACATAGGGGCGCGGTTACGGACGGGCAAAGGCGTAATACTAACCAACCCGGCGGCCAGCCAAGCCGCGGCGCCTCGGTTAGCATCGAGGGTGGCGCCAATTCGCGCGCGCAGCACAGGATGCCATCATGAGCAACACGCCCATCTCGACGCCCGATCAACCGCAATGGGGCTATGAACGCCCCGATTGCCGGGGCGCCAACGCGCTGGGCCTATTCATCGACGACCTGCAGCGGGTGCTGGATACGCACACCGACGATATCGCGACGCAGCCGGCGCGGCTTTACGAAGCGCAGGCCCAGGCCAATGAACTCGTCCGCCGCTACGCGGCACTGGAAGGCGCGCCGGCCGCCTTCAACGGCCAGTCGGTCAATTTGCGCGTGGCCCGCAACAGCGCCGGAACGGTCCAGTTGGTGCCGCTGTTTTCGGCCTCGCTCAAGCAGGCCCTGATAACCCTCCTGAACGCCGGCGGACCCGGGCACGGACCCAGGCAGTAAGGGCGCGCGCCTGCATCGCCAGGCGGACGGCCGCGCGCGGCAGCCAGGCCGTCCGCTCGATCACGCGCACCTGCGCCGGGCCGTCCGCGCAGAACAGCACGCGGCCGCCGTAAGCCATCGAGTGCATCTGCCCGGGCGCCACCGGCATGCGTATGGAAAAAGCAGCGTCTCCCAAGGGAACCCATTCCTGCACCATGACACGGCTACCTCGCATGCCTATCACCTTGCTATCGGGGCGAACGAACAACATGCGGGTCTCGCCTCCGGCCAGACTGATATCGCGAATACGCTCGATTCCTGTGTCCATTTGACGGCTCCAACGATCGAAAATGATCTGCCGCCAGATTAGGTTTCGCGCAATAGTTCGGGCAGGCACACCTAATCTTTATCTTTATGAAAGCAGACGAACAAACATCACCCTGTTATTGTTAATTTCCAGATAATCTGTATCTATCCTGCCCCTACGGGCGCCAGCATGATTCGGCCATGGAACCACTGTATCAACGCTTGGCCGACCACTATCGGCAAGCCATCCGTTCTGGCGTATTGGCACCCACGGCGCGCATGCCGTCCGTCCGCAACCTGGTAAAACTGCATCAAGTCAGCCTGTCCACGGCGCTGCAAGCCTGCCGCCGTCTCGAAGACGACGGCCTCATCGAAGCCCGCCCCCGTTCCGGTTATTTCGTCGTCAAGCGCAAGCGGGCGACGCTGCCGCCCATCGACGAGCCCGAGACCGGCAAGATACTGGACCCGGCGTCCTACGTCGGCATACACGACCGGGTCTCCGACTTCATCGCCAAGTGCGAAATCCATCCCACCAAATTCAACTTCGCCACCGCGGTGGCGACGCCGGACGCCTATCCCACGGAGGCATTGAAGCAATCGATGCTGCGCATGGTGCGGCGCCATCCCCAGTTGCTGACCAGCTCCGTGCCCCATGGCGGCCATCCCTGCCTGCAGGCGGCGCTGGCGCGGCGCGCGCTCGATAGCGGCGTCAACGCGGCGCCCGACGATATCCTGGTGACGCACGGCTGCATCGAAGCGCTGAACCTGGCGCTGCGCGCGGTCGCCAGCCCCGGCGACACCATCGCCGTGGAGTCGCCCGCCTACTTCGGCCTGCTGCAGATCCTCGAAAGCCTGGGCATGCGCGCGCTGGAAATCCCGACCAGCCCGCACACCGGCATTTCGATCGAGGCCCTGGATCTCGCCTTCCAGACGCACGCCGGCATCAAGGCCGTGGTGGCGGTGCCCAATCTGCACAACCCCCTGGGCAGCATCATGAGCGACGCGGACAAGGCCCGGCTGGTGGCGCTGTGCGAGCAGCAACGCGTGCCGCTGATCGAGGACGACACCTATGGCGCCCTGGCCGACGGCGACGAGCGCCTGCGCGCGGCCAAGGCCTGGGACCGCGAAGGCAACGTCATTTACTGCGCCTCGCTGCACAAGACGCTGGCGCCCGGTTCACGCCTGGGCTGGCTGATCGGCGGCCGCTGGAAGGCCCGCATCGCGATGATGAAGTTCGTGCAAAGCCGTCCCAACGAGCCGCTGATGCAACTGGCCGTCGCCGATGTCCTGGGCGCCAAGGCCTACGACCGCCACCTGGTGCGCCTGCGCGGCCGCCTGAAGGCGCAGCGCGAACGCATGGCCCAGGCCATCGCCGATTACTTTCCGCCCGGCACGCGCCTGAGCATGCCGCGCGGCGGCATGCTGCTATGGGTGGAGATGCCGGACGGACGCTCGTCCAGGCAGGTGTTCGAAACCGCGCTGCCGCTGGGCATCCGGGTGGCGCCCGGCCGCATGTTCTCCAATTCGGACCGCTACGAGCATTTCCTGCGCGTGAGCTGCGGCGCGGACTTCACCGCCGACGTGGACGCCGCCGTCCGCATGCTGGGCCGCATCGTGGCCGGCAAGTTGCCGTGACGGTGCGATGAACGACGCGGCGCTCAGCGGCCGGCGCGCTCGCTGGGAAAGTCCGCCGAACTCAGGAGCACCGGCAGGGGATGGCTTTCGCGGAACTTCCGCTCGGCCAGCGCGTGCAGGGTGCGCCGGTGTCCATGGTAGGCGTCCAGCAGGCTGGCTTCCTCGACGCCGGCGCCGAAGCGGGCGCGCAGGACTTCCCAGGAAACGCCGGCCTGTATGGTGCGCTCGCCCGCCGCGGCTTCGAACCAGATCACATGTGCGGAACGATCGTTAACGGCGTTGTCGTTTATGACAATATTATTCACTGACATGACACTCTCCGTAACGATTCATGGCCTTTACAAGGGGAAAGAAAGGAAGGCGGACTAATCGTAGCGAACGGTGACCTTACCGTGTGTAACGTCGGTAAGCATTCGATGTATTTGGGCAACATCATCCAAAAGAGGATTTGATTTTTCCTTGGAATTTTTTCCAGGGCTGCCGCCGATGTCGTGGACATGCCTTCCCGCGGCGCGACATCGGGAGCGCTGCTTGCTTCTCCCCGGCCAACGGTCCAGCGCCTTCACGCGCAGCCGGAGCGACCAGCCACTGCCCCTGCCCCAGGGCGGATATAAGGAGAAAACAATGACTCTCGGAACCATCCTGCTGATCATCCTGATCCTGCTGCTCATAGGCGCGCTGCCCAGTTGGCCGCATAGCCGGAGCTGGGGCTACTACCCGAGCGGAGGCCTGGGCATCGTTCTGGTCATCGTCATCGTGCTCCTGCTGATGGGACAGATATAAGGAATCAAAGAATCGCGGCCGCGCCATGAGCGCCATATGGCGCGGCATTGCATATGACGCTCCCCACGGGGAGCGTTTCCGTTTCAGCAGGGGACCAACCCTATCGGGACTTCGCCCGGCTCAAGTAGCTTTGCCCCGTCGGCGGGTCGCGCGCCAGCACAGCAGCGAACCGGCGCACACCATGGCCGCGCCCTGCCAGAACGTGAAGGACAGCGGCGCGTCCAGCATGAAGGCGGCCAGCGCCGCCGACAGCAGCGGCGTGAAATACGAGGCAGCCGCCATCAAGGTCACGTTGCCGTGCAGGATGCCGACGTTCCACGCGGCATAGCCGCCACCCATGGCGGCCGCCGCCAACAGCACGTGCACCAGCGCCATGCCGTCGACCTGCATGGCGCCGCCTTGCAAGGCCACCTGCACCCAGAACGCCAGCGCGGTCAGCGCGAAGAAAAAGGTGATGCCGTTGCGGCCGGCGGCCAGCCGCGTGGTCACCGTGCAATAGGCGGCCCACAGCACCGCGCCCAGCAGCGCCAGGCCATAGCTCAAGGGGTTGTCGCCGACGTGGGCGGCGAGGCTGGCGAGGTCCAGCGCCTCCCCGCCTTGCGCCCAGGCCACGCCCAGCAACGCCAGCACCAGGCCTGGGACCACCAGCCAGCCGGCGCGCTGGCCATTGAACAGGATGGAAAAGGCGACGGTCAGGCTGGGCCAGAGATAGTTGACCATGCTGACTTCGATCGCCTGCTGGTCGCTGTGCGCGTACCCCAGCGACAACGCCAGGCACGTCTCGTAGGCGACGAACAACAGGCTGCCCACGTACAGATAAGGACGCGGGAAGCCGCGCAACGAGGGCCAGCCGGCCACGAAATACAGGAACACCGCGCCCACGGAGTAGATCGCCGCCGCGCCCAGGGCCGGCCCGAGGCTGACCGTGACGCTGCGAACCAGGCCGACCATCGCGCCCCACAGCAGAATCGCGGAAAGGCCTACCAGGGTTGCTTTATTGCGGGGCATACATCCTGCTGTTATTGCTTTGTATCAAAGAATACGAAATATAAAAGATCCAGAATACGCGCCGATCTGGATCTTTCAATCGCGTGGCGACACGCATACAACCGCCCCGGCCGCGCCGCGGCGGCAGGCAGCGCATGGAGTTTCGAAGTATGCAGGAGCAAGGCCGGGAATTTCGATGGAGCGTTTATGGCTTGCTTGCGTTGGTGATTGTGGCGGGACTGGGCCTGTCGGCCTTCATGGCGACCAAGGCGGAAAGCGTCGGCAAGGCCCTGCGGCCCCTGCTCAACGAAAACCTGCCGGCGTACGAGCACCTGACTGACTTCGAACACGCGGTGCTACTGTATCAGTTGGCCTTGAACAAATACGCGACGCAATCGATCGACCGTGCCCGCTTCGTGCAACTGACGGCGGACCAGCGCGACGACGTGCTGCGCGGACTGAACACCCTGCGGCGAGACTTCCCGGACCACGCCGGCGTGGCGCCCATCCGCCTGGCCAGCCGCGAACTGCTGCCGCTGGCCGGCCGGCTGGACGACGTGCTGGCGGACGAGGCCGACAGCCGCCGCGACGCGCGCGACCTGCTGCGGCAGGCCAACCGCTACACCAACGACATCCGCGGCCAGCTCGCCGGCTTGAAGCAAGCGGCCGCGACGGCGCTGCGCCAGGCGCAGGTCCTCACCCATACCGGCATCGACTCGATGTCGCGCCTGGTGCAAGCCTATACGCTGCTCACCCTGGCCGCCTCGCTGTTCACGATGCACCACGTGCGCGCGCGGATGCGCAGCGAGCGCCAGCTCGCCTTCCAGGCCTTCCACGACCCGCTGACCGATCTCGCCAACCGCCGTTCCTTCGAACGGCGGCTGCGCGGCATCGCAGGCCAGCCGCATACGCTGGTGCTGGGAAGGATAGACCGCTTCGACCGCGTGGTCGGCGAACTGGGCTACGCCTTCGCCGACGGGCTGATGCGCGAAATCGCCGGGCGGGTGCGCGCGGCGGCGCAACGGCACGGCGGCGAGGTCTTCCGGCTGGACGGCGCCACGCTGGCGATCCTGTATCGCGGAATGGAAAACGCCTGCGTGCGCGGGGCGGCCGCCCCGGACACGCTGGACAGCCTGCGCGCGGCCATGCATCCGCCGTTCCGCCGCGGCCCGCACGAGGTCTTTCCGCGCCTGAGCCTGGGCAGCGCGAACTATCCGGCGCAATGCGGCGACGTGGCGCAATTGCTGGCCCACGCCGACGCGGCGCTGCGCGCGGCGCGCGAAGCCGGCGGCGATATCCTCGTCCCCTACTCCGAAGCCATCAGCGAACGAAGCCACCACGACCTGCGCCGCGAAGCGCTGCTCGCGCATGCGCTGGAACGCGGGGAACTGGTGGTGTACTACCAGCCGCAGCAACGCCTGGGCGACGGCGGCCTGGCCGGTTTCGAGGCCTTGCTGCGCTGGCGCCACGACGGCAACCTGATCCCGCCCGCCGAATTCATCCCCCTCGCGGAAGAGTCCGGCCTGATCGTCCCGATCGGCGCCTGGGTGCTGGAACAGGCCTGCCGGCAGGCGCGCGCGTGGCAGGAACAGGCGCCGGACCGGAAAACGGTCGTCGCCGTGAATATCTCGCCGCGCCAGTTCGCCCACCCCGACTTCCTGCGCGTGGTGGCCCGCGTGCTGGCCGAGACCGGCGTCGATCCCGGCCTGATCGAAGTGGAAATCACCGAAGGCATGCTGATGCGGGAACATGGCCGCGGCGAACGCCTGTTGCGCGCATTGCGCGAGCAGGGATTCAGGCTGGCCATCGACGATTTCGGCACCGGCTATTCCAGCCTGGCCTACCTGAAGCGCTTCCCGGTGGACATGCTGAAGATAGACCAGTCCTTCATCCGCTCCCTGCGGCCCGACGGCAACGATGCCGCGATCGTGCGCGCCATGATCGGCATGGCCCATCACCTGGGGCTGCGCGTCATCGCCGAGGGCGTGGAGACGGCGGCGCAGCGCGCCTGGCTGCGCGCGTGGGGATGCGACCAAATCCAGGGTTACTGGTACGGCGAGCCCATGCCCGCGGCGGCGGCGCAGGTCTATCTCTCGCCGGCGCCGGCGTCCGCCGCGTCAACGTGACGCGGCCTGGCCCTGGCTCGCCTGCTGGGCAGCTTGTTGGGCGCCCTTGAAGTTTTCCTCGAGCAAGGCCAGGACCTGGTGGAAGACTTCCAGTTGCTTGGCCGACAGGCTGTCCAGCGCATGCTCGAAGAATTCGGCGCGGCGCGGCAACGCCTCGGCCACCACGCGCTTGCCCTGCGCCGTCAACACGGCGTTGATCAGGCGATTGTCCTGGGCGTCGATGCTGCGGCTGATCCAGCCCAGGCCTTCCATGGCCTGCAGTTGCCGCGTCAGCGACGCGGGATCCAGCCGGCAGCGTTCCGCCAGGAGTTTCTGCGAGCAGCGCCCTTCTTCATGCAGCGCCAGCAGGATGCGCCAGCGCGGCAAGGCATGCCCCACCTGGGCGCTGAAGGCGCTCATCATGACGCGATAGGTCTGGCCCAATTGCTGGACCGTGCGCAAACCCTGCTGTTCTTTCGACATGCTCATTCCGCCGCCGGCGCGCTCGCCGGCTTGCCGACCGCCCGCGCCAGCCTGATCGGCGGCACGCGCCGCACGCCCCACAGGGTCAGGATGGCGACGACCAGCACCACGATCTGGCCATCGTGGATGGCGCTCACCAGCGATTCGCGGGCGACCTCCAGCAGGGACGCGCCGTTGCTGCCGGCGGCCGCCACCTGGCCCAGGAAGTCCGACTGGGCCTCGGGGTTGACGAGGATCTGGGGGTCGTCCAACTGCGCCATCCAATGCCCCGCCTGGCTGGCCGCCAGGGCGGACTCGACGCCGCTGACGTAGCTGTGATTGACCATGGTGCCGACCACCGCCGTGCCTATCATGCCGCCGATCATGCGCAGCGATTGCAGCAGGGCCGTGGCGATGCCCAGGTGGGCGCGGCCGGCGGTCTGCTGCGCGAACACCGTCAGGTTGGGCATGACGAAGCCCAGGCCCAGGCCGGCCAGCAGCATATAGATCGCGATCAAGGCGCGCGGCGTGTAGTGGTGGGTGGTGATCACGCCGGCCGTGGCCAGGCACAGGAGGAAACAGCCCACGTAGAGCATGTGATTGGGATTTTTGATCCGCGTGACGATGCGGCCGTTGGTGATGCTGCCCACCGTGATGAAGGCCACCATGGGCGTCACCAGCAGGCCGGCGTCCTTGGGCGACAGCCCGAAGCCGCCCTGCAGCAGCAGCGGCGCGTAGAAGAGGAAGGAAAACATGGTCACGCCCAGCAGCAGGGCCAGCGTGAACAGCGCGGCCAGGCTGGGGTTGCGGAACATGTCCAGCGGCAGCAGGGGCGAGGCGCAGCGCCGCTCCCAGAAGATCAGCGCGACGAAGGCCAGCACGCTGGCGATGCCCAGCCCGAAGGAGGTGGCGCTGGCGCCCTGGCTGGGCAGCAGCTCCACCATCAGTTGCAGGCCGCCCAGCGCGATCGCGATCAGCAAGGCGCCCGGCCAGTCCAGCCGGATATTGCCCTTGCGCTCGCCGTGGCGCAGGTGCGGCAGGTGGCGCACCACGAACCACAGGCCGAGCAGCCCCACCGGCAGGTTGACGTAGAACACCGAGCGCCAGCCGTAGTATTCCGTGAGATAGCCGCCCAGCGTCGGCCCCACCGCGTTGGCGATGCCGAAGGCCGAGCTGAACATGACCTGCCAGCGCAGGCGCACGTGGGAGTCGGGGAAAAGATCGGGAATGCAGGCGAAGGCGGTCCCCACCAGCATGCCGCCGCCGACGCCTTGCAGGGCGCGCGCCAGCACCAGGAAAAGCATGCTGTTGGCCGCGCCGCACAGCACCGACGCCAGCGTGAAGACGACGATGGCGCCCACCACGAACGGCTTGCGGCCGTAGTAGTCCCCCAGGCGCCCGAAGATGGGAATGGTCACCACGGAGGTCAGCAGATAGGACGTGGCCACCCAGGCGTAGAGGTCGAAACCCTTGAGTTCCGCCACGACCGTGGGCAGCGCCGTGCCGACCACCGTCTGGTCGACGGCCACCAGCATGACGACGAAGCACATGCCCAGCATGGCCATCAGGGATTGGCGGAAAGGCAGCACCTGACCGGCCGAATGGGGTGTAACGGGGGCACGCGGCGCCATTTATGGACTCATCAATAATTGATTTATCAATGATTATTCTAGCGCAGGCCGGAAAGCGGCGGTGCGGACATTCGATCCGCGGCCCCCGAGGGGGCGCCGGTGGTACAGTGAAAGCCCCTCGCAGCCCGCCGCCGGCGGCCCTGCCCCAGGCAGGCAAGCCGGCGCATCGCGCCCCATGCTGGATACGCTGGACGATCTCGATCACCGCCTCATCGCCCTCTTGCGCGACGATGGCCGCCTGCCCACCGCCACGCTGGCGAAGAAACTCGGGGTGTCGCGCGGCACCGTGCAAAACCGCATCGATCGCCTGTTGCGCGGCGGCGTGCTGCTGGGCTTCACCATCCGGCTGCGCAGCGAAGTGGAGATTCCCGCGGTGCGCGCCATGACGCTGGTCGAGGTGCGCGGCAACGAGACGGACGCCGTGGTCGCGGCATTGCGGCGCCTGCCGGAAGTGGTGGAGGTCCATTCCACCAGCGGGCGCTGGGACCTCATGGTGGAGATCCGGGTGCGGGACCTGTCCACCTTCGACCGCGTGCTGCGCGACCTGCGCAGCATCAAGGGCATCGCCAACTCCGAAACCAATCTGATGCTGGCGCATTACAAGTAAGCAAGGTGACGGCCCTACTCCTCGCCGATATCGCGGGACGGGCCGCATTGACGCTGCAAGACGCCGGCCCTTAGAATGATTTCTTATCCGAACAAATGTTCGGATTCCGATCATTTCTGCCCGCCCGATGTCCGCCCCCAATCCCAAGAACCAGGTCAATTCCGTTGCCAAGGCCTTCGCCGTGATCAAGGCCTTCGACGCCACGCTGCCGGCGCTGACCGTCTCGGAGATCGCCGCGCGCGCGGGACTGGACCGCGGCACCGCCTTTCGCCTGGTCCATACCCTGGAAACGCTGGGCTATGTCCACGCCGTGCCCGACAGCAAGCGCTACCGGCTCGGGCTGAAGTGCCTTGAACTGGGCTATGCCGCGCTGTCCGGGCGGCAGGACCTGGCGGACCACGCGGAGCCCCTGCTGCGCGCCGCCGTGCCCATCGTCGCCGACGCCGCCTCGCTGGGCGCGCTGGACCAGGGAGACGTGGTGTATCTGCGCCGCGTGCAGGCCGGCCTGGGCCGCCACAACATGCAGCGCGGGCCCGGCACGCGCATCGGCGCCTATGCCTCCGCGCTGGGGCACGCCATGCTGGCCTTCCTGCCCCGGGAACAACGGATCGCCGCGCTGGACAGCGCGCCGCGGGTCAAGTTGTCCGAACATACGGTGGTGGAGATGGACGCGCTGCTGGCGCGCCTGGACGCGGTGCGGGCGCGCGGCTATGCGCTTTCCGACGGCGAGAACGCCTATGGCTTGCGCACCCTGGCCGCGCCGGTGCTGGACGCCGACGGCATGCCCGTGGCGGGCATCAGCCTGACCATAGACGCCGGCCGCATGGCCATGGCGGATTTCGAGGCGCTCGCCGCCGCCCGCGTGCGGGAGATGGCGCGCGAACTGACCGACGCCGCGAGGCTGTCGGGCGGCGCCATCCGCGCGGTCAGGCCGCCGTCATGAACGCCACGAATGTTGCGAACGCCACGAACGTTGCGAACGTTGTACCCCTGGGTTTTCCACCGCGAGGATAGACATGGAATTGCGTACCAACCGTTTCAAGCGCGATCTCGGCCGCCGCCAGCAGATCGGGATGTTCTCCACCCTGGGCGGCGCCGTCACCACGGAAGTCTTCGGCGCCTGCGGCTTCGACTGGATCCTGCTCGACACCGAACATTCGCCCAATGAACTCCCGGACCTGATCCACCAGATGCAGGCGCTGGCCGCGCTGGACGTCAATGCCATCGTGCGGCCCGCCTGGTCGGACATGGTGCTGGTCAAGCGCATCCTCGACGCGGGCGCTCAGACGCTGCTGTTCCCCTACATCCAGAACGCGGAGGAAGCGGCCGCGGCCGTCAGCTATACGCGCTATCCGCCGCATGGCGTGCGGGGCGTCTCGGGCAGTTCGCGCGCCGCGGCCTATGGCCTGATCCCGGGCTATTTCAACAAGATCGAGAACGAGATCTGCGTGCTGGTGCAGATCGAGACCGCCGAAGGCCTGAAGAACCTGGAGGCGATCGCCGACGTTCCCGGCGTCGACGGGGTGTTCATCGGCCCGGCCGACCTGTCCGCCTCGCTGGGCCACCTGGGCAACGCCACGCACCCGGAGGTGCAGGCCGCGCTGGACGACGCCTTCGCGCGCCTGCAGGCCAAGGGAAAGCCGTCCGGCTACCTGACCACCCGCGAGGACGACGCGGCGCGCCGCCTGGCCCAGGGCGTGAGCTTCGTCGGCGCCGCCACCGACACCTCCATCATCACCAGCGCGACCACCGGCCTGCTGGGCCGGCTGCGCCAGCGTTGAACGCGGAGCGAACCCACCATGAAAGATGCTGCCCACTCCTATCCCGAACTGGCCCTGCTGATCGACGGCGAGTGGCTGGACGCCGCCGGCCGCCCCGGCCGCACCATCGCCAATCCCGCCACCGGCGCGGCCCTGGGCGCCCTGCCCTATGCCAGCGGGGCGGACCTGGCGCGCGCGCTGGCCGCCGCCGAACGCGCCATGGTCCAGTGGCGCGCGGTGTCCGCCTACGATCGCGCGGTCATCCTTAACCGCGCCGCGGCCCTGCTGCGCGAGCGCTGCGAAGCCATCGCCACGGCGCTCACGCTCGAACAAGGCAAACCCCTGGCCGAAGCGCGCGGAGAAATCCTGACCGCGGCCGACATCTTCGCGTGGAACGCGGAGGAAGGCCGGCGCGCGTATGGCCGCATCGTGCCGTCGCGCACGCCGGGCCAGCGCAATATGGTCGTCAAGGAGCCGATCGGCGTCGTGGCCGCCTTCGCGCCCTGGAACTTCCCCGCCGCCACGGCGGCGCGCAAGATCGCCGGTTCGCTGGCGGCCGGGTGCGCCTGCATCATCAAGCCCGCCGAGGAAACGCCCGCCACCGCGCTGGCGCTGGCGCGCGCGCTGGTCGACGCGGGACTGCCGGCCGGCGTGCTGAACGTGGTGTTCGGCGAACCGGCGGACGTGTCCGGCTACCTGCTTCGCTCGCCCATCGTGCGCAAGGTGTCCTTCACCGGATCGACAGCGGTGGGCGTCCAACTGACCACGCTCGCCGCCGCGGACGTCAAGCGCTGCACCATGGAACTGGGCGGCCACGCGCCGGTCATCGTCTGCGACGACGTCGACCCGCAAGAAGCCGCCGCGCTGGCCGTCGCCGCCAAGTACCGCAATGCCGGCCAGATCTGCGTCGCGCCGACACGCTTCTACGTGCAGGAAGGCATTTTCGACGCTTTCGCCGAAGCGTTCGCCCAGGCGGCCGCCGCCCTGGTCGTGGGCAACGGCCTGGACGCGGCGACGCAAATGGGCCCGCTGGCCAATCCGCGCCGCATCGCCGCCATGGAAACCTTGACGGCCGAGGCCGTGTCGCTGGGCGGAAAGTGCCTGACCGGCGGCAAGCGCCTGCCGGGCGCCGGCCACTTCTACGCGCCCACGGTGCTGGCCGAGGTGCCGGAACAGGCGCGCATCATGAACGAAGAGCCTTTCGGGCCGGTAGCCATACTCAATCGCTACGCGGAACTACCCGACGCCTTGCGCGCGGCCAACCGCCTGCGCTACGGCCTGGCCGCCTATGCGCACACGCACGACGCGCGCCGCGCGCAGCAGATCGCCGACGGCATCCAGGCCGGCACCGTGGGCCTGAACACCTATACGGTGACCCAGACCGAAATGCCTTTCGGCGGCATGGACCATAGCGGCGACGGGAAGGAAGGCGGCATCGAAGGCCTGGATGGCTATCTGCTCACCAAGATGGTCATGCATCTGCCGTAATGCGCGGCGCTTCGCCCGGATGCGCGGCAGGATCCGCCGGGTCCGCCAGCGTGGCGCCGAACAGGTCCTTGGGGTCGCCGGGAGGCGGCACCAGTTGCACCAGGGTGCCGATCCCCCGCGCCCGCGCCAGGCGATCCAGGTAGCACAGCGCGGAATAGTCCTCCAGCGCGAAGCCCACGGAATCGAAGACGGTGACCTGCCGGTCGGATTCACGCCCGGCGGCGCTGCCGTCCAGCACGCGCCACAGTTCGACCACGGGGAAGTCCGCCGGCATTTGCTGGATCTCGCCCTCGATGCGAGATTGCGGCTCGTACTCCACCACCACGCGCGCCGCGCGCAGGATGTCGGCATGCAATTCGGTCTTGCCGGGACAGTCCCCGCCCACCGCATTGACATGCATGCCCGGTTCGATCATTTCCGGCGTGAGGATGGTGGCGCGGGTCTTGTCCGCCGTGAGCGTGGTGACGATATCGGCGCCGCGCACGGCCTGCGCCGTCGAGGCCGCGCAGGACACCGCCAGCGCGGGCGCCGCCCGCGCGAGATTGCGCCGCAGCCGGGCCGTGGCGGCGGGGTCGACGTCGTAGAGGCGGACCTCCTCGATACCCAGCAGGGTATGGAAGGCGATGGCCTGGAACTCGCTCTGGGCGCCGTTGCCGATGAGCGCCATGCGCGCCGGCCGCGGCCGCGCCAGGACCCGCGCCGCCATGGCGGAAGTGGCGGCGGTGCGCAGCGCCGTCATCAGGGTCAGTTCGGACAGCAGGCGCGGATAACCCGTATCGACGTCGGCCAGCGCGCCGAAGGCCATGACGGTGGGCAGGCCGGCGGCCGGGTTGTACGGGTGTCCGTTGACGTACTTGAACGCGTAACGGGTCCGGTCGGACACCGGCATGAGCTCGATCACGCCGCGCGCCGAGTGCGTGGCGACGCGCGGCGTCTTGTCGAAGTCGTTCCAGCGCAGATAGTCGGCCTCGATGGCGGCCGCGAGTTCGGCCATGAAACGGCCGGCGCCCATGGCGCGGACCAGCGCGGAAAGCTGAGGAAGATCGATGAAGCGGGTCATGGCAGGCTCTCTTTTTTGGCGACCGCATGGGCGTGGAATACGAGGAGTGCCCGGATGCGGGAGACGCCCCACCATGATGCGCGAGCCCGGAAATAACGAATAGACAGAGAATTGACTATCTTTCCAATACAACCTGTCAGATCGTCATCAAAAACTGGCGTTTAGTTAAAAAACAGCGCGCTTTTGCGGAAACACGCATCCCCGGCGCGTCTTGGCGCATGGGGCTGCGCCCAATTGCCTTCGATCCCGATATCGGCCTGAAGCGCATCCATGGCCGGCCCGTTCTTACATGCGCATGCCATGGACGTAAAACGCCGCCGGAATCCAGCTTGCGTGGATTGCGGCGGCGAAATGGTGCGTTCACTCGGCGGCCCTGCCTGGTCAAACCCAGCGCCTATCCCCCAGGCGGCAGGCCTTTTCGATCAGGCGGCGGGCTTGTCGCCCCCCATCATTTCGTGCACCCACAGCTTGACGCCATCCCAGCCACGGCCGAAGAAGCCCGCTTCCTCCACGGGCTCCAGCGCGCGCACCGGGAAATTCGCCACCGCCTTGTCGTCGAGCATGACGTTGACGCGGCCCACGGTATCGTCCTTTTGCAGCGGGGCGATGAGCGGATGGTCCTGCGGCGCCAGCGCCGGCTTCAGGCGGGTGGCCCAAGGGCGCGGCACGGTGACGTACACGTCCTGCTCGAAGCCGATCTTCACCGCGTCCTGCTTGCCCTTCCACACCTGCGGCGTAGCCAGCACCTGCCCCTTGGCGTACAGCTTCAAGGTCTCGAAATTGCCGAAGCCCCAGTTCAACAACTGCCCCGTCTCGGCCGTGCGGGCCTTTTCCGAAGACGTGCCCATGACCACGGAGATCAGGCGGCGCGGGCCCGACGCGCCCGGCCGCACCGCCGAGACGATCATGCAGTAGCCGGCGGCCTCGGTATGCCCGGTCTTCCCGCCGTCGACCGAGGGATCGATCCACAGCATGCGGTTGCGATTGGGCTGCGTGATGTTGTTGTAGCGGAAGGACTTCTGCGAGTCATAGCGCACGTACATATCCGGAAAGTCCTGGATCAGGCGCCCCGCCAGCCTGGCCAGGTCGGCGGCGGTCGAATACGTCTGGGGATCCGGCAAGCCGTGCGGGCTGTTGAAATGCGTGTGCGCCAGCCCCATGGCCTGCGCTTCCTCGTTCATCTTCTGCACGAAGGCCTCTTCCGAGCCGGCGGACGCCTCGGCCAGCGCCACCGCCGCGTCGTTGCCGGACTGGATCAGGAGGCCCGACAGCAGGTCGTCGATGCTGACCTGCTTGCCCGGCTCGATGAACATCTTGGAACTGCCCGGCGCCACCTTCCAGGCATGCTCCGAGACCGTCACCATCTGGTCCAGCTTCAAGGCGTGGTCGCGCAGGCCGCGGAAGATCAGATAGGCCGTCATGATCTTGGTCAGCGAGGCCGGCTCGACGCGCTCGTCCGCGTTGCGCGACGCGATCACGGCGCCGCTGGTCTGGTCCAGCAGCAGCCAGGACTTGGCGTCCAGCGCCGGCAGCGGCGCGGTGTTGGCGTCGTTCGGAATGCCGAAGACCGGCGGCGGGCCGTTGTCGACGACCGGCGCGGCCTCGGCGGCCGGCGCCGATTTCGCCGGCTTGGCGGCTTTTTCGGTCTTGTGGGTCTTATGGGACGTCGTGGCCGTTGCCTGTGCCGGCAAGGCGAGCGAGACGGAAAGACAGATGGCGTTCAGGGAAAACAGGGCTGCAGCAGTGCGGTTCTTCATAAGGGCGATGGGCGTCTCTATCTCTATGTGTCCGGTCTTACGGGTGGCTGACCGCCCGCGGCGCGCGCATGGCAAGCGCTCGCGCGTCGAGCCGTGCGTGCTCCTTAGGCCGCAAAACCGGCCGCAAGTTCACATGACCGAAGGTCGCATCATACCTGCGCCTTAGTACGCCCATCGGATAGGCGGGCCCCATGGGGACGTCTAGACTGTTTGAACACAACGAGCCGGCACAGCCGGACTAGTCCGCTGAAGCACTGCGACAGTGCGGCGCGACGCGCGGGTAGCGGGATGGGACAGGAGACACCATGACTGCGACCATTTGGGAAATCTCGGTCTGTGAAAACGGCGCGAAGTTCTGGCTGGAGGATGGCCGGCGCTATGTGGTCTGCCTATGCAGCGCGGAGGTGCTGCGCAAGGTGGAGGCGCGGACCGGGCTGACCGGCTGCGCGGCCCTGCGCGCGGCGGAGGGAGAATTGATCCAGGAAGCGCACCAGCGCCTGCTCGATCACGAAACGCCGCCCTTGCGGCTGCAATATCACGACTAGCGTCGTATCGCCGTGGGATAGCGCCGGACGGCGGGCCTTCAGGCCTGGCCGTCGTTCGCCTTGCGCGGCGCCCGGCCGAAGAAGGAGCGCCAGCTCGACACCAGCAGCCACCATGCGCCCCACGCCAGCAAGAGCCCGGCGGCGATTCCCCATACGTTCTGCTGCTCCACGGGCCGCATCAATTGCGACCATGCGCTGGCGCCCGCCCAGGCGGCCAGCAGCAAGGCGACGATGCCCGCCAGCAGCCGCCATGTCCGCATGACCACGCGGCCGGTGGAGCGGGACAGCGCCGCCGCGCCGTGCGGCCGGATGCGGCCGATGTCGCTGGAATTCCTATCGTTCATGTCCTGGCCTCGTCTCATCGTATGGGCGCCCCTCGGCCAAATGCCCGAGCGCCCATGCCCCTTCCTGTGCAAGGACCTGCATAGGCAACACCTTAAAACGTTCGAGACCTGCCGTACATCTTTCGTGGCCGCGCTGATGTAACAAAGCCACACCGCGCGCCCTTCCGGCCTCAGGCCAGCGGTTTTGCGCGCACGGTCCGGCCCGCGCAGACGAAGACGCCCGCGCCCAGGTCGCGGCCCGAGCTGCTGCCGACGGCGTACGCCTTGTCGGCGAAGGCGGCGCCGGGCACGCAAATGCCGACGTGCCCGCTGGCCATGACCAGTTCACGGGTATAGGTGTGCTTGTCGATGACCACCGCCAGGCGCGGCGGCGCGAACTCCACCGGCATGGACCAGGCGGCGGACATGCGGGCGATCCGGAAACGAGGATGTGATGGCTTACTCGATGCGCGCGCCGGCCGCCTTGACCACTTCGCCGGCCTTCTGGTTGTCCTCTTTCAGCAGCGCCTGGAATTGCGCGACCGGCAGCGTGCCGGCTTCCACGCCCAGGCTGGCCAGGCGCTTCTGCACCACCGGGTCCTTCAGCACTTTTTCCACCGCCGCGTTCAGTCGCTCGACTTCGGCGGGCGGCGTGCCCTTGGGCGCCAGCAGGCCCAGCCAGGAATCGAACACGTAGCCCGGCAGGCCGGCCTCGGCCACCGTGGGCAATTCGGGCAGGAACTCGCTGCGCTTCTCGCCGGAATAGGCCAGCAGCTTGACGCGCGGGTCGTTGCGATAGGCGAGCATGCCTATCGTGGCGCCGGTGACCACTTCGACGCGGCCGGCCAGCAACTCGGTGACGGCGTCGCCGGTGGACTTGGTGGGGATGTGCTGCAAGGTCACGCCGGCCCGGGCCGCCAGCAAGGCGGTCGCCAGGTGCGAGGCGCTGCCGTTGCCCGCCGAGGCGTAGTTGAGCTTGCCGGGCTCGGCCTTGGCGCGGGCGATCAGCGTCTTCAGGCTGTCGATGCCCGACGGGGCCGACACGCCCACCACGTAGCCGGTGCGGCCCAGGTAGGACACGCCGACGAAGTCGGCCGCGGGATCGTAAGGCAGCTTGGCGTACAGGTGGCCGGCCAGGTAGTGGCTGGCGGCGGCCAGCACCAGCGTGTTGCCGTCGGGCGCCGAGCGCGCCACCAGGGCCGTGCCCAGCGTGCCGCCGGCGCCGGCGCGGTTGTCCACCACGACGTTGGCGCCCAGCGCTTGCGCCAGCTCATTGCTGAAGGTGCGGGCGACGGCATCCTGCGTCGCGCCCGGACCGTAGGGAACCACGATGTGGATGACCCGTTCGGCATGCGCGGGCGCCGCCATGGCCAGGGACAGCGCCGCCAGGGCGCCCGCGATGCGCGGACCGAAGAAGGACGTACGGAAGGAGCGAAAGGGAAATTTCATGCCTGCTACCAGGATAAGCGTTGAGATTGATCGTCGAACCGGCACGGGACGCCGCGGACGCGCGATGGTAGCGAGGCGGCGGATGCGGAACAAAGACCATGTGGAAATAAGCAAACGTCCCAGAACCGGACCGGACCGGTCGATTGCCGTCGTCGGCGGCGCGGGCGCATGCGGTGGAAGCGTATGCAGTGGAGACGTATGCGACGGAAGCGTATGCGGCGATAAGCACATGGCGACGGGATTATCGCTCGACCCCGCGATCCCCGCCCCCCCGGGTTCATACATATTGACATAAGCAACCGTTCGTTCACGGCCGCCATCCCGCGTGCGATTCTTGATAGCTCCTCAGCGACCAAGGAGCACTCGATGTCACTGCCTTCCGTGACCGGGCTCGACCATTACATCATCCGCGTCAACGACCTGGACGCCGCCACCGCGCTTTACGAAAAACTCGGTTTCTCCCTGGCGCCGCAGGGCCGCCATCACGCCGGCACGCGCAACCAGACGTTGATCCTCGACGCCAACTATCTGGAGCTGTTGTACTTCCCGCCCGAACTGCGCGCGACCTCGCGCTTCAAGCGGTATCCGGATAGCTACGAAGGACCGGTCGCGGTCGCCCTGCAAACCACGGATAGCGCGGCGGTGCAGCGCGAACTCGCCACGGTCGGCATACAGGCCGACGCGCCTGTCGCCGGCGGACGCCCCGTGCACTTGCCGCAAGGCGCCGAGGACGCGGCGTGGCTGAATCTCAATTTCCCCGATGGCGTCTTCGGCGTGCCCGATTACTTCACCTGCGGCCACAAGACCCGCCATCTCGTCTTCCGCCCCGAATGGCAGGACCATGCGAATACGGCGCGGCGCATCGAGGCGCTGATCGCCGTGCACCCGGATCCCGCCAGCCTGCGCGAGCAGTACCGAAAGGCGTTCGGCGATATCTCGATCGGACGCGCCGGCGAGGACGGCTGGCTGCTGCAGCGGGGAACGCTGCGCCTGCAATTCCTCACGCCCGCCGCCTTCTCCGCCCGCTATGCGGGCATCCAGCCGCCGGCGGTCCCGGACCAGGGGTGGCTGGCCGGCTCCGTCATCGGCGTGCGCGACATCGAGGCGACGCGCCAGGTGCTCGCACGCAATGGCGTGTCCACCCATGCCGGCGCGAACGGCGAGATCGTCGTGGATCCGGCGCACGCGGCCGGCACGCTGCAAGTCTTCGCGCAGGAGGCCTGGTCGTGAGCGGCGGCCTGGAAAGCTGGCAAGCCTTCGCCGTGGACTATGCCGACGGCCGCGCGCGCTTCGTCGCGCAGGCGCGGGCCGCCGGCGCCGCCCTGCATCGATACGCGCACCCCGACCATAAAGCGCCCGATGGCGCGGAACTGAGCGTCGACGTGGCCCGTCTCGGACCGGCCGACGCATCCCGTACGCTCCTGTTGCTGAGCGGCACCCATGGCCTGGAAGGCGCCGCGGGCTCGGCGGCCCAACTCGCCTGGCTGGCCACGCCGGCGGCGGCGTCCCTGCCGCCGGACACCAACGCGGTGCTGGTCCATGCCATCAACCCCTATGGCTGGGCCCATCAGACACGCACGACCGAAAACAACGTCGACCTGAACCGCAACTTCGTCGACCACGCCAGGCCCTATCCCGCCAACGCTGCCTACGACGAACTGCATCCGCACCTGATCCCCGATGCGTGGACGGAAGCGGGACAGGCCGCCGTCAAGGAAGCCCTGGAGGCGTTCCGCGCCCGCCATGGCGACGACGCGGCGTTCAATGCCCTCGCCAGCGGCCAGTACCGCCATCCCCAGGGACTGGTCTACGGCGGCCGGCAGCGCGAATGGTCCAACCTGACGCTGGAACGCATCCTCCAGGACCATCTCGGGCATGCCGAAAAAGTCGCCTTCATCGACTGGCACACCGGCATCGGCGAATACGGCGAACCCTTCTTCCTGTGCTTCAACGCCGACGGCAGCGAGGAACAGGCGCAGGCGGTGCGCTGGTGGGGCCGCGACCGCGTGCTGGGCCAACGCCCGCACGGCCTGGCTCGCCCCGACTATCAAGGACTGGTGTTCCGCGGCGTCGAGGCCTTCCTGCCCGGCCGCAAGGTGGCGGGCGCGGTGATCGAATTCGGCACGCGCGGACTGCATATGCGCGAGGCCCTGCGCCTGGACCAATGGCTGCGCTTTCGCGCCGGGCGCGACCCCGACGACTTGCGCGACCGGCAACTGCGCGCCGACCTCATCGACGCCTTCGTGCCCTATTCGGGCATCTGGCGCCGCGCCGTCATCCGTCACGGCATCGCGATCACCGACCAGGCCCTGCAAGGCCTGGCCGCCTGGCATTGAATCTCCACGACCCGCATCATGAAAGCCATCGTCCTGCACGAACACGGCGCCAACGAAAAGTTGACGCTGGACCCGAACTTCCCCGATCCCAAGCCCGGCCCCGATGACGTCGTCGTCCGCGTGCGCGCCTCTTCGCTGAACTATCACGACGTCTTCACCCGGCGCGGCATGCCGGGCATACGCCTGGACTTCCCCATCGTCATCGGCCTGGACGTCGCGGGCGAAATCGCCGAGGTCGGCGCCGCGGTCAAGGACTGGAAGCCGGGCGACCGCGTCCTCGTCGACCCCATCGACCGGGTCAACGGCGGCCTCGTCGGCGAGACCATCCACGGCGGCCTGGCCGAACGGTGCCGCGTGGGCGCGCACCAGTTGATCAAGCTGCCGGACGAAGTGAGCTTTGCCGAGGCCGCCGCCCTGCCAGTCGCCTACGGCACGGCGCTACGCATGATGGAGAAAGTCGGCCAGATCCAGCCCGGCGAGAAAGTCCTGATCCTGGGCGCGAGCGGCGGCGTGGGCGTATGCGCGGTCCAGCTCGCGAAGCTGGCGGGCGCGTTCGTCATCGCCGCCGCCGGCTCGCAAGAGAAGGCGGACAAGCTGCGCGCGCTGGGCGCGGACGACGTCATCCTCTATACGGAGGAAGATTTCGCCAAGGCGGTCCATGCGCGCTATGGCAAGCCCGCGCGGCGCCGCAGCGTGCAAGGCGGCGGCGTCGACGTCGTGGTCAATTTCACCGGCGGCGATACCTGGGTGAAGTCGCTGCGCTGCCTGCGCCTGGGCGGCCGGATACTGACCTGCGGGGCCACCGCCGGCTTCGACCCGAAGGAAGACCTGCGCTTCATCTGGACGTTCGAGCTGAAGATCTTCGGTTCGAACGGCTGGGAGCGCGAAGACCTGCACCGGCTGCTGGAACTCGTGCGCAGCGGGCGGCTCAAGGTGCTGATAGACCGGCAATGGCCGCTGGAACAAGGTGCGCAGGCATTGGCGTCGCTGGAAGACCGCAAGGTCTTCGGCAAGGTGCTGGTGGGCGCATGAGTATTGCATCGAAGCATCGCATCGCCACGAAGGAAACATCATGAGCAACAAAGGCCTGTCGCGTCGCGACTTCCTGATTCGAGGCGCCGCCGGCGCGGCGCTCGCGGCCAGCCCTGGCTGGCCGTCCGCGGCTTTCGCGCAGGCGGCGCAACCTCGCCGCGGCGGCACGCTGGTGGCCAGTTGGGGCGGCCTGGAACCCCAGGCGCTGTTCGTCCCCGGCGGCGGCGGCTCCAGCCCCTTCCAGACATCCACCAAGATACTCGAACGCCTGCTGAAGCTGGACGAGAAGCTGGTTTTCCAACCCGTGCTGGCCGAATCCGTCACGCCGTCGGCGGACTTCAGGGAATACACCATCGTCCTGCGCAAGGGCGTGAAGTGGCACGACGGCGCCGATTTCGACGCCCGTGACGTGGTGTTCAACTTCCAGCAGCACTGGAAGCCCATTTCCGCCGGCATCGCCCTGAAGGCCTTGAACAAGGTGGAGGCCGCCGACAGCCACACCGTGGTCATCGCCTTCGACCGGCCGACGCCGGAGTTCTTCCTGAAGTCCATGCTGGCCGGGCAATATCAACTGGTCCTGCCGCGCCATCTGTACGAAGGCAAGGACATCATCACCAATCCTCTGAACAACACCCCGGTGGGCACCGGCCCGTGGAAGTATGGCCAGTGGGTGCGCGGCAGCCATGTGCAATACGCGCGCAACGAGAACTACTGGCGCGCGGGACGTCCCTACGTCGACAAGCTGATCATCCGCTGGTGGGCCGACCCCGCCTCGCGCGGCGCCGCGCTGGAAACCGGCGAACTGGGGCTGGCCTACTCCAACCCCGTGCCTGCCCGCGACATCGACCGCCTCGTCAAGACCGGCAAGGTGACGCTGGACACGCGCGGCTACGAGAACTCCGCCTGGACCGTCACGGTGGAGTTCAACCAGCGGCGCGACATCGTCAAGCGCAGGGACGTGCGGCAAGCCATCCTGCACGCCATCGATCGCCAGTTCATCGTGGACACCATCTACTTCGGCCGCGGCAAGCCGGCCACCTCGCCGGTCTTCAGCAGCAACACGCTGTTCCACACGGAAGACGTGCCACGCTACGACTTCGATCCCCGCAAGGCCGCCGCCCTGCTGGACGCCGCCGGCTTGCCGGTGAAGGACGGCAAGCGCTTCACGGTGAACCTGCTGGCGGCGGCATGGTTCGAGGAAAACGCCAAGCTGGGCCAGTACCTGAAACAGGCGCTGGAAGACGTCGGCATCGCCGTCAAGCTGGATTCCGCCGACCGCGCCACCGCGCTCAAGCGCATCTACGGCGATTACGACTACGACATCGCGGTCTCCAACTTCACCGCGCCGCTGGAACTGGTGCCCACCGTCACGCAGTTCTTCACCACCGACGGCATCGTCAAGGGCGCGGCGTTCCGCAACGCGACGGGTTATTCGAGCAAGGAGATGGACGACCTCGTCGGCCGCCTCGCCGTCGAAACCGACCCCGCGGCGCGCAAGAAACTGGCCGCCGATTTCGCCAGGCTGGCGTCGACCGACGTGCCCATCGTGCCGCTGGTGGAAATGCAGTCCTACACCCTGGCCGGCAAGAAGGTGCGCAACTTCACCACCGGCGCCAACGTGCAGGGCGAATCGCTGGACGACGTCTGGCTGGACGCCTGAGGCCGGCGCATGATCCTCGGTCTCATCCTGCGCCGCCTGGTCCAGGCCGTCCCGCTGCTGCTGGGCGTGGTGGTCCTGAACTTCACCCTGATCCAGATGGTGCCCGGCACCTTCCTCGACGTGATGACCGCCGAGCAGCAGGTCACCGATCCGGCGCTCATCGACCGGCTGCGCGTGACCTATGGCCTGGACCAGCCGCCGGCGATGCAACTGGTCAAGTACGTCGCGTCGGTGGCGCGCCTGGATCTCGGCTATTCCTACCGCCACAACCTGCCCGTGATCGACGTCATCCTGGCACACCTGCCGGCCACCCTGCTGCTGATGCTGGCGGCGCTGGCCATCGCCGTGGTGGTGGGCACGGCGGCGGGCATCGTCTCGGCGATGAAGGTGAACACCTGGTGGGACACCGCGGTCTCGGTCTTCGCGGTGCTGTGCTTCGCCGCGCCCAGCTTCTGGCTGGGCATCATGTCCATCATCCTGTTTTCCGTGAAGCTGGGCTGGTTCCCGGTCGGCGGCATGGTCACCATCGGCCTGGACGAAGGCTTCTGGACGCAGGCATGGGACATCCTCCATCACCTGACGCTGCCGGCGCTGACCCTGGGGCTGTTCTACAGCGCCAATTACGCGCGCGTCATGCGCGCCTCGATGCTGGAGGTCAGCCGCATGGACCACGTGCGGACGGCATACGCGAAAGGCCTCAAGCGCGGCGCCGTGGTGCTGCGGCACGTCGCGCGCAATGCCCTGCTGCCGGTGGTGACCTTGTTCGGCCTGCAATTGGGCGCCGTCATGGGCGGCAGCATCGTGGTCGAGGCCGTCTTCAGTTGGCCGGGCATCGGCGGCGTGCTGTTCGACAGCGTCATGAGCCGCAACTACCCCGTCGTGCTGGGCATCCTGGTCCTCAGCTCGGCGGTGGTGATCCTGGCCAATATTCTCGTCGATATCCTGTATGCGCGGCTCGACCCGCGCATCAAGGCGCGCTGATATGAATCGCACCGTCACCCTGCCGCCGGCGCACGTCCCGCGCCGCCGCCGCGCGGCCCCCTTCCTTTCCCGCTTCGCCCGCAACCGCGGCGCGCTGGCCGGCGCCATACTGCTGCTGATCGTGCTGGCGCTGGCGCTGTGCGCCGGCCTGCTGTATCCGGGCGACCCGCTGCGCATCGTGGCGGCACCCGAGACGTGGCCTTTTTCCTCATGGCGCTATCCCCTGGGCACCGACGCGATGGGCCGCGACATCGCGGCGATGATCGCGCACGGCGCGCGCGCCACCCTGCTGATCGGGCTGGTCGCGGCCGCCACGGCGACCGCCATCGGCGTGACGGTCGGCGCGGCCGCCGCATGGATCGGCGGCTGGACGGAAGAAGCGCTCATGCGGCTGACCGAGCTGTTCCAGATCATCCCCAACGTCGTCTTCGTGCTGACCATCGTATCCGTGCTGGGCCCGCATATCGGCAACATCACGCTGGCGGTCGGCCTGGTGTCCTGGCCGCCCATCGCCCGCCTGACCCGCGCCGAGTTCCTCTCCTTCAAGGAGCGCGAATTCGTCCAGGCCTGCCGCGCCGTGGGCCTGAGCCCCCTGCGCATCGTGTTCGGGGAAATCCTGCCCAACGCGCTGCCGCCGGTCATCGTCATGGCGTCGCTGGTGGTCGCCGGCGCCATCCTCTACGAATCCGTCGTGTCCTTCCTCGGCCTGGGAGATCCCAACGTCGCCAGTTGGGGGCGCATGGTGGGCGAAGGCCGCAGCCTGATCCGCTCTTCCTGGTATCTGTGCGCGGTGCCCGGCGTGGCCATCATGCTGGTCGTGCTGGCGCTGAACCTGGTCGGCGACGGCTTGAACGACGCCTTGAACCCGAAGCTGCGCAAGCGCTGAAACCGGTCTTCCGAAACCCCATCCTCCACGCATCATCATGGCTGACTCCCTCTACAACCTCGGCGACCTGAACGACCCCGCCCTGCCCCTGGACATTCCCGCCATCGCCGACCTGCGCAACGGCGAGCCGCCCCGCACCTACAGCCACGCCGAAGCGCGCGCCCTGGCGGGCGGCGTCGCGCGGTGGCTGCAAGGCCAGGGACTGCCGCGCGGCGCCCGCGTGGCCATCGCCTCGCTGAACCGGGCGGAATACCTGATCAGCTACTTCGGCATCATGCGCGGCGGCTATGTGGCGGTGCCCATCAACATCAAGCAGCCGCGGGAGACCTTGGACTACGTCCTGCGGGACGCCGGCATCGCCCTGGCCTTTACGGACGGACCGCGCCGCGAGGCCTTCGCCGCCAGCGTGCCCGTGGTGGATTTCGACGACGACGGCCCCGACGGCTTCGCCGCGCGCATCGCGCCCGCGGATTTCGCAAGCGTGCGGCCCGCCGCCGACGAGGTCGGCCAGATGCTGTACACCTCTGGATCGACCGGCAAGCCCAAGGGCGTCCCGCTGACGCATGCCGGCCAGCTATGGGCCCTGCGGGCCACGTCGCAGCCGCGCCCGCCGGAACAACAGCGCTTCCTGCTGGCCCAGCCGCTGTTCCACATGAACGGCCTGTTCATGGCGAAGCGCGCGTTCGCCATGCACGCCCTCCTCGTCATCCTGCCCGCTTTCGACGTCGACGCCTACGTCGATGCGCTGGAGCGCTACCGCATCAGCATCCTGACCGCCGTGCCGACCATGTTCGCCCGCATCGTCAAGGACCCCGCGCGCCTGCGGGGCCGGGATTTTTCCGCCCTCAAGCGCGTGATGCTGGGGTCGGCGCCCATGACGCGGGATCTCCTGCGGCGCATCCGCGACGCCTTTCCCGGCACGCAGTTCAGCCACGGGTACGGCACCACCGAGGCGGGCCCCGCCGTCTTCGGCCCGCACCCCGACGGGATTCCCACGCCTGACCTGGCGCTCGGCTATCCGCTCGATCCCGCACAGGTGCGCCTGGCGGACGGTCCCAACGCGGACGAAGGCGTGCTGCTGATGCGCAATCCCGCCGTGCTGTCGGGCTATCACAACCTGCCGGAGAAAAGCGCGCAGGTGTTGAAGGACGGCTGGTACGACAGCGGCGACGTCATGCGGCGCGACGAGAACGGTTTCTTCTACTTCGTCGGGCGGGCCGACGACATGTTCGTCTGCTCGGGCGAGAACATCTATCCGGTGGAGGTGGAAAAACTGCTGGAGCGCCATCCCGATGTCAGCCAGGCCAGCGTCGTGCCCCTGCCGGACGAGGAACGCGCCCACGTCCCCGTGGCCTTCGTGGTGCGCCGCGCCGGCAGCGAGCTGGACGCGGACGCGCTCAAGCGGTTCGCCCTTGCGCATGGGCCGGCCTATCAACACCCCCGCCGTTTCCACTTCCTGCCGGAACTGCCCTGGGCCGGGACGAACAAGGTGGACCGCAATGCCCTGGCGCGCCTGGCGCGCGAACTCGAGGCCACGCAGGCCTGGAACCGCAATGAAAAGGAGGTCTCCGCATGAGCCGATTCGAATTGACCGGAAAGATCGCCCTCGTCACGGGCGCCAGCCGCGGCATCGGCCGCGCCATCGCGGCGGCGCTGGCCGAACAGGGCGCGCGTGTCGTCATCCACTACAAGCAGGCCGGCGCCGCGGCCGAATCGCTGGCCGCGGAGATCCGCGAGCGCGGGGGCCAGGCCTGGACCGTGGCCGCGGACCTTGCCGCGGCGGACGGATACGACGTGCTGGCGACGGGCCTGGCTTCCATCCTGCGCGACGCCGGCGCCGACGCCTTGGACATCCTGGTGAACAACGCCGGCGTGGGCCTGCGCGCCCGCATCGCGGACGTGAAACCGGAGGACTTCGACCGGGTCCTGCAGGTGAACCTGAAGACGCCCTTCTTCCTGATCCAGAAACTGCTGCCCGTGCTGCGCGACGGCGGCCGCATCGTCAATATCTCCTCGATGGGCACCCGGGCCGCCTATCCCGAGATGAGCGTGTATGCGCCGGCCAAGGCGGGCCTGGAAGCCTTGACGCTGCTGCTGGCGGCGGATCTCGGCGCGCGCGGCATCACCGTCAATGCCGTGCTGCCCGGCGCCACCGCCACCGACCTCAACACGCGGGCGCGCGACCCCGAAACGGCCAAGGCCATCGCGCGGACCGTCGCCCTGGGCCGCGTGGGCCAGCCCGGCGACATCGCCGACATCGTGGCCTTCCTGGCCAGCGACGCCGGACGCTGGGTGACCGGCCAGCGCATCGACGCCACCGGCGGCCAGCGCCTCTGAGCGCCCCCATTTCTCCTGAACCACGCCCTGCCATGACCGCCCTGCTTTCCATCCGCAATCTCACCGTCGCGCTGCCTGCCGGCGCCGACCGCCCACACGCGCTCGCCGACGTCGACCTGGAGGTGCGCGCGGGCGAGATCCTTTGCGTGGTGGGCGAAAGCGGCTCCGGCAAATCGATGACCGCCGGCGCCATCATGGGCTTGCTGCCCGAAGGCGTACAGGCCTGCGGCGGACGCATCGTCTGGGAAGGCGAGGACTTGCTGGCGGCAGGCCCGGAGCGTCTGCGCCGGCTGCGCGGCAAGGAAATCGGCATGATCTTCCAGGAGCCGATGACCGCGCTCAACCCCTTGCGCACCATCGGCGACCAGATCGCGGAGGTGTTCCGCGCCCACACCGCGTTGCGGCGCGGGGAAATCCAGGCGCGCACCCTGGCGCTGCTGGAATCGGTGCACATTCCCGATCCCGCCGCGGCCGCGCGCGCCTATCCCCACGAATTGTCGGGCGGCCAGCGGCAGCGCGCCATGATCGCCATGGCGCTGGCCCTCGAACCCAGGCTGCTGATCGCGGACGAGCCGACCACGGCGCT